>NZ_JBQHCV010000007.1:0-472202 GCF_052068215.1 Nonomuraea sp. H19 | reverse complement strand
TGACGGTCCCGCTGAACGCCGGCGGCAACACCATCCGATGGGACCCGACCACCGCAGCCGGACTGCCCAACATCGACTACCTCGACCTCGGCGCCACGGCCGGCTGACTACTCACTACGAGCGGTTCAGGAGGGCACCGGGACGTCCGCTGCTGCGCCCGAGAGCGGCCGTGCCTGCCACCGCCCCGCTCCTGGAAGTCACTGCTTCCCCCTCCGCCCGGGTATCTCGCGAGATGCCGATTCTGTGAACGTTCACAGAACAATCTCGTGAATTTCGCACACGAACGTACATGTCCTTTCCCAATGGAAGCGCTCCCGGACTGGATGGCGTCCGTCCACACCAAGATGCCGCGCCCGGAGGGCGGGGGCCATTCGCGCAGCCTTCAGGCTGAGCGTCACCGACTGCTTGGCCAACGCGTAGCCGCACACCTCGAGAGGAAACATGATCAATAGATATGGGACGCGCGTCACCGCGGCACTCACTGTGCTCGTGACCGCGCTGGTGGCGGGGGTGATCACGGCGCCCGCGCCAGCGCACGCCACCTTTGGCACCGCGCACATCAAGCCGATCGAGAGCAACATCGCCGCCAAGTTCTGGGCCTCCGCCACGGCAAGCAGCGGCTTACCCACCGCCCGACTGGCCATTGACGGAGACCCGACGACGTCCTGGTACGCGGACGGCCCCAGCGCCCGACATCAGCTGACCGTCGACCTTGGCGGCGCCTACGACAACCTGCGGAAGGTCAAGGTGATCTTCGCTGACCCTGGCGTGGTGTACCGGTACATCATCGAGGCCTCGTCCGACGGTCGCAGGTGGACCAAGATCGCCGACAAATTCCGCGACCGAGCCGCGTCACGGGGAGCGGTGCACCTGTTCACCCGGCCGGGAACACGCTTCGTCCGGCTCACGGTCGCCGGCGCGCCAGGCCACCCCAAGGTCGGGGTGAGCGAGATCCAGATCTTCAACTACCTGCGCGACGACCTCATCCTCGGCGCCGACCTGTCCTGGGTGGACGACGTCCAGACCCGGGAATACTGGGTCAACCCTCTGGCCGCCGATCGGGGCGCCGGACCGCACCTACTCGACGTGGCCAAGGACCGCGGCATGGAGTACGCCCGGCTGCGCATCTTCAACGAGCCGAGGGACGAAAGCACCGGCGAACCCACACCGATCCCACGCCAGGGGCCGGAACGCTCACTGCAGTCAGCACGATGGATCAAGGACCGGAGCATGGGCCTCGGCATCGACTTCCACTACGCGGACTCCTGGGCGGACCCGGCCAAGCAACCGAAACCGCGCGCCTGGGCCGAGTTGGAGTTCGACGATCTGACGCAGGCGGTGTACGACTTCACCGGCGACTACCTCCGCCGGCTGATCCAGCAGGGCACCACGCCGGACAAGGTCGCCGTCGGAAATGAGATCATCAACGGCTTCCTGTACGGCAGCGAGGCGGCCCTCATCGGCACGACCAACCCGCCGTACTTCGTCGACCAGGCCGGCATCTACCAGTCGAAGCCGGGCGGCGGCCTGCTGTGGCGCTACTGGCAGTCGACCGATCCGGTCGAGCAGCGGCTTTACAACGAGGCGTGGGACCGGTTCACCACGTTGGCCGCGGCTGGGATCAAGGCCGTCCGCGATACGTCGCCGAAGACCAAGGTGGAGATCCATGTGATCGTCGACGCCGGGCGGCTCGCCAAGACGATGGAGTTCTGGAGCCAGTTCCTCACCCGGGTCAAGGCCAAAGGCCAGAACCCTGACGTGCTCGCGATCTCGTACTATCCGGAGTGGCACGGTTCGCCTGACGCACTGGATGTCAACCTGCACACAATCGCGACGACCTACCCCGACTATGAAATCGACATCGCCGAGACCGCCTACCCCGCGTCCGGCGGCGACGGCTCGCCATTGCCCAACTCGCCCTTCCCCCGCACCGTCCAGGGGCAGGCAGACGCTATCCAGCGGGTCTTCCAGGCCGCCAACGACGTGGTCGACAACCAGGGCACCGGCGTGCTGGTCTGGGAGCCGGCGGGCTACCAGCCGATGTTCCGAGCCGTGCCCGAGTTGCCCAACACCTGGGAGCCGCACACGTCGATCAACGTGTACAACGCGAGCCAGGCCAAGCACATCCTTGAAGACACCGTCTACGTCACCACCAGGGTAGGTAGGCCTCCGGCCCTCCCCTCCTCCATCCGCAAGCTCACCACCGCAAACAACACCATCACCACAACCCCCGTTCACTGGCAGGCGCTGCCGGACGGAGCAACCAACACGCCCGGTGAGGTCGTCATCCGCGGGACGACGGCGCTGGGCAAGGTCACCGCAGTCATCGACGTCATCTAGACACTCTCAAGAGGCCTGTCGAGGCGAGTCGAGACCCAGGCGACGGCCCGGGGAGTCGGGCGGGGAAGGCTACATACGCGTTCTGCGCGGCTGCCTGAACGTGGCCGTGGTGTAGCTCCTGAACACGCCTGGATCTGGTCGACGTGGTTACGGCTCAGTCCCGGCGCCGTACCTCGAGGTGCGGCGCCGAGTCGAGCAGCTTGCCCAGAGCCGAGGTGAGGGCAGCGCGCTCTTCGGGTGTCAGGAGCTCCGCCCACATGCGTTCGCGGATGTTGTGCTCGTGGTAGGTGTCCGCGATGGCTTTCTGCCCTGCTTCGGTGAGGGCGAAGGCGACCGCGCGACCGTCGTGCGGCGACTTGGTACGGCGGAGCAGGCCTTCGCGCTCAAGGGTGTTGGCCTGGCTCGACGCGGCCTGGCGACTCATGCCCGCGATCCGAGCGGCATCCTTGGCGTCCATCGTGCCCACGATCCACAGAGCGAACATCAACCGGAAACCGGCCCAGCTCCAGCCATGCGGTCTGTGCACGGACGATTCGAGGTCGTAAACGACGGTGCTCGCCGCACGGTGCAGGGTCAGGACGAGTGCAGCAGCTTCGGTGTCAACCGGAGGCTCCAGTTGGCCGGCGCGGTCGAGGGCGAACCTCACGAACGACTGGAAGTCGAGGTCGTCGATCGGCGGCGGCGACTTGCTCTTGTCCGTGGTCATGGGATCAGCTTGCCAGCACTGCAGACCTTCGCAGGCGTCACCCGTCACCTCGCTCGGTTGCGCGATCATGGCGCCCGCGGGACGGGTCTGGTCTCTGCCAGTGGTCGGAGGCCCAGGAATCTGAATGCCAGCGCCACCATGGGGCCGGCCGCCACCACGAACAGCAACGTCCCCACACCAGCCGGGCCCCCGAGCGACCAGCCGATCACGAGTCCGATTCCCTCCGACAGAACGCGAGCACCACCGACACCCAGCGGGAGCCGGAGATGGATGGCGAGCATGAGGCCGTCACGTGGTCCCGAACCGAGATGTGCTCCGACGTAGATCGCGCACCCGATCGCGAAGACCGCGATGCCGACAACCAGCACTCCCAGCCGCTCGGCCACACTGGCGGTCCCCATCGACGCGAGCACCGGGGTCGCGAGCAAGAGGTTGAGACAGGTCCCGATCACCAGCACGTTGAGGATCGTGCCGATGCCGGGAAAGAGGCCGAGAGCGGCGACGATCGCGACGAGGAGGCTGCCGATCGCGATGGAGGCCGTGCCGATGCCGATGCCGAGGCGCTGTGCCAAGGCGATGTGCAGGACCTCCCAGCTGGCGACACCAAGATCGGCGCGGATGGTCAGCCAGATCCCCGCCGACGTCACGATCAGGCCGAGCAGGAGCTGGACCACCCGCCCCGGCACGGTGGTCGGCCAGGTCACGCTCACGCGTCGGTCTCGATGGCGGAGATCCCCGAGATGGCGGTCGGGTTCAGGCCGACCAAGCAGGCCGTGATCATGGTTTGCCTCCGGGGCGTCCGCACGTGCGCGGCCTGAAAGGGATCCGTTCGAGGATCGATGTCCATCTCGATTCTCGAAGCGCATGGTGGTCGTTGACTTGGCCCGATGTGAACGACTCTTGGCGTAGTGCGAACAGTCCAAATGCGGCTCTTTCCGGCACTGTCTGAGCACTCTCAGAATGAGCGCAGGCTCGGTCGAACGACCGGGCGCAGGCAAACGACCTGACCGGGAGAACTCGCCATGACGCTGCAGGCCGATGTGATCGTTGTCGGAGCCGGCTCCGCGGGCGCCATCCTTGCTCGCCGACTCGTGGACGCGGGACGTGACGTGCTTCTGTTCGAGGCCGGTGGCGAGGATTCCAACCCTGCGCTCCACGATGTCCTCCGCCTCGCCGAGCTCTGGTTGAGCCCCCAGGACTGGGGCTACTACACCGTGCCCCAGAAGAATGCGGCGAACCGGTTGCTCCACCTTCCCCGCGGCAAGGTGCTGGGCGGGTCCCATGCGCTGAACGCCGCGATCTGGGTGCGGGGCTGCGACGAGGACTTCGCGCACTGGGAGAAGTTGGGAGCGAGCGGGTGGGGCTGGGCCGATGTAGCGCCGGTCTTCGGCCGAATTGAGGCCTACGACGGCCAGCCTGCCGGTGCTCGTGGCACGTCCGGGCTCCTCGACGTGACCGTCGACTACCAGCTGGATCCCGTCCAGCAGTCGATCCTCGACGCCTCGGTGCAGGCGGGCCTTGCGGTCAATCCGGATTACAACTCCGGCACGCTGGACGGCGTCGCGAAGATGCAGTTCAACATTCGGGGGGCCGAGCGCTGGAACACCTACAAGGCGTACCTGAAGCCCGTACGGGACCGGAACAACCTCAAGATCGTCACCGGTGCCCGCGTCAATCGGCTGATCGTCGAGGACGGGGCCGTTGTCGGCGTCGAGGTCGACGTGGAGGGCATCGCCATGGAGGCATACGCCGCCGAGACGGTCCTGTGCGCCGGGGCCCTCGACTCTCCGCGCGTCCTGTTGCGCAGCGGAATCGGGCCGGCCGCGGAGCTTCGGGATCTGGGTGTCGACACGATCCTGGACCTGCCGGGCGTCGGACGCAACTTGCAGGACCATCTGCTGTCGCCCGTGATCTTCGAGACGACAGCGCGCGAAGTCGGTCCTCCGACCCCCGGTCTGGCGGCAGCCCAGACCCATCATTTCTGGCGCAGCCGCGAGGGGCTGGCCTCTCCCGACACCCAGCCGATCAACTTCAGTGTGCCGATGTACTCCGAAGAATGGATGAGCGGCCCTGATTCGGGCTTCTCGCTCATGGCCGGCCTCGTCCGGCCGGAGAGCCGCGGCTCGGTCACGCTGACCGGACCGGGCGCCGATGACCCGATCGCCATCGACCTCAACGTGTTCGACGTGGACAAAGACCTCCAGACGCTCGTTGCCTCGCTGCGCAAGTGCCGCGAGATCGGTCAGCAGCCCGCTCTGGCCACCGAATGGGGTGCACGTGAGATCTACCCCGGCCCTGGCGTCGAGACCGACGAGGCGCTCGCCGACTATGCGCGCAGAACGGTGATCACCTACCACCACCAGTCCGGCACGTGCGCCATGGGCACGGGACCTGATGCGGTGGTTGACCCCGCTACCCTGCGGGTCCACGGGTTGCGCGGGCTCCGCGTCGCGGACGCGTCGGTGTTCCCCCGGATCACCAGCGGCAACACCAATGCGCCTGCCTGCCTGGTGGGTGAGCGCGCCGCCGACTTCATCCTGGCCGAGGAAGCCGGCTGAGACAGGCCGGGCCCGCCAGAGTCAGCCACCTGGAGCTTCGGTCAGGTGGCTGGCATTCCCGCCGAACGGAACTGACGCGGTGAGACGCCGTAGGCGATCTTGAACACGCGGGAGAAGTGCGGAGCATCGGGCAGACCCCAGCGCGCTCCGATCTCGGACACGGACCGGCCTGCGTGCACCGGGTCGACAAGCATCCGACGACAATGCTCCAGGCGGCGCGTGCGGATCCAGGACGACACGCTCATGCCCTCCGTGCTGAACAACTGGTGCAGCTGCCGCACCGAGATGTAGTGCGCGGCGGCGATCTGAGGCGGCGCGAGCGATTCGTCGTCGAGGTTCGCCTCGATGAAGTTCTTGATCTGGTTCAGCAGCCTTCGCCGAGGCTCGTTCGTCCCTTCCAATCCGACGTCGAGCTCGTTCGCGAACAGAGTGGTGACCAGGTCGATCGTGGTATGTGCGAGCCGCAATGCAGCGCCGCCGTTCAGCGACTCGAAGTTCTTCGCCATCCGGAGCAGGAACGGGCTGATCACCTGGCACATCGCGCGGTTCGCCGGCAGTCTGGTTGCCGTCAGCTCGCCCAGGTCCGCGGTGGGCAGGTCGATCGAGGAGCGGGGGAACATCAAGACGATGTGCCGCATGTTGTCGTCCGATATGAGTGTGTACGGCCTCGTCGTGTCGTAGAGGGAGATGTCGCCGGGGGTGAGCAGCGCTTCCTTGCCGTCCTGGAGCAACAAGCTGCTGCCGCGTAGCTGCATCGAGAGCTTGTAGTAGTCCCGACTCGAATTCGTTACCAGTTCCGGGGTTCGGAACACCGAGTGCTGACTGACGCGGATGTCGAACATGGCGAGCCGGTCGATGCGCTTGGCGCGCAGTTGCCCATGGAAAGAGTCGGGCCGGTCGGTCTGCACCTCCAGCGGAACGAAGCTCTCGGAAACGTGCGTTCGCCACTCGTGGAAGTCCGAGGTGAGGTAGCTCTCGACTCCATGTCGTGAGCGCGGTGTTGTATCCACCGTCACGAAACCTCCCGGTCCGATTGCTCGAGTCCACTTTGCACCCTCGATGTGACCGGCGACACAGTCTGGCACAACTTGTTTCTGTGTGCTAAAAATCCTGCACGGTGAGACAAGTTCCCACGATCACCCTGAAGTATCGGACGTGATCTTGCTAGGGAGCAAGTGATCGCGGGCGGTGTCGATGGTCCACCGCATGGTCGCGGAATGCGGCCGGTGAGCTGCGGTCGACCGGTGCGGGCAGCATGCTGGGTGAGCTGGTCAAGGCGGTGCCGGAGCGGGCGTTGGAGTCCGAGCTCGGTCTGGACGACATGGTCATCAGCCTGTATGCCCATGGCATGTCGGTGCGGGACATCGTCCATCACCTCGCAGGTGTGGTCGTCCCAGGTGATGCGGAAGTCGTCCTTGGTGAACCCGGGGCGACCGCGTGGGTCTGCGCGGTGAACGATCTCCGGGGTGACATATCCGCGGTCGACGAGGTGTTCGTGCGGGGTGAGACCGCTGGCGGCCAGGCCGGCGTGGAGGTCTTCCACGGCATTTGGTGTCCTGGACGGGAGTCAGGTGGGTGACTGCACCCACGATCACATTCGGGACGTGGTCTCACGGCTCTCGCATTGATGGTCGCGGTAGCCGATCCACGCGGGCTT
Source organism: Nonomuraea sp. H19 (assembly GCF_052068215.1). NCBI lineage: Bacteria > Bacillati > Actinomycetota > Actinomycetes > Streptosporangiales > Streptosporangiaceae > Nonomuraea > Nonomuraea sp. H19. Next base: position 464,941 of record NZ_JBQHCV010000007.1, on the reverse strand, counting down.
CGTGGTCGTCTTAGCCCTCCTTGCGCCGGTAGCCGGCGAAGTCCTCTCGCAGAACACTCCCGCCAGCCGGTCGTGGACCCACATCGCCGGCGTCGGGGACGGGTTCGCAGCCCACGCTGCCCGCACCGTCTCCACCGGGATTGACCGACCGACATCGCCAACCATCGACACCGCCCTCACAGACGAGCGCGGTCGACTCCTGCCGGCCGGGCACCCGCAAGCCCGAGATCACCAGACCACCCGAAGATCACCAACAGCATCCGATCAATGATCCGTCCCCAGATACGTGCGTTGGAGCCGTTCGGGGTCTTCCATCAGAACTGATGCCGGACCCCGGTAGGTCAGCCGGCCTCCGGTGATGACGGCCGCCTCGGTCGAGATTCCGAGAGCGAGCTGTGCGAACTGTTCGACCAGCAACACGCCCATACCGTCCGCGGCGAAGTCCTTCACGAGTGGCAGGAGCCGCCTGAAGACCGCCGGGGCCAGTCCCAGCGACATCTCGTCGACCAGGAGGAAGCGGGGTCGGGTGACGAGCGCGCGTGCGAGCACGAGCATCTGCTGCTCTCCGCCGGACAGGAGGGTCGCCGCGCTGTCATGACGCTTGCGGAGCTCGGGGAACAGCTCGAAGGCGCGCTTGATGTCCGCGGATGAGCGCGTGGCGACGCGAAGGTTCTCGGTCACCGTCAGGGAGCCGAACACTGTGCGGCCCTGCTCGACGTGCACGATCCCCAGTCCCCGTCGACCGACCTTGCTATGCCGGGTGATCTCCTGGCCGTCGCAGGTGATGGAACCCCGCGCGACGTCGACCAGTCCGGAGACGGCCTCGAGCAGGGATGTCTTCCCGGCTCCGTTCGGGCCGATGAGTGTCGTCACCTCACCCCGTCGGACGGTGAGGGACACGTCGGTGACGACGCGGCCACCTGCCCGGTCGACGCAGACCTGCTTCAGCGTGAGCTCGCTCATGTCGACTCCTCCCCGAGGTAGGCCCGCATCACCTTCGGGTCATTGAGGACGACGTCTGGCGTCCCGGCAGAGATCACGCGTCCGAAGTCGAGGACGACGAGTGACGTGCAGACCGATCGGACCATGTCCAGGTCGTGCTCGATCAGGAGGACCGCCGTGCCGAATCGTTCGGGGACCGCCTGGAGGTGGCGCCCGAAGCGGATGTGTTCCTCGTGCGACAGGCCCGCGGCGGGCTCGTCGAGCAGGAGCACCCGAGGACCACTCAACACGTGCGCGGCCACCTCCACGAGGCGGCGTGTGGCCAGGTCGACGTCGGAAAGGAGGGAATGCGCCGGCGGGCACTCGAAGTGCTCGAGCGTCTCATCGATCGCCGCACGATCAGGACGCCCGTGGGCGACCATGCGCACGTAGGCGCCCACCCGGAGGCCCGGCGGAACCCGGTCCTGCTGGAAGGTGCGACGCAGACCTGCCCGTGCCCGCGGCGTCGGTCGCAGGCCGGTCACGTCACGGCCACCGAGCTCGACCACTCCGCGCTCGGAACGGGTGAAGCCGGTGAGGACATCGACCAGTGACGACTTCCCGGCTCCGTTGGGGCCGATCAGCCCGACGATTGCGCCAGTGGGTATGTCGAGGTCGACATCGTCGAGGGCGGTCACCGCACCGAATCGCAAGGTGATGCCGCGAGCCGACAAGGCCGGCCCGTGCGTCGCTGACCGCCCGGTCGGTGTCCGGAGAGCCGGACGATTCGCCTCGGAGTGGGCGGTCGACGCGGGTGCTGCGGTCACGGGTCCTCGTTCGGTCAGGTGCGTTGCCTCTGGAGCCCGGCGTCTACGGAGCCGGCTCAGGTTGTCCCCGAGGCTGTTGCCCGATGCGATCGCCTGGATGCCGGCGAGCCCGAACACCACCAGGGCCCAGTCCTGCGGAACGCCCCAGATGCGCAGCAGTTCAGGAATGCCGACCCAGAGCACGCCACCGACCACCGCTGCGGCGACGGCCTGCGCGCCTACCACTACCGCCAGGACGTACAGCGTGAGCGATGCGGTCGGTTCGAAGCTGCTCGGGTAGAGGACGCCGACCTGTCCCGCGGTCACGCCGCCGCTGATCCCGGCCAGGAGCGCGCTGAGACCGAACGCCGACGTCTTGGCGAAGGGCACGTTGACGCCGGCCGCCGCAGTGCCTCGCTCGGAGTAGGCCACGGCGCGCCAGCTCGAACCGAGGCGCGTTCGCCCGAGATAGGCGACCAGGACCCCTGAGGCAATGAGGACAGCGGCTGCCAGGACGAAGTAGTCCGGGTCGGATGCCGCCGCGCTCGGCCGACTGATGAAGAGCCCGTCGTTGGTCCCCGGGAACTGGGTGAGTCCCAGGGTCTGTCGAACTGCCGCCGCGAAACCGAGAGTGACCACGGCGAGGTTGACACCGCGCAACCGGAGGGCTGGGAGGCCGATGACCACGCCGACGAGCCCCGAGGCTATGCCGCCGACGGCGATCCACACGATGAGCCCGCCGGGTGCCTGCCAGATACTCAGCTGGGCCACGACGACCGCGCCGACCGCGGCGAACGAGAGCTGACACAAGGAGATCATTCCGGCCCGTCCCGAGACGACTCCGATGCCGACCAGGGCGATTGCGGCTGCGACCACGGTGATGCCCAGAAAGACGAGGTACGGCGAGAGTGCACGACTCGCCACGATCGCGAGGAGCAGTGCGACCACTGCGCCTGCGGCCGGCATGAGCGGGTGTTGGCCGAAGTCGAAGGTGCCGACGAGCCGCGCCAGCGGACTGCGGCCCGGCTGCGCGTCGCGAGACTCGCGTCTCACCTGAACGGCCGCGGCGCGACCGGTATCAACGGGCGACATCCCACACCTGATTTCTCTGGCTCCACAGCAGGAGCACGAGGATGACCGCGAACGGAATCCAGAACTTGAGGACCGACAGCTGGTTCGACTGGGCGAGGGCGCCCTGCAGCATGCCGAGCCCGATACCGCCCGTGACTGAGAGCCAGATGGACCGGAAGGCGCCGACCAGCGCGGCGGCGGCAGATGGCACCACGAGCATCGTCAGTGAGTACTGGTCGTTCGTCTGGGTCGGCGCGACGAGGGCGACCGCCACCCCCGCTACCACGCCGGTGGACAACCACACTGCGACGGTCAGAAACCTGGCGGGGACCCCCAGCAGCTCTGCCGTCGACGGTCGCTCCGACAGCGCCCGGAGCAGTACTCCGGCATCGGTCCTGCGCAGCACCAGGTGCGCAGCACTCGCGACCGCGACCGCCAGCAGGCACATCACCACGGCGATCCACGTGACCACCGTCCCGCCGAGGTCGACCGCCGCACCGTGAACGAGCGGCGCGAAGTTCTTGGGTTTCGTGCCGAAGGCGATGAACGACGCCGACAGCGCGAGGAGCAGTGCTGCGATAGAGACTGCGGATCGGTGCGTGATGTCCGCCTCCGGCATCCAGTGTGCAAGCACTGCACCGAGGATGCCGGAGGCCGCCGTTGCGACGGCCACTCCGAGAAGCACGGCCAGAAGGGCCGGCATTCCATGGTCCGCCAGCGTGACTGCTGTGTAGGTCCCGAACATGGCCAACGCGAGCTGGGCGAAGTTTACGACCCGGATGAGCTGCGCCATCAAGGTCAGGCAGACGGCGATGGTGGCGTAGAGGCCGCCCAACGCCAGTCCGCTCAGAGCTCCTGAGATCATCGACTGCTCACCTCAGCCTTGGTCGACAATGAGCCAGTTGTCCGCGGCGTTCCGCCACGAGCCCTTGTCGAGGACGATCGGCCAGCCGGCGTGGTTCGGCTGGTGGCTGTTGCCCGGCCCGAACTGGTATGGCGTGCCGACCATGGGGTTCTCGATCGGCGCCATCTTCTTCAGTGCCTCGGTCACCGACGTGCGATCGATGTCGCCCTTGATCGACTTGAGGACGTCGACGAAGTACGTGGCTGCGAGGTATCCGCCCTGCGAGAACGACGTCAGCGCAAGCCCTTGCTTGGTCATGAGCTCGCGCCAGTCCTTGTTCGCCGTCGCGTTGGTGTCTGTGAAGGGGAGGAACTCAGCCGGCACGTAAATCTTCTGCCCCGACGGCGCGGCCTTCGCGAACTGCTCGGAGTACACCGAGGTCAGGAACAGCCAAGTGATCCCGGTGACGTTCTGGGCCACCGCGGCCTTGAGCATGCCCAGGGCATCCGGTTCGACGAAGTTGGCGAAGACAGCGTCGCAGCCCTCCTCCTTGACCTTCACCGCCTGGGGCGTGTAGTCGGCGTTGCCGTAGGGCACGGTGTCGTCGATGTAGGCCAGCTTCGCGCCAGTCGCCTTCGTCCAGGCGTCGATCGCCGACTGATAGGCGGGCTTGGAGGCTCCGGTGATCGCGACGAAGGCACAGATCTTCTTGACGTGCAGCTCCTCCGAGCCGAACGTCAGCGTCATCTGCGAGTCGAGATAGGGCCCGGCGTTGACCGGGGCCATCACCGGGCTGTTGAAGCATCCCGGCCCGACCCCGGTACCGACAATGCTCATGATCTTCTGCTGCTCGTAGAACTTTCCGTTCACATCACAGTCGACCAGGCTCGCGCCGCCCACCATGGCAACGGCATTCTTGCTGGTCACGATGTCTCGCGCCGTCTGGGTTGCGGTCGCCGGGTCCGCCTTGTCGTCAGCGACGACGTACTGGATCTTGCGTCCGCGGATCCCGCCCGTGGCGTTGACCCCGTCGAACACCGCCTGCGCCGCCGCAGATGCCTCGGGAAATGTTGCCGGACCGCTGAGTGCGTTGATGGAGCCGACGACGATGGGGTCGTCCGCGGATCCTGAGCCACCACCACTGCCGCATGCGGCGAGGAGCAAAGCTGACGTCGCAGCAGCGGCAAGGGTCAAGACCTGATTCTTCATGTGGAGCCTTTCGACAGGACGTCGGATGTCCATCGGGGTCAGCGTCGCCGCAACGTTAGGAACGCCGTGCGCTTCCAGGCTTGGCTCAGCGGGTAGGGAACTTGGCCCAGCGGGCACGACCCCATCTGCATGCCGGCTGCGCTTCCCAGAGCCGACGACTCGTGGTTATGGTCCAACTCGTAAAAGGTTTTACGAGTTGGACGGCGGGTGCCAAGATGCCCCCGTCACCCGAACAGATGGGATCGGCATGGCCAGCAAACCCTTCGCGTCCTCGGCGGACATCAGTGCGAAGCAGCAGACGCTCGAGGTGCTCGCAGAAGGGGTATACGCCCTGACTGCGGAGGGCGACCCCAACGTCGGCGCCATCGAGGGCGAGGACTTCCTGGTCTGTTTCGAGGCGCTGGCGACGCCGACCGCAGCACGAGACTGGCTAGCGGAGCTCAGGAAGCACACGGACAAGCCCGTGAAATACCTCATCCTGTCGCATTACCATGCAGTGCGCGTCCTCGGTGCAAGCGCGTTCGACGCCGAGGTGATCGTGGCGCACGAGAACACCCGCCGGCTGATCGCCGAGCGTGGCAAACAGGACTGGGCGTCGGAGTTCGGGCGGATGCCTCGCCTGTTCAAGGATCCCGAGTCGATCCCGGGGCTCACCTGGCCGACGGTGACATTCACCGACCGGTTCACCATCGATCTCGGTGGTGAACGCGGTGACCTCGTATTGCAGTACTGCGGGCGCGGCCACACCGCCGGCGACATCGTCGCGTGGTTGCCCTCGCAGAAGATCCTGTTCGCCGGTGACCTCGTGGAGGCCCAGGCGGCGCTGTACACCGGAGACGCGTTCCACCGCGACTGGGCGGCGGCGACGCTCGACAACGTTGCTTCCTTCGGAGCCGAACAACTGGTGGGTGGCCGTGGGGCTGTCGCGCGCGGTGCGGAGGCCGTCAGCGCGGCGATTGAGCAGACGCGCGGCTTTCTCACCACCATGATCGAGCACGTCGAAACCGTCCAGAAGCGTGGTGGCACTCTGAAGGAGGCGTTCGAGGCGACCCACACAGCGTTGGCGCCGAAGTTCGGGCACTGGCCGATCTTCGAGCACTGCCTGCCCTTCGACGTCGCGCGGTTGTGGGATGAGCTCTCCGGCACCGACTGGCCCCTCATTTGGACCGCCGAGCGCGACCGCCAGGTGTGGGACCTCCTTCAATCCTGACGGGACGCACACCATGAATCAGCACCAACCCGTGCTCGTCCTCGGAAACGGGCCCGTCGGTCAGACGGCGGCACTTCTTCTCGCTCGCTGGGGGATCCCCGTCGTTGTACTCGACGGCCGCCCCGCTCGCGATCTCGTCGGATCCAAGGCGATATGCCAGCAACGCGACGTCCTCGACATCTGGGAGAGCGTCGGCGTGGGAGCGACTCTTGCGGCCGAAGGCGTGACATGGACCCGGGCGCGCACGTTCTACCGCGATGACGAGCTGTTCACGATCGATTTCGAGGACCCCGGCGCCTCGCCGTTCCCCCCGTTCGTGAACATCTCCCAGTGCCGCACCGAGGAGGTCCTCGACGATCAGATCGAAGCCCAGCCGCTGATCGAGGTGCGCTGGGGCCAGCGCGTCATCGCGATCGCGCAGGATGCCGAGGGCGTGACCGTGGCCTGCGAGACGGAAGCGGGGGAGACCGAGGTTCGCGGCAGTTACCTGCTGGCCTGCCCTGGAGCCCGTGGTGATGCCATCCGGGAGATGCTCGGGCTCTCGTTCGAGGGGCACACCTTCGGCGACCAGTTCCTCATCTGTGACCTGCGCACCGATCTTCCGGGGTGGGAGCGCGAGCGGCGGTTCTACTTCGACCCCCAATGGAACCCGGGCCGGCAGGTGTTGATCCATCCATGTCCGGACTCGACCTTCAGAATCGACTGGCAGGTGCCGGAGAACTTCGAGCTCGCGGAGGAGGAGCGCACCGGAGCGCTCGATGCCCGCATTCGCCGGATCATCGGCGACTGCGACTACGAAATCGTGTGGAAGTCGGCGTACCGCTTCCACTCGCGCGTGGTGAACCGCATGCGGGTCGGTCGTGCTCTCCTGGCCGGCGACGGAGCACACCTGGTGGCGCCCTTCGGCGCCCGGGGCCTCAACTCGGGCGTGCAGGACGCGGAGAACGCCGCATGGAAACTTGCCTACGTGCTCAACGGGTGGGCGCCTGAGTCACTCCTGGACACCTACCACCACGAGCGACACGCGGCTGCCCTGGAGAATCTGGAGGTCACCGGAGCGACCATGCGCTTCCTGGTTCCACAGACCGAGGAGCAGTGGGAGGACCGCAGGCGGACTCTCGAAGCTGCGCGTCACGACACGGACTCCCGTGCCCGGGTCGATTCGGGCCGGCTGGCCGAGCCGTTCTGGTACGTCGACTCGCCGCTCACCACGCCGGACCCCCGCGGCCCGTTCGCCGGTCGGCCGGCCAAGGGCACGATGCCCACACCGGCGCCCGGTGTGCTGATGCCGGACTTTCCCGTGCGCGGCGCCGACGGTGGCGAGACGCACCTGCGCCGACTCCTGCGCGACGGAATCACGGTGCTCGTTGGCGCGGCGTGTTCGCCGTCGGTACTCAGCCAGGCTCGCGAAGGCTCCGTGGGTCCGGTTCAGGCCTATGCGTTCGCCGACCTGTCGCCCGCCTTGGCGGGCGTCATGGGCGCAGAAGCCGCCGAGATCTGGGTCGTACGACCCGATGCCCACGTGGCCGCGGTCCTCCGTGACCCATCGCCAGCCGAGCTCACTCGAGCACTCGACCGCGTACTCGCACGCGGTCTTCCCGCCACCGTCTGACCATTCCCACCTTTCGAACGACCCGGAGGCACTGCGCCATGGCCCACTACCAGCGTGTCGGCAACGTTCCGGCCAAGCGCCACACGCAGCACCGAGACGGAAGGGGGCGGCTCTACTACGAGGAGCTGATGGGAGAGGAGGGGTTCTCCTCGGACTCCTCGCTCCTCTACCACGTCGCGATTCCCTCCGCGATCGTCGATGCCCGAACATGGGAGCTTCCCGACCCCGGTACCGTCGCCAGCCATCCCCTGAAGCCCCGCCACCTGAAGCTGCACGACCTCTTTCCGGGTGAAGAGTGGAGGTCCACGGACGCTGTAACCGGGCGGCGCCTGGTCCTCGGCAATGCCGACGTCCGGATCGCGTACGCGGCGGTCGGGGAGACCTCACCCCTCTACCGGAACGCGACGGGTGACGAGTGCGTGTACGTCGAGTCCGGGGCCGGAGTCGTCGAGACCGTCTTCGGAGATCTCGAGGTCGGCACCGGCGACTACGTCGTGCTCCCACGCAGCCGACCGTGCACGCGTGCGCGGCTTGCTCGCCGAGCGTGACGCCACGCGCGTCGGCACTGCGGTTTCGGACCTCTCGACAGAACTCGCCGCGGCCGTGCGCGGGCACTTCTGCTCCTTCGGCACCTGCAGCATCGAGGAACCCATGGCTGACCTTGTCAACCTGCGGCTTGTGGGGGCGATCGCCGAATGACCGCCGAAGCGGCGCCGCTTCCGGCGGAATGGATCGCTGTCCCCGAGGGGGATCCCTTCGGGCTGCAGACACTTCCCTACGGAGTCTTCGACGCCGGTGACGGGAGCCGAGTCGGCGTACGTGTGGGCGACCGGGTCCTCGACCTCGGTGCCGCGTACCGGGTGCTCGGCAGCCCCGACGAGCGCCTCTTCGCCGACGGCTCGCTCGACCTCCTGCTCGGAGCCGGCGTGGCGGCCTGGACCCGTGTCCGCGCCGACCTCCAGGCCTGGCTGAGCCGCACGGACCACCGCAACGTGCTCGAGCCGTTGTTGCTTCCGTTGGAGTCGGTCGTCATGCAGCTTCCGTTCACGGTCGCCGACTACGTCGACTTCTACGCGTCGGAGCACCACGCCACCAATCTCGGCCGCATGTTCCGGCCCGACCAGGAACCCTTGACGCCGAACTGGAAGCACCTGCCTATCGGCTACCACGGCCGAGCAGGCACCGTGGTCGTCTCCGGCGAACCGGTGCTCCGCCCGCGCGGACAGTTGCGCAGGGCCGATGGTCAGATCGTCGTCGAGCCCTCGGCCCGCCTCGACATCGAGGCAGAGATCGGCTTCGTGGTGGGTACGCCGACGGCCCGCGGGCAGGCAGTGCCGCTCGAGGCGTTCACGCAACACGTATTCGGGATCTGCCTCGTCAACGACTGGTCCGCGCGCGACATCCAAGCGTGGGAGTACGTGCCCCTCGGTCCGTTCCTGGGAAAGTCGTTCCACACATCGATCTCGCCGTGGATCGTGCCGCTGGCGGCCTTGGACACGGCGAGGGTCGCCCCGCCCGCGCGGGACCCGCGGCCGGCGGAGTACCTGGACGACAGCAGCGGCTCTCCGTGGGGACTCGACGTCCGCCTCGACGTGGCCTTGAACGGGCACGTGATCTCGCGCCCACCGTTCGCGTCGATGTACTGGACAGGGGCGCAGATGCTGGCGCACATGACGATCAACGGAGCGTCCCTGCGGACGGGTGACCTGTTCGCCTCGGGCACCGTGAGCGGGCCGCTGCCGGAACAGCGCGGCTCGCTGATCGAGCTCACGTGGGCGGGAAGCGAGCCACTCACGCTTCCCGACGGCAGCGTCCGGACCTTCCTCGAGAACGAGGACGAGGTGGTCATCACGGCCACGGCGCCCGGCCCCGGCGGCACCGTCGTCGGCCTGGGCGAGGTACGCGGCCGGATCACCGCCGGCTGACACCGGGTAGCCCCGACGCGTTGCGGTCATTGCCAACAGGTCGGCACGCAGATCCAAGCCTCCACGTTCGCCGCCTACCGATACTGGGCCGGACATCAAGTTGTGGGCGACAGGAGAGCATGATGACCGAGAAGCTGTTCATCGAAGGTGAGTGGGTGTTTGCGTCGGGCGGCTCCTTCGAGACTTTGGATCCCGCCACCGGCGAGACGATCACGGAAGTCGGAGTCGCCTCGCGAGGCGACGTCGACGCGGCCGTGGCGGCCGCGCGCGCCGCGCTGGGGGGCGCCGATTGGACCGGGCTCCTTCCGGTGCAGCGTGCAGCGCTACTCTTTCGTCTCGCCGCCCTGATCGAGGAGAACGCCGAGGAGCTGGCCCAGCTGGAGACGCGGGACCAGGGCCAGCCGATCGGCATCTCCCGAGCGGTCTCCGTCGCCGGCGCCGCGGAACACTTCCGCTACTACGCCGGGTGGGTGACCAAGGTGCAGGGGAGCGTGAACCCGGTTTCCTTCCCGGAGACCCTGCACTACACCAAGCGAGAGCCCATCGGAGTCAACGCGCTCGTCACGCCCTGGAACTTCCCGCTGATGATCCTGGCCTGGAAACTGGCTCCGGCCCTCGCCACCGGGAACACCGTGGTGATCAAACCCAGCGAAGTGACGCCGCTGACCAGCCTGCGACTCGTCCAGCTCTGCGCCGAGGCGGGCTTCCCCCCGGGCGTGGTCAACATCGTCACCGGCGACGGGTCGGTGGGTGAACTGCTGAGCCGGCACCCCGACGTCGACCACCTGTCCTACACCGGCTCGACAGCGGTCGGCCGGCGGATCACGATCGCCAGCGCGGAATCCAATCTCAAGCGGCTCACGCTCGAGCTCGGCGGAAAAGCGCCGAGCATCATCGCGCGCGACGCAAACATCGACGCGGCTGTCGGGGGGAACTTGCTCGGCGGGACGCTGAACACGGGACAGGTGTGTGCGGCGTACACCCGGTTCTACGTGGACAAGGCACGTGAGGCGGAGTTCGTCGACAAGCTCGCCGCGGGCATGGGTTCCCTGCGCCTCGGACCTGGGGCCGACGAGTCCACGGCTCTTGGGCCACTCGTCTCCAGTCGGCACCGCGACCACGTCGATCGTCTCGTGCGCACAGGCGTGGAGGAGGGTGCTGAGCTGGTCACCGGGGGGAGTCCGGTCGACGGTGACGGTTACTTCTTCGAGCCGACGCTGTTTTCCGGAGTGAACGACGAGATGACGATCATGCGCGAGGAGATCTTCGGCCCGGTGCTCGCGATCACGACGTACGACGATGACGCCGAACTCGACCACCTGCTCGCCCGCGCGAACGACACTGAATATGGCCTTGCCGCGACGATCTGGACGAAGGATCTCGCGATGTCGCAGCGGCTCGCCAACGGCATCAAGGCCGGTGCCGTCTTCGTTAACATGCCGCCAATCCCGGACATGGCTGCACCGTGGGGCGGTTACAAGGCCTCGGGATGGGGCCGAGAGATGGGTCCGTGGGCGATCGACGCGTACACCGAGCTCAAGTCCGTCTGGCTGCACTACGGAGGTTGACGACGCCAGCTGGTGGGACGGCTGCTGCCGTTCATCGACCGAGGTGAGCGGGGCCGCGCAATCGGTGTGGTGGGTGACACCGCGTGACGACGGTGTCGCCGAGGGTCGATCCACGTCGTCGGCCGTTGACCCGGCAATGGTGCGGCCTCGCCACGCAGACTGGCGAGGCCGGAACCGGCTCTCAGCTCCCTACCGAGGATCGGGCGGCTTCAGATCGGATTGCCCATGCGTCGCCAGGCAGCACGTAACCATCCTGCTTCGCCACCTTGAGAGCCGCGTCGACCTGCTTCAGGTACCGCCTATGGGTGCCATACATGTCGTGAAGCTGGTCAGCGGAGTAAGGCACGTGTGCTCCGACCAGGAAGCACAACCCGGCGCCGATGTTCCCGGCATGGTTGGCACTCGTCGGTGCGGTGAAGCTCGGCAGCCGAACGCCACCGACCACCTGTCCATCACTGTCGCGCGCGATCGAGCCTGCCTGTGCGCGGTCGAAGTACGAGCTGGGGGCGGCTGGCTTACCGGTGGTGACCCAGCGGTTGACGGACTCGACAGCGGCATTGAGGACGACCTTGGTGTTCACCGCACTGAAGTAGGGCTTGATCGCGCAGTCACCGATGGCGCTCGAGAACGACAGCGGTCCTGACGGCCCCATGATCGACTGGTCGCGCAGAACCATCCGATCGACATAGGTTCCAGCGTCCAGTGAGGCGTGGGACGACCCGGCGACCTCCCAGTGGCGCACGAACGAGGACCCGACCGTCTTGGCGGGAAACATGGTGGACCACGCCTCCGAGTCGACACTCACTGCCGGTGTCCGCAGGTCCGCGCGCAGTTGGCTGGCGCGATCGAGGAAGACGAACCCGTCGAAAAACCCGTACAGCGGCTGAATGGCGTTGTAGTAGGTGCTCAAACGGCCTGCTGATTGCGACTCGCCCATGGCCAGGACGCGCTTCACCGTCCGACCGGGAAGCGGCTGCGCCGGTGCTTTGTTCGCCTTGAGCGAGGCCGCGATCTGCGTCATCACGTCCCAGGACAGGGGGTCGACTTGGGCGCAATTCGGCATGCCGCATACGTCAACGGGACCGTTCGTGGCGGGATCTGTGTTGTCGGCAGCCACGTCGAGGTCACCGTAACGCGCTGGGCTCCAGCGCTTGAGGTGCTCGACGCCGACCCGCTGCGCCGACACCACCGCGACGGCGTACCCGGCACGCATCAGGTGGTCGTAGGACTCAGCCCAGGCGAAGTCGATGTCCTGACCCACCGTCACGTTCGCCCACTCGACGACCAGGGTTCCGTTGAAGGCGCCCGGCCGGGGAGTACGGACGAGGACACGCGTCTTGTAATGCCACCCTGCGTCGATGATCTCGGCTGTCTTGAGCGAGTTGGAAACAGCGCCGCGGTAGCGATGAGCAGAGCCTTCGGCGTAGTACTCGCGCTCCGAGTAGCCGTATTGCGACAGGTTGACCGCGGCAGCGGCGAGGGGCGTCGTACCCGGAACGTTGACCGGCACGAGTACTGCCTCGGACACAGTCATGTGGTGTGGGCCGGCGTCCGAATGGGCGACACCCATTGCGAGGCTGTTGGTCAGCGCGATAAGCGCCAAACCGATCCCCAAGCCTCGGATCAGGGTGGTGAATCGCCGCTTAGCGATTCGTGACCGTGACGGATTGATCGTCATTCACCTTTACCTCTCGATCGAACACAGGCCGAGCGCGCGCTGGAACAACCAGCCCGTATCAGAGCGCGGCCACGCGAGCATTTGCTTGATCCTCTGTCCACGACCGCGCGCGAGGTTGGTCGGACCGTGCAGGATGGTTGGCCCTGCGCGCACGTTCGCGACACCTCCCGACCACGCAGGTGGAGTGGGCGTGCGCGAGGAGCTTCTCTTGGCTTGTTCTTAAGTGCGCCACGAGCGCGCATTCGCGGAGGAAGGTCGTTAGAGCCGGGACTGGCATGCCGTGAACCACCCCCGTTGCCACGTAGGGCCGGAGCGGGAAGTGGCAGGCATTGGAACGGAGTTGAGGTCCTCAGACGGCGTTCCAGTGAGTGGGAGACGGCGGTTGAGGCCGGGTCGTGGAGTTCATTCGCGGCATTCGGATGCCGGAGAGTACGGTCTGGATGCCTGCGTCGGCGAGGATTTCGTCCATGAGAGCTGATCGCTTGGGACGGCTCGCTGGCCGACCTGGCCCAGGCGCTGCGTGACCTGCGCCGGCGCGCCGGCGCAGGTCACGACCGGATGCCGGGACACGCCCCCGGCTCATGTGGGCGAACCTTGCCCGCACCGCTCGCGCTACGGGAGGCGTGTCTCCTCCGTTTACGCGATCGGCTTCGTCGTCTCCCCGCGGGCCTCGCTCGGGGTGAGGCTGAACCTGGCGCGGAAGAGGCGGGCGAAGTGGGCCTGGCTGGAGAACCCCCACCGGTGCGCGACGTCGGCGATCGTGGTCTGCCACGCCCCGGGCCCGGTGAGCTCCTGATGCGCCCGGACCAGGCGCCGCTCCATGATGTACCGCGCCGGCGACCTACCGGTCGACTCGAAGATCCGCGCCAGATGCCGTACTGAGATGCCCATGACCCCGGCCACCTGAGAGGCTCCGAGACAGGGGTCGTGCAGGTGGCGCTCGATGTAGTCCTCGGCCACGATGAGCTGCGACTGATAGGCGTCGGGCCCCGTCCGTCCGCCCGTACGCTCCTCGGCGAGCTGCCTGAGCAGGTCGAGCACGGCACGTTCGGCGTCGCCGGGATCGTGCCTGTCACGCAGGGCGGCCAGCCCGCCGAGCAGGGAGCTCAGCGCGGCCACGAGCGCGCCCTCCCGCGCCGTGCCTCGCCCGAACAGCATCGGCCCGGGCAATCCGCCTCCTACGCACGTCCGCGCGAACAGGTCACGTGGCACGTCCACCAGGATCTGCCGCATGGAGGAGGAGAACCCGAACAGGTACGGCCTGCGCGTGTCATAGACGACCAGTTCGCCCGCTGTGGCGGCGAGGCAGCCGTTCTCGTGCAGGAACACCGCCTCTCCCTTGACCAGCAGGTTCGCGAACACCGAGTCCTTGGGCGTCGATCTCACCGTCTGCGGGCTGCGCTCGATGGCGTGGGCGTTGCCGGCGATCTCGGCCAGGCGCAGCCCGCCCAGCTCGATGTTGGTCTGCCTGGCCAGCAGGCCCTGCTCGGAATAGGAGGTGCAGGACAGGCCCACCAGCGCCCTGCGGTTGTAGTCCTCCCAGTAATGGATGCGCTCGGCAGGTTCGACGTGCTCGGTGGTAGCTCGGGAGATCACGGAGAGGGCGGACATGCGACCTCCTGGTGTGCGTGCATGTCAGGAGAACTCAGCTTAGGTGACGGGTCACACGGCGAGATAGCCTCCGTCCACGGGGACGACAGCGCCGGTGACGTACGAGGCCGCCGCCGAGCACAAGAACGCCACCACCGAGGCGACCTCGCGAGGCTGCCCGAGGCGCCCGGCCGGGATGCGGGCCAGGACCTGGGCCGTGGCCTGGGGATCGTCGAGCACGCCCCGGGCCAGCGGGGTGATCACGAAGCCGGGCGCGACGGCGTTGACCCTGATGCCGTCGGCGGCGTACTCGGCCGCCAGCGACTTGGTGAGCTGGGAGACGCCGCCCTTGCTCGCGCTGTAGGCGGGCCGGTCCCGGCTGCCGGAGAAGGCGAACATGGACGAGACGTTCACGATGGCGCCGCCATTCTCGGCCAGGGACGGCCGGGCGGCCTGGCAGGCGACCATGACAGCGGTGAGGTTGATCTCGATGACCCGCTGCCAGCGGGCGAGGTCGTACTCCTCGCGGTCGTGGCTGACGCCCGCGCAGTTCACCAACGCGTCCAGCGGCTCGCCCGCAGACAACAGGCCGGTCAGCCCGGCACGATCCAGCACGTCGTGCTCCACCACGCGGACGCGCGGATGGCCGGGCAGGTCGGCGGGGTCGGCAGGCGGCAGGCCCAGAGCGGTCACGTCGGCGCCCAACTCGGCGAGGAGCACGGCTGTGGCCGCACCGATCCCCGAGGTGCCCCCGGTCACGAACGCCCGCCGCCCCGCGAACTCCCCGCTCACCATCGCTGCTCCCCAGGTCGTACCAGCACTTTGATCTGCTCCTGTCCGCGCGACAGCGCCTCGAATCCGTCACGTACGACGTGCTCCAGCGGGATGGTGGAGGTGACGATCCCGGCCAGGTCCACGCCCTCCTCGGCCACCATGCGGATCAGCTCCGGATAGACGTCGCGGTACCCCACGCTGGTCATGATCGTCTGTTCGTTGTTCACCAGGGCGAAGGCGTCCACACTGACCGTGCCGGTCAGGCCGAGGAACATCACCCGCCCGCCCCGCCTGGTGGCGGCCAGGCAGGCACGCAGGGTGTCGTCCGAGCCGACCACCTCGAACGTGACGTCCGCCCCCTCGCCGCCGGCCAGGTCGGCGAGGTCCGCGCCGGTCTCGGCGGCTCCCAGGCGCAGAGCCATCTCGCGGCGAGCCGGGGACCGGTCGGCGGCGACGATGCGCCCGGCGCCGTACCGTGCGGCGAGCTGGGTCACGAGCAGCCCGATCGGGCCCAGGCCGAGAACGGCGACGCTCTCGCCGGGGCGGATCCCGGCCCGGCGCACCGCGTGCAGGGCGACGGCGGCCGGCTCGAACACCGCCGCCTGCTCCAAGGAGACCGGCTCGGGCAGCCGGTGCAGCATGTACGCGGGCACGGTGGCGCGCTCGGCCAGCCCGCCGTGCCCCATGAGCCCGGCGAACCCGAAGTGCCGGCAGATGTTGTACTCCCCTGCTAGACACCGTGGGCAGCGACCGCACCGGTAATGCGGCTCCACCGCCACCCGGTCCCCTGGGGCGAGGCCGGTGACACCGCTGCCGATCTCGGTGACGGTGCCGCAGAACTCGTGCCCCAGGATGAGCGGGGCGGCCACGCCGGACTCCGGGTGTGCCTCGCCCACGGGGACGGCGTGCGGCCCGTCGGCGTATTCATGAAGGTCGCTGCCGCAGATTCCGCAGTAGGCCACCTCGATCGTCACCTCGCCGGGGCCGGGTGGCGTCACCGGGACGTCCTCGACGCGGACGTCCTTGGCCCCGTACCAGAGCGCCGCCCTCATGCGGCCGCCCGGCGGCGCAGCACGGCGGGAGCCGTCTCCTTCAGCGCGAAGCACAGCGCCACCACGACCAGCGCGCCACCTGCGGCGATGAACATCGCGGCCTGCAGCCCCCACCGGTCGGACGCCCAGCCCGCGACCATCGGCCCGAGAAAGCCTCCGGCCAGCTCGCCCACACCCATGATCACGCCGAGCGCCGTGGCCAGCGCGCCGCGCGGCACCGTCTCGGCCGGGATCGTGGCCATGAACAGCGTGAAGCAGCCGAGCCCGGTATAGGTGACCACCATGATCGCGCCGAGCAGCACGGGGCTCTCGACGTAGACCACGGCGAGCGGGCAGCACACCGCGAGTACTGTGAACCCGATCAGCGCCGGTTTGCGTCCGATCCGGTCGGAAATGCCTGGAGTCGCGAATCCCCACAGCACCCACGCCACCCCCAGACAGGTCATGACGCCACTCATCGTGCCGGGGCTGAAGCCCTTGACCGAGGTCAGATACGTCGGGGTGAAGGTGATGATGGTGACGAACCAGGTGAGGTAGCAGCAGGCGATGAGCATGCACACGACGATGTTGCGCAGCTTGAGCACCTCGCCCAGCGGCACCTTGACCGCTGCCGCCTTCTCCTGGGGCGCCTCGGCCGGCGTTCGCGGAGACCGCTCGCGCACGAACTTCCAGATGAGCGCGGCCATGACCAGCCCAGGGATGATCGTGACGTAGAAGGCGACGCGCCAGTCGTATGTCTCCGCGATCCAAACCACGACCAGCGGCGCCAGGATACCGCCGAGCAGTCCTGCCGACGAGCCCTGCAGCAGGCCCATGTTGAGGCCCCGGCGGCTCTCCCGGGACGCCTCGACCATCAGAGACTGCGCCATCGGCAGCACCGCGCCCTCGGCCGTGCCCATCAGCGCCCGCGCCACGAGCAACCCGGCGAATCCGCCCATGAGCCCGGACGAGGCGGAGAACAGCGAGAACAGCACCACGGTCACGATCAGAATCGGCTTGCGCCGGCCGAGCGCGTCGGACAGGCGGCCGGCGAACATGCCGGCCAGTGCCCAGGTGAGCGCGAGCACGCCGGACAGGGTGCCGAGTTCGGCGTTGGACAGGCCGAAGTCTTTGTCCATGTACGGCGCCAGGAACGACAGCGCCTGGCGGTCGAAGAAGACGAACCCGAAGGACAGGAAGAGGATGACGAGCAGGCGGATTTCGTACCGGTCGGCCGCGCGGGCGTCCGGCGCTGCAGTGGTGTCAGTCATGACGGTCTCACTTCAAGGGGGGTGCGCCGCGGCTCAGCGGAACAGGGAATTGACGTAGTCGGCGCCGATCCCGACCTTCTCGTAGTGCTCGCGGCACATCTTGATGTAGTCGTGCACGTCGAAGAAGCCGTCGGGCTCGCCGTGCTCGTCCAGCCAGATGAGCGGGCCCTTGACGATGAAGAACGTCTTCATCGGCTCGTCGCTGTCGTAGGCGATCAGCGTGTGCCCCTCGCCCGGGGCCTCGTAGACGAAGTCGCCCGCGGTCGCCGTCCAGGGCCGCTCCAGGTAGCCCCACTTGCCGGAGATCGTGTACGCGAACACCTCGTGCGGGTGGTAGTGCCGGTTGACCAGCCCCGCCTCCTTGGCCCGCAGGATGTCGGCCCAGCTGTTGTCCTTGACGTTGATCCACAACGGTCGGGAGCCGACTGTCTCGGTGAACGGCACGTAGTAGCGGTCGTCGTCCGTGGCGACCTTGGACAGGTAGACCTCGGGCAGAGCGTCGGGGCGGAAGGAGTTCTCGATCGGCTTGAGGTCCTTCCAGAACTCTCCGGTAGGCATGTCGGGCATGTGAATGGCCCCTTTCGTTGCTTGTTTCCCGGAAGTGAATCCTGGAGGGGCCGGTGCCGTCTTTCCCGTGGAAGACCTGGCCGCTTGCAGATTCCGGACATCCGCCGGCGGCGGGCACGATTGGGCTCGCGCCCGCCCGGCACGGTCGCGACGTTCGGGTAGGCCGGCATCGAGGTCCTTCACGCATGCCAACGCGACTGCTGACCACCGGTGGTCAGCTGGTCGAGCTCCGGGCGCACCTCTCCCAGCCCTCGTGCCACGCGCAGCGCGTGCGGTTCTCCACGCCGGATGCCGCGATCGTCATCCGGACGGCCGACAAGCCCACAAGCCGAGGCTTTGTCTGGACGCTGCCGCTGACCTGTGAGGATTTCGCCGGCAAGGAGAAGGTCGGCTACCTGTCCTACTACTCTTTCTTGGCCGCGGATGCCCCGGCTTTTATTTCGCATCCACGCCGACGACTATGAGGCACTTCCGGACGAAAGCCAGCTGTGGTGCGTCTATTGCGCCATCGCGAGTATCACCAAGAATTCATCACCCAGCAACGACTCGACCGCGCCCTGCGGGCGGTCGGCGACCTGAGCGTACAGCTGGTGGGCCAGGCCCGCCAGAGCATCGCTTATGTCCACGCCTTGTGTGCGGCGCTCCGCGGTTTACAGCGTCCTGCGGACACCAAAGATCACTACACCGTGGCGCAGGCCGACCAAAATGCCGCAATAGATCGAATAGCAGTGGGTCCGGAGCATGCGTGACTCACACCTCTTCAGAACCAGATCCTGCCGACCGGGCTGCCCATCGGCACCTCTCAAGAAGCCCTCGACTGCGCCTGCGATCTCTTGTGGCAGAGGGGCCGGTAGTTGTTGACTGTGTTCTGGTCGCGACCATGTAGGCCATAAGCGAGCCCGTCTTGCCGCTCGCCTTCTTGACGATGCGCTTGCCGGCCGGGGTGTGGCCGACCGTCACCGACGCGATCCAGCGTTGCCGCTTTTCGTCCCAATGTACCGATCAGCTCGCCTTAGATCGCCAGAACCTTGGCCTTGGCGCGTTCGTACTCCTCCGGAGTGAGTTCCCCGTGGTTTTTGAGGTCGGCCAGCCGTGTGAGTTCATCGGCCTGGCCGGTGGTTCGGTCGGCAGCCCGGCGTTCGGCGGCCTCGTAGTAACGGGACTCGCGTTCGCGCATCGCGGCGACCTCGCGCCGGCCCATCCCCTTTCCGCGCACGATCAGGTAGACGAAGACACCCAGCAGCGGCAGAACGATGACGAAGATCGACCAGCCGGCCTTGGCCCAGCCACTCACCGTGTCGTCGCGGAAAAGGTCGCCGAAGACCTGGAAGAGAAGCATCAGCCACACAACCCAGAGGAAGAACCACATCATGGTGGCGAAGATGTTGAGCAGCGGATAGTCGTCCATTTCGGTTGTCCCTCCTGTGGTCGAGCGTGCCAGGAGCGGCCGACCCCCGCCGTCATCGGAGAGCGGTCGAGTCCGCGGCCCGGCGGTTGTACATCGTCAAGGCCCAGATGACCAAGACGTCCAGCACGATGATCAGCAGGGTCCAGATCGGGTAGTACGGCAGGAACAGGAAATTCGCGACGGCGCTCAGCGCGGCGAGGACGATGCCGACCGCGCGTGCCCAGGGCTGGCCGGAGAACACGGCCAGGCCGGCCAGGAAGACGAGGATGCCGACGGCGAGGTGGACCCACCCCCACGCGCTCACGTCCCATCTGAAGACGTAGTCTCCGCGGAAGACGTAGACGTCGTCCCGGGAAATGGCGGTGATCCCGGCGAGTGAGCTGAACACACCGATCAGCGTCATGATGCTTCCGGCGAAGTAGGCCAATCCCGTCACCCAGCCGGACGTGCGATGGTTTGTTACGTGGGACATATCGGTGCTTCCATCCTTGAGTCAAGCCATGCGCGACGTACTCATTTCCTGCCCCTACCCGCAGGTCAACCACCAAATCAGAGATGGAACCGCCCCGAGTCCGGGCGATCAAACCATGGCCCGCGTGATCGTGATATTGACGACATCAGGTCGGAGGCCCACAGTAGATCGCGGTTCAAGGCACTCACCATCAGGACGATCTGAATGGCGTCAGTGGTCATGATCTGGTCACGTTTCCCTGTTCTGGCGTTCATTACCGGGAGGGCTGGCTAGACGGTCACTTTCGGGAGATTGGGTCGCCCGGCGACGGCTCAGCAGCGCTGCGATGGGGAGGGTTGCGGCCAGCCCGCTCAGCAGCACGGCTGCGAGCGCTCCCAGGATGGCAGGCTCGTTGCCGAAGGCGATGCCGACGGCGGCGAGCGCCGGCCCCGCGTTGCGCACGGCCGCGACTCCCCCCATGGTGGTACGGCGTGCCCACGGTCCGGTGGCCAGCGCAGTGCCTAGAGCGAAGGCAACGATGGCGAAGACGAAGCCCGCGAGCAGGCTGAGAGAGCCGATCAGTTCGACGACGTCACGCCAGTTGCCCAGGAGCATGCCCGCCAGCACGATGAGGAACGTCACGTTCGACGTTTTGGCGGCCGCAGGATGCCAGGACAGCGCTGTGAGCGGCGCGTAGTGGCGCACGACCAATCCCACGGCGAACGGGACGAGTTGCAGGACCATGACGGTCAGCATCAGTGCGGGGACGTCGAGCGCGACTCCGCCGCCCACGTTCGCCGCCTGGAGGATGACGTTCACGGTCGGGCCGAAGGTGATGCTGCCGACGGCGGAGAGCAGCACTTGCATGGCCGCGCCCGCGGCCACGTCCCCGTTCTGCACCATGCCGAGTTTCGCCCCGAACGGCCCACCAGGTGAGGATGCGATCAGAAGCAGCGCGATGAAGGACGCCGAGGGCAGGCCGAACAGCGCGGCAACGCCCCAGCCGAGCAGCGGGACGGCGACCAGGTTGGCCAGAAGCACCAGCAGGAGCAGCAAGACGTTCGAGAACACGGCGCGTAGGGCCGGCAGCGTCGCTCCGAGACCGGCTGCGAACATGGTGGTCGCTATGAAAATCACGGTGACGGCGTTGAACAGCAGCTGCAAGGTGTTCATGAGGCTCCCCGGTCGTCGTGCCAGAGCCGCGTCGTCATGCTCAGTCGGTGAGGTCGCCGAGCCAGCGCAGCGCGGCCAGCCCTGGCATGAAGCAGTATTCGCCACCACGCGTGACGACGAAGCGCGGCAGTGAGAGCAGGCGCCGCCGTACGGGACGCCGGGGAATGGTGAAGTCGCCGGTGCCGTCGTGGGAGCCGGCGAGGGGGTCTTTTGCGCCGCCGGAGCCGAAGAAGACGCCGTCGTTCATCCATTCGGACTGGACGAACTCGAACTGCCGCCCGAGATGGGCCCCGACGAAGGCGAACATCAGTCCCCGATCGACCCCGTCGTCTTCGAGGACTCCTTCGGGCAGCGGTGGGCCGTATGCCGTTCCGCGTCTGATCATGCGGTGCAGTCTGGGCTCTCCGGCCACCGACGAGTCGCGAGGGTTGCCGCGGCGGATGTGACTGCCCCCGGGAGTCGTGAAGCCGCCCGGATCGTCCTGATGGAACAGGAACGCGTTGTTGCGGCTCGAGTCCGCACCAAGTCCGGGTTGGTCTTGGGACGGGCTGAGCGCCAGCGGTGCGCCGCTGCGCCAGCGCCCCATGATCTTCGCTGCCAGCAGTTCCTCGTCGTCGGGACTGGTGGAATTGTCCTTCAGGTAGCGGCGGAAGAGGGCGACGCGCTGGTGGAGTTTGCGGAAAACCACGTAGGTGCCGTTGCGTCCGAGCACGTCGGGCTGCGGGGTCTGGATGCCGCCGAGCTCGTCGCGGTAGCCGAGCACGAACTCGCCGGCCTTGAGTGGTGTCTCCAACGGGTTCGAACCGGCTATGCCGCTGCCTTCGACGGCAGGATGGCTGATGCCGTCGCGGTAGCCGAAGGGCTCAGTCTCGGTGGGCAGCGCGTGGCAGTTCTGGCGCCAGATCGCCGTCACGCCGGTCAGGGCGTCATAGGCGGGGCGGGCATGATCGATGGCCGCCTCCAGTTGCGTGCTGTCAGGCGCGAGCGCCACCAGCACGACGTGGACGTCAGACGTGCCAAGCGGGGACTCCCAGTTCTCGGGGCTGCTCTCGCCGATGTCGCCCAGCGCGTTGGCCCGTGCGGCCATGCCTTGCCGGAATTCCCAGGCGAAGGTGTCCAGCCATTCCTGAGCGACACCGAGTGCTTTGAGACCGTGGTACGTGAGGGCGATGCTGACCCAGGTCTCACCCAGCGGGCTCACCGTGTCGGCGGCCGAGGTCGCCACGGCGCTCGCGCGCCGCATCAGCTCCCGCCCGTGCTCGCGGTCGTCGATACGGAACAGGATGTAGGTCGCCGCGTACGGTGTCGGCCGGGGGCTGAGAACTCCGCGCTGGATGTCGTCGAGTTGGAGCTTGACGTGGGTTCGCTCGCTCACCGGAACCCGCCTTCCTGTAGTGCTACTTCGCCGAGACGATGTTGTTCCAGAAGGTGCGCAGGCTCTCATCGACGCCGAACAGCGAGCTGAAGATCGTGGTGTCGGCGAAGATCACGTCACCGGCCCGGTCACCACTCGGTGGCATCCACAGAAACATGTTGAACTCGGTGTTCCCGGCTTCGGTGAACGGGTGCGGCGGTCTTGACATGTCGATCGGCTGCCTGCCCAGCACGTGGATCACGTTCGGGTCGTCAGTGGTCACGGCATAGTGCGGCAGGTGCATGTGGAAGTTGAAACTGGACACGCCTTCCAGCCACCCCTTGGTGTCCAGATCCCTCGCGATGGACAGGGGGGCGCTCCTGTTGCCCTCCGCCACCGCGGGACGGAGCCCGTAGCGGTTCTCGACGGGCACCCCCAGGCCGGCCATCAGCGATCGGGTGTATCTTCCGAAACGTTGCCGGCGGGGCACCAGCGCGTCGCCGTGATGGTGATACTCCATGTCGCGCACCGCCATGTCGTCCGATGCGCCGACGTCGTGGTGCGGCCCGAGAGCAAGGCAGGTTCCTTCGCGGGTGAGCCATTCGCGCACCGCCTCGATCTCCGCCGGCGTGGCGTCCTGCCCGGTGATCATGTGGTCCAGCCCCCACACGAACAGGGTGTCGGTGTCCGCCAGCACCCGCTCGTCCAGCGGCGTAGGGAAACCCGCCTGATCGACGCGTTGATACACGGGCACGGCGTATCCGGTGGCCTCTTCGACGAACTGCTGGAAGGGCAGCCAGCCCCAGAAGAACAGCTCCAGCCCGCCCGCGATGCCTTGCTGGAACCGCAGCGGATCCGACCATTTCGGGTCCTCGTAGGCCGGCCACGTCACGCGGCGCACTTCGGTCATCGTGGAGAACCGGTTGTCCAGCTCGGCCACGTCCCTTCCCGCCTCGGCCGGATAGCTCCAAGCCACGTAGATGCTCAACCGACGCCGACCGGGGCTGTACGGGCGCGGCGCATGGTTCTGGTTGTAAGTGCGCGCGGTTCTGGACTCGCTCATCTCGCCTCCAGGTAGCGCTGGCGGATGTCACTGCATCTGATCGAGCATCTCCGACAGAGCGCTCTTGATCCGTAGAGCTTTCTTGATCTCGTCGACGGTGAAGTACGGGTACTCGCCGTACTCGATGAAGCTCGGGCAATGGTGCTCGCGGACGAATCTGACGAACGCCTCCGGGTTGGTCTTCCAATCCTCGGGGAAGCCCTCGAGGTTCTCGAAAGCCGTGTTCACTCCCGCCCGGGTGAAGATTGCGATGGCGTCTTCGGTGTACTTGTCGAAGTCGGTGTCGAAGATCCCCTGATACATGAAGCGCGTGTCGTCGTCGAAGAGCACCCAGCGCAGGTAATGCAGCTTCAGCGGTGCGAGCAGGCGTGGGTCGTCCTCCAGCGCCTTGGCGAGCGCGTAGCCGTAGTCGCGGATCGCATCGGCTCGGCCAGGTTTGACCTTCGCGATGATGGTGAACCCGTAACAGGCCGGAGTCTTCGGGTAGACAGGGCCGTACTTCCCCTGCTCCAGATGGTCGGTCTCCTTCGGGATGACGACCGCCTGCGGCCTGATCTCCATGCCGATCCCCCTTCGTCGTCCTGGCCCAGGGGGGAGGCTAAAGTGGCCTGACCAGGACAATTATCTCATAGTGCGGTGGTGTGTGGCAGCCTGTGCACCCACGACCGTAGAAGCCGCTTGCCAGCGCCCGCACTACAAGCTTCATGACGCCTCGTGCTGAAATCCGACCGCGTCCAGTTCGAGGCGGCGGATGGCGATGTAGGCGGCGCACCCCACGATGGCGGCATAGGTGGGGAAGGAAAGGGGGATCCGGGCGAGGTCTTCGACCCGCATCCGAGCGGTCATCGCCGCAGCGGCCAACTGGGTGGTCTCCACGGCACGCTCGCTGACGACATGGCAGCCGAGGATCTGGTTGCTGGTCGATGAGCTTGCAGGGCAACGGCGAGCCATCGGTTTCGATCACACGACCGACCCTCCGTACGGGTAATTCGGCCAGGCTGGTCAGCGATGCCGTTGGATTATTCGAGGATTATTATCGGGATCCCAGCAGCCACACTTGTGAATTCAGGTGCAGCGCTTTTCGCAAAATTTTAAGGTCGAGGAGGCAATACTGTGTCAATGACCCTGGACATGCGCGCCGACGTACTGATCCGTGACGAACACGGCCACGTCCTTCTTGTGGACCCGGCATACAAACCTGACTGGGATCTTCCGGCGGCATGGCGGAAGCCGACGAGGCGCCCGCCGCAGCAGCCCAGCGAGAGCTCAAGGAGGAGCTCGGCCTCGACCCTGAGATCGGCCGCTTGCTGGTCGTGGACTGGGTACCACCCCATGGACCGTGGGACCACTCCCTGATGTTCATCTTCGACGGCGGGATCCTGAGACACCAGCAACTCGCAGAGCTGAATGTCATCGACCGCGAACTCTCCATCCTCCGCCTCGCCGATCCGGCCGAGATGCCTGAACTACTGCGGCTATGTATGGCGCCGGGTTCACGCCGCACTCCACGCGCTCTCCGCCAAACTGGCGGTGTATTGCGGCGGAAATCCCTCGGGGGTTGACGGCTCTGGGCTTGTCGTGCAGCCATTGATCAGGAGTACGGAGTGCGCTCCCGCCGTAGCGACGCGACGTTCCCGTCACTTTCGGCAGTGTCAACTTTCACCCCCCGGGCAGAGCTGTTCGGCGATGACGACGGCATCCTGGTGACCGCATGCCTGAGCGCCCCGAGCATCACATTGCCAGGGCGCGGTGAATCGCTCCGACCTGACCGGGACCAGGCTCGGCACCCTGCTGGACGGTACTACGGCCAAGGCGATCATCACCGATTCAACGTCGTCACCTGGACAGCCTTCCGAGGGGCCACGCGAGCGCTGGTTATCGGGCTAGCGGGAGGGGATGGGTGGCGCCGGTCACGCGGCGGCGTACAGTGGCGCTCTGGTCGAGATCGGGGCGGAGCCGGACTCCGTGGCCGGGGGCGGTTCCCGGGCTCAGCCGGCCGGCGGAGATGTCCGGCAGGCCGGTGACAAGCTGCGGGTACCAGCTGGAGTAGTAGGCCCTGGTGGTCTCCTGGATGAACACGTGTGGCAGATGGACGGCCAGGTGCGCCGAGGCGGCCAGCACCACGGGCCCGCTGCAGTCGTGCAGCGCGAGGGGCATTTCGGCCGCGAGCGTGCGCTCGGCCAGAGCCAGGACTTCGCTGATCCCGCCACACCAGCCGAGGTCGGCGATGAGGACGTCCACCCCGCGCCGATCGAGCAGAGGGGCCACGGCCGTGCGGCCACCCAGCGTCTCACCGGCGGCGATCGGAACCGGGCTGGTCGCTCGCAGTTCGCCGAGCTCGGCGTAGCGATCCGGCCGTATCGGGTCCTCGACCCACAGAGGGTCGAACTCCGCGAGCGCCGCCAGAATGACCCGTGCCGCGGAAGGCTCCCACAAGCCGTGCAGTTCCACGAGGAGGCGCATGCGATCACCGACGGCGTCGCGCACCTTGCGCAAGGGGCCGAGTCCGGCATCGAGGTCGGCCCGGCTGATCTCGCGTCCCGCCGAACGTTCGGCGTAGACGTCGAAGGGCCAGATCTTCATGGCCGACACCCCCTCGGACAGGAGATCCTCGGCCAGTCGGTCGGCGTGGTGGAGGAAGCCGTAGAGGTCCTCGTGGCGACCCTCGCCGGCCACTCCCCAGTTGGCCGACTTCTGGCCGCTGGGGTGGCGCATGTAGTGCGGGCCCGCGCAGGTGTTGTAGATCTGCACGTCGCTCCTGACCCGGCCGCCGAGTAGTTCGGTCAGCGGCAGGCCGGCCTCCTGACCCATCGCGTCCCACAGTGCCAGGTCAACGGCCGACAGCGCGCGGACCTCGGCGCCGCTGCCCAGGTAGCCGACATAGCCCTCCAGCTCCGTCAGCAGCGCCCGCAGCTCGTCCGCGTCCCGCGGCATGGCGCGTCCGACCAGGGCGGGCGCCAGGACCTCGTGGAGGTGCGCCTCGGCCGCGGCGGTCCCGTAGTAGGTCTCGCCCAGCCCGACGATTCCCGAATCGAGGTGCACCTGAACCAGTAGCAGGTTGGGCAGTTCCTCGACGACGAGTGTCTCGATGCCTTCGATGCTCATGGATGTCTTCATACCGGCCAGACTGGTCTGACCGCAACTGTTGGTTGATGCCCTGGCATGCTTGACGAAACTTCCCGTTTACCTAGATGGTGGTCAGACCGGTTAGCCCGCAAAGGAGTCTGCGATGCCGTTGACGACACGTACGATCGCCGGCCTGGCCCTCATAGCTGCCACCGTGACGGCCTGCGCCCCTGGCGCCGCACCCGTCGAAGCCCCCGACGCGGGCAAGGCCGTGTCCAGTGCGCTACCGACCGAGCCGGTCACGTTGACACTGAGCCACTTTGAGGAAGGCGGCCAGGGAAAGGCGATCGAGCAGCTGGCCGCCAAGTACCAGCAGCTTCACCCCAACATCACGATCAAACCGACGTACACGGCCTTCGCCGACTACGGCAAGAACATCAAGCTGCAGATGTCCTCGGAATCGGCGCCCGACATCGCCCAGGCCGGCCAGGCGCAGACGATGCAGGGCCCGCTGGTCCAGGCGGGCCTGCTCCGGCCGCTGGATGAGTACGCCAAGCTGTACGGCTGGAGCGAGCGGTTCAAGCCGGGCCTGCTCGACCAGGCCCGGTTCTCCAAGGACGGCAAGACCTTCGGCACCGGCGAGCTGTACGGCATAGCCTTGGGCGGCAACCTGGTCGGCATCTACTACAACCGGGACAAGCTCGCCAAGCTCGGCATCACCACTCCCTTCAAGGATCTGGCCGCCTTCCAGGACGCGCTGGCCAAGGCCAAGGCGGCGGGCGAGACACCGATCCAGCTCGGCAACCTGGAGGCCTGGCCGGGCAATCACGTGCTGTCCGACCTGATCGCCCAGTACGAGCCGCACGAGAACGGGCTCAACTGGGTCTACGGCCGCAAGGGCGCCACCTTCGACAGTCCCGGTGTGCAGCAGGCCACCAAGACCCTCGCGGAATGGGCCAAGGCCGGCTACATCGACTCCTCCGCCAACGGCACTTCCGACAGCGACGGCGTCGGCAAGTTCGTCAAGGGCAAGGGCGTCTTCATGGTCTCCGGCAGCTGGAACCGGTCGCGTATCGACGAGAACATGGACGGCAAGGCAGGATTCACCGCGATGCCGCCGGTCAAGGCCGGTGACCCGGTCCGCGCGACGGGCGCGACCACCTCGCCGTTCAGCATCTCCGCCAAGACCAAGTACCCCGACGTTGCCGCCAACTTCATCGACTTCATGACCCGGCCGGAGAACGCGGCCACGCTCTTCCAGGGCGGTTACCTGCCCGTCGCCGAGCGTGACGCGGGCAAGCCCAAGGCGGGCAGTGCCCAGGAGGGTTTGGTGGAGACCTGGCAGCAGGTTCTCGCCGACGACGGGCTGGCGCTCTACCTCGACTGGGCGACCCCGTCGATGGGCGACACCCTCTTCCCCGCGGTCCAGCAGCTGATCGCCGGTAAGACGACGCCGGACAAGCTCATCTCCACGGTCCAGGAGAACTGGGCCGACGAACGCGGCAACGGCTAGGGCGATATGAGGGCCAACTCCAGAGTCGCCTACCTCTACATCCTGCCCGGTTTCCTGGTCTTCGCGCTGTTCGTTCTGGTGCCGCTGGGGCACACAGCCTGGCTGTCGCTGTACGACTGGGACGGCATCACCCTCGGCACCTGGACCGGGCTGGACAACTACACCGAGCAGCTGGCCGATCCCGACGTCCGCACCGCTTTCAGCCACTCGATGGTGTTCCTGTTCTTCTTCGCCGCGCTGCCCGTCGGCCTGGGACTGGTGCTGGCCTCGGTACTGTCGCGGTTCCGGCTGCGCGGGCTGGGCTTCTTCCGCACCGTGATCTTCCTGCCCCAGGTGGTGACCGCGGTGGTGGTCGGCATCTCGTGGCGGTGGATGTACGCCGACGAGGGGACCATCAACCAGCTGCTGTCCGCGGTCGGCCTGGACGGGCTGGCCCGCGCCTGGCTGGGTGACTTCACCTGGGCGCTGCCCGCGCTCGGGCTGGTCGGCACCTGGGTGATGTCCGGGCTGTGCATGGTGTTGTTCCTGGCCGGCATCAGCAAGATTGACGCCAGTCTGTACGAGGCGGCCCGCGTGGACGGAGCCGGTCCAGTCAGGGAGTTCTTCGCGGTGACCTTGCCAGGACTCAAGCAGGAGATGGCCGTGGGGCTCACGCTCACCACGATCGCCGCGCTGCGCTCCTTCGACCTGGTCTACGTCACCACCGGTGGCGGCCCCGGCAACGCCACCAACGTCCCCGGTTTCGAGATCTACAAGCTGGCCTTCCGCCAGGGGGCCGTGGGCGAAGCCTGTGCGGTCGCCGTGATGCTCACCGTGCTCATCTTCACCGTGGTCCTGTTGATCACCCGGTTGCTGCGGGAGAAGCTGTGAACGCCCGTTTCGAACGGCTCGGCGCCTACACCTTCCTGTGCCTGTTCGCCCTTGCCGTATTGCTCCCCCTGTTCAGCATCCTCTCGGTCGCCCTGCAGCTCCAGGGGGCGCCGGTCACCGGCCTGAGCTGGCCGGACGATCCGCAGTGGGGCAACTTCGCGCGGGCGTGGACCACCGGCTCCTTCGGCGACCTCATCACCTCGAGCGTGATCGTCGCGGTGGTGGTGGTCCCGGTCGCGACGCTGCTGTCTGTGATGACCGGGTATGCCTTCGGCACCATGCGGTTCCGTGGCAGCACGCCGCTGTTCTACGTGATGCTGATCGGCATCGTCATGCCGTACGAGGCCACCGTCGTGCCGCTTTACTACGACCTGCGCCAGTTCGGTCTCACCGACAACTACCTGGGCCTGATGCTGCCCGAGATCGGGTTGTCGGTGTCGTTCGGCACGTTCTGGATGCGGGCCTTCTTCCTTTCCACGCCCCGCGCGCTCATCGAGGCGGCCCGCATGGACGGCGCCAACTCCTTCACCGTCCTGTTCCGTATCTTGCTGCCTGTCGCCCGGCCCGCCGTCACCACGCTCATGGTCCTGTTCTTCGTCTGGAGCTGGAACGAGTTCCTGCTGTCGCTGGTGCTGCTGCAGGATCCGGCCGTCCGCACCGCGCCCGCCGGCCTCGGTCTGTTCGTCGGCCAGCGCACCACCGACGTCGCCGGACTGTCGGCCGGGGCCCTCATCGTCACCGTCCCCGTCGTCATCGTCTACCTCTTCCTGCAACGCCATGTGATCCGCGGCATGCTGCAGGGCGCCGTCAAGGGCTGACCCTTTCGAGGAGAAGGAAGGCTCCGTACGTGTCCCACACCATCGACTTCCGGTTCGCGCCCCCCTCGCGCTGGACAGCGATCTGCCTGCCCGACGACCCGCACAAGACCCTGGTCCGCGAGGACGGCGCCCTGCTCTACGGCTTCACACAGACGCACCTCGCGGCCTGGCACTTCGCCACCGTCGTGGAGTTCTCCGCCCAGACCGCCGACCGGCCCCTGTCGGTGACCCAGCGCACCGAGTCCGCCGCACGCCCCATCGTGGTCACCACCATGCGCTACCCCCGGCTGGAGCTCACGCTGACCGCCTTCGCCCACGAGCACGACGGCTTCCGCGCCGATGTCGTGATGTGGGAGCTGACGCACATCGGCGACGACGGCGAGGTGCTCACCGGACTGCACATCGACCACCACGACCGCGACGCGGTGCTGACGGGTGGCACGACACCGTTCCACGTCGCCTACTCGGTGGCGCCCGAGCAGGCTCCTGCCCAGCCGACCTGGCCGGACGACACCGCCGAACAAGACGGCACGCCGCTCGGCCCTGTCGCCCTGGTCCACCGGCCGCAACGGCTCCATCTCGCCCACCCGACCGGATTCCGCCCCGCCACCGGCCTTGACGTCACCCCCGAGATCCTGCGACCAGGCGGGCGTACCGGCGGGGCGCTGGTCCTGCCGCAGCCGGCCGTGGCCGAGACGCCCGCCATCGCGGACCTGGCCTGGGCCGAGGCCGCCCTGACCCGTGCCCGCGCCTTCTGGGACGAGCTTCCAGCGCTACGGCTGCCGATCACCGTGCCCGACCCGGCCCTGCAGGACCTGCTGGTGGCCTGCGTGCGCAACCTGCTGCAAGCGCGGGAGATCCGCGACGGACTGCCGGTGCCGCAGGTCGGCGCCACGGTCTACCGCGGCTTGTGGATCGTCGACGGCCATTTCATCCTGGAGACGGCCCGCTACCTCGGCTTTGCCGCCGACGCCGATGCCGGTGTGCGGGTCCTCCTGCGCCGGGCCAGACCCGACGGCTCCATCACCGGGTTGGAGCTGGCACCGCACATCAAGGAGACCGCGATCGCGATCGCCACGCTGGTGCGGCAGTCGGAGCTCAGCGCCGACCCGCGCGGCGCGCTCAGCTCGCACTGGCCGGTGGTGCTGCGCGCCATCGACCACATCGCCTGCCTGCGCCGCCAGGCGGACGCGTTGCCCACCGGCCACTCGCTGCACGGCCTGATGCCGCCGGCGTTCGCCGACGGGGGAGTGGCAGGCGTACGGGCGGAGTACACCACCACGCTGTGGACGCTCGCGGGGCTGCGCGCCGCGGTCAGGGGAGCGACGATGCTCGGCCGCGCATCCGATCGCGACGCGATTCACGCGCAGTACCTTCAGCTGCGCGCCAACTTCGACACGGCGGCCCGCCGACACCGCGAGGAAGGACTCGCGTACCTGCCCATGATCCACCCGGAAAGCGGTTCGCATCACTACCACGCGGGTCCCGTCGATGCCGACGTGGCCGCATGGCATCGGATCCGGCCCGGCAGCGCCACGTGGGCGCTGTGCCAGGCCATCTGGCCGGGCGAGGTGTTCGAGCCCGGCCACCACGTGGTCACCGACCTGCTGGAGCTGTTCGACGCGCTCGATGACGAGCAGGGGATTCCTGCCGAGACCGGCTGGCTGCCCTACCGCGCCGTCTGGCCCTACGCCGCCTCGTTCGCCGCGCACGCGTGGCTCTACGCCGGCCGTGCCGACAAGGCGGTCGACTACCTCTACGCCTTCGCCAACCATGCCGCGCCCACCCGCGTATGGCGGGAGGAGCAGTCACTGACCGCCACCGGCAACGGGCAGCTGTGGGGGGACATGCCGCACAACTGGGCCTCGGCCGAATTCGTGCGGCTGGTCAGGCATCTGCTGCTGTTCGAGCGGGACGACACACTCGAACTGCTGCCTGCCGTACCGGCTGGGTGGTTCGGGGCCGGTCAGACCATCGAGCTGGAGCGCAGCACCACCCGCTTCGGGCCGGTCAGCCTGCACGTCACGACCGAGCACACGGACGTGGTCACGGTCACCGTCCGCTACACTCGCCAGGGCGGCGCCCACCCGGCACCGGACCGGCTCTCCCTGAGCCTGCCCCTTCCCGAGGGGGCCGCGGAGCGGCCCACCGAGATCACCGTCGACGGCCGCGCGGTGCCGCCCGCCGACGGGTGGATCCCGCTGGCCACAGTCGACGACGTCACCGTCCGTATGACATACCGTCGGCTATCATGATCAGGGACGTTTGCCCCCGGCGGGGGCGGGAAATAGCATCCGGTCTGACCGCAGGGTGCTGTCGGGAGGATCACCGGTGACGATTGACGCCGTTCCGCGTGACATGTTGTCCACATATCTCGAGGACGCTCTGCTCACCGGGAAGATCAGCCCGGGCAGCCGGCTTCCCTCCGAGCGGCTGCTGGCCCAGCGTTTCGGGCTCAGCCGCCCCTCCGTCCGTGAAGTCATCAAGGAACTGCAGGAGCGTGGGCTGGTCCGGGTCATTCCCGGGCGCGGCACGTTCGTCCGCGAGCCGAGCAGCGTCGACAGCATCCGCCCGCTGGAGGCCTATTACCGCCGGCGCAACGCCACCCCGCGCGAGGTGACCGACGCGCGGATCATGCTGGAGACCCACGCCGCCGTGCTGGCCGCGCGAAACGCGACCGAGGACGATCTGACCGCGCTGCGCAAGATGCTGAGCGCCTTCGAGATGGCCGGCAACGTCGTGGAGAAGGCCCGCGCCGACATCGCCTTCCACATCCTCATCGCGCGGGCCGCCCGCAACTCCGTGCTGGAGGTGATGTTCCTGTCGATCGCTGGGCTCACCTTCGAATACATGCTGCGCAGCCTCGCCGACCCCACGATCGTCCGCGAGGGCGCCCCATACCACGACGACATCCTGGCGGCGATCGCCGACCGCGACACCGAACGGGCTCGCCGCGCCATGGAGGGTCACCTGTCAGTGGCGCACTACCACTACGGCGAAGACCTTGACCAGGGGCTCGACACGCTCGCCCGCCGCGAGCTCACCCGGCTGATGGGGCCGGGTGTGTCACTCGACGGCATCATCGAATCGGTGCTGAGCGCGCTCGACGGGCCGGGCGACGACCTGCTGCGACTGGAGCCCAACTCCCGTCAGCGCTAGTCAGTCCTGGTTGAACAGCGAGCAGCCCCCGTCGGCCAGCAGGGTCGTGCCGGTGATGTAGTCGGCGTCGGGCGAGCACAGGAACGCGGCCACCCTGGCCACCTGCTCGACGGATTGCGGAACTCCCAGCGGAATGGCCTGGGCGGCCCGCGCGGCGTAGGCGGGCTCGTTGTCGAACTGCCACTTGGCCAGGCCCGCGGCCACGATTCCCGGCGCGAGGGCGTTGACGAGGATGCCGTGCGGAGCCAGCTCCTTGGCCATCGACCGGGCGAGCATCGCCACGCCGGCCTTCGACGCGCTGTAGGCCGCGATCTCCGGCCACGGCACCGTGCCGACCCAGGATCCCGTCAGCACGATGCGCCCGCCAGATCCTTGGGCCACCATGCGCCGTGCGGACGCCTGGGCCGTGTGGAAGCAGCCGGTGAGATTGATCGCCAGCTGCTGTTCCCAATGCTCGACAGAGATCTCCAGGAACGGGGCGGATTTGACGACGCCGGCGTTGGCGATTGCGATATCGAGATGTCCGACCTCGTCGATTGCGGCGTCCAGGGACGGCCGATCGCGCACGTCGGCCTGCACATAGCCCACCTTGCCGTGCGCGGATGCGGTGGCGATCCACGGGCGGGCCTCCGCCGGCGACTTCACGTCCAGGAGCGTGACGCGAGCTCCCCTGCGAGTCAGCTCGGCGGCCATCGCGGCACCGATGTCTCCTGCGCCACCGGTGATCAACGCGGAGCGTCCCTCTAGTACGGGCATGATCCATGCTCCTTTGGTTTGACCGGTCAAACCAGAATCCTATGCCGGAGAGGAGGTGTTCCCCTCGAGGCCAGCCGGTGAGAGGCGCAGACTCCGCGGGATTGCTGACCGCGGCGGACGTGGAGTTCATCGATCCGGGACGTGGGCGAGGTCCTGCTGACGCGGGACGATGAAGCATGACACGCCCAGCTTGCTGTTTCGCTTGGCGGCTCGCGGCGTCGCGCGGGCAGGTGAGCGGCCGCGGAAGCAAGCCGTCCCACCCGCCTGCCCGACGTGGTCAGCGTTGCGGTTGCTCGGCGAGATGGTCCAGCTCGCCGGCCACGTCCGGAATGGTCCGAACGCCGATCGGCGGGTTGTCCGCCGTCTGGTGCAGGCCGGGGTTGCCCGCCTCCACCGCGAACGACGCACGAGTCGAGATGGGTGCCCCCGGCCGCGTAACGTAGGGCACGATCCGGTAGTCGACGGTCAACGTCTCCGGAGTCGCCGTGGCGCGCACGTAGCCCCGCTGAACGTTGTGGAACTTCAGGTGCGGATTGGCGGCGAGGAACGTCTGCCCCAGCCCGTCCTGGTCGGCGCCGTCCTTGCCGGAGGCGATCGAGGTCCCGGCGAACTCCACGCCCATGACCGGAGAGTTCGGGTCGTCGAAGTCGGGCTTGAGCTCAGCCGCCAGGCTGCGGTGGATGTCACCGGACAGCACCACCGGATTGCGCACGTTGTGCTCCACCATCCCCGACAGCAGCCGGGCGCGGGCGGAGGCGTAGCCGTCCCACAGATCCATGCCGAAGGCCTGCACGTCGGGACTGGCGTCGTGGTCGAGCGGCGCCATGAGCAGTTGCTGCGCCAGCACGTTCCACGTCGTACGCGAGCGCGCGAGGCCGTCGAGCAGCCACTCCTCCTGCCTGGCGCCCAGCATCGTCCGGTTCGGGTCCAGCCGGTCCGCGCATCCGACGTCCAATCCGTCGCCGCACGGCTGGTCGTCGCGATACTGGCGGGTGTCGAGCACGTTGAAGGTCGCCAGCCTGCCGAAGGACGCGCGCCGATAGAGCCGCATGTCAGGCCCTCCGGGCATGGAGGAGCGGCGCAGCGGCAGGTGCTCGTAGTACGCCTGGAAGGCGGCGGCCCGCCGTTGCAGGAAGACCTGCGGGTCCTGGTCGGGCTCGGTGTCGATCTGGGAGATGTCCTTGGCCCAGTTGTTCTCCACGTCGTGGTCGTCGACCGTCACCATCCAGGGGAACGCCGCGTGCGCGGCCTGCAGGTCAGGGTCGGTCCGGTAGAGGGCGTGCCGGTTGCGGTACTCCGTCAGGGTGAAGGTCTCCTTCAGGTACTGCTCGGGCAGGCTGAGCCCGCGCACCCCGCCGGTGGCGCCCACGCCGTACTCGTAGATGTAGTCGCCGAGGTGGAAGACCACGTCCAGGTCCTCCTGGGCCAGGTGCCGGTAGGCGGTGTAGAAGCCCTCATACCAGCACTGACAGGAGACGAAGGCGAACGCCAGGGCGCTCACGTCCGCCCCCGGCGGAGGCGCGGTCTTGGTCCGGCCGACCGGGCTGATCTCGCCGCCCGCGCGGAACCGATAGAAGTACTCCCTGCCGGGACGCAGGCCGTGCAGCTCAACGTGCACGCTGTGCCCACGCTCCGGTCTGGCCAGGCTGATCCCCTCGCGAACGACACGCCGGAACCGGTCATCGGCGGCGACCTGCCACTGTACCTGTACGGCCTGATCTGGCATACCGCCGCGGCCGTCCACGGCGAGCGGCTCAGGAGCCAGCCTGGTCCACAGCACGACCCCGTCGGGCGCCGGATCGCCCGACGCCACCCCAAGGGTGAACGGGGTGCTCGCGGCAGCCGCCGTTCCCGTCCCCGCCCAGCCCGGTATTGCTGCGGCCGAGCCCGCTACCAGCGTCGCTGTGAGGAATCCTCGACGGCTGTACCTGTTCATGCGCGAGCTCCTGTCGATCATGGGCCTACCCCACCATGACTGCAGAAGCCGAAAGTGATCAAGAGGTTGAAATATCGTTGCTTTGTGCTAAACGATCCTCCGAGCTGGCCGACGGTGACCGGTTACCACTGATGCGTCACGGACTCCGACTCCTGATCAGTGGCTGCACGACAAGCCCAGAGCCGTCGACCCCCGAGGGGTTCCGGGCGAGACCACTTCAGGGCTGGGCACGCTGCCAGAACAAGGGAGTCAGCCCACGCCGGTCGGCAGGCTTGAGCAGCTGAGCCAAGGCGGGATCGGCAAGGACGCCTTGCAGCATCAGGGTGTCGATGTAGACGAGCGCCGCCTGGAGGATCCGCAGGCACAAGACGGTCATCATCAGCTCCTCGTGCCGATTCGTGCGATGCCCGAGAGATGCGGCGCAGCTTCGTCTCGCTGCTCTCCGACTCTGGCGTCCCCCTTGAGGACATCGCCCGCCTCGTCGGCCACAGCAGCACGACCGTCACGAGGTCGCGCTCTCCCTCGAGGTGGCGGAGGAGGGCGCTACCGCCGGATGGCCACTCAGCGGCTTGCCCGGGCTTGCCAGCCGCATGGTCCGACTCGTGCGGCGTTGCGATGCTCTGTCGGGGCGCCCCTTCGGCCTGATCGCCGGCCTAGCCGCTGAATTCCCTGCCGAAGTCGTAGGTTCGCCAGCGGTCGGGCCGGACCCGCACGGTGACCATCGTCCGCACGTAGTCCCTGATGCCGGCGAAGAACCGCTCGCCCGCCTCAGGGCCGAGGTAGCGGATCGACCACCTGCGGTACTCGTCCGCGTCGGTCGGCTCGTAGCCCACGACGGTCCCTTCGAGGGAGACGTACTTGTACGGCATCGCCTCCTGCTGGGCCGTGAATCCGATCTGGCCCGCCTCGCGGATCAGCGCCATCTTGACGCTGTCGGAGCTCGTGGCGAACGTGAGCTCGCCGCCGGGCTCGTAGCCGTACCAGATGGGCACCGCCATGGGCGGCCGCCCGCCGGAACCGGCCACGCTCAGCACTCCGATGTGCGTGTCCGCGAGAAAGCTCTCCCGTTCGGCCGTGGTCATCTTTGTTGACATGATCTGTTCCTTTGTCCGTTCGTCTGTGGAAGCGGGAAGTCAGAGCCTGACCAGCATCTTGCCGACGTTGCCGCCGCGCATCATGTCCAAGAAGGCGGCGGGTGCCCGCTCGATGCCCTCGGCCACGGTCAGCTCGGTGTGCAGGGAGCCGTCGGCCAGCCAGCCGGCCGCCTTTCCGATCCATTCGGGGAACAGGTGGAAGTAGGAGTTGATCAGCATGCCGCGCAGGGTGGCGTCCTTGGCGGCCAGGGTGAACAGGTTGCTCGGCCCGGGGACCGGCTCGGCGGCGTTGTAGGAGCTGATCGCGCCCACCATCGCGATCCTGCCGCCGTGACGCAGTGCGTCGATGGCCGCCACCAGGTGGTCGCCGCCGACGTGGTCGACGTAGACGTCGATGCCGTCGGGGGCGGCCTTGGCCAGTTGCTCGGCGACCGAACCGGCACGGTAGTCGATCGCGGCGTCGTAGCCGAAGTCCTGCACGAGCTTCTTGGCCTTCAGCGTCCCGCCTGCGGAGCCGATCACTCGGGAGGCGCCGAGCTTGCGGGCGAGTTGCCCGGCGATGCTGCCCACCGCCCCGGCCGCCGCCGAAATGAGGACGACGTCGCCCTCCCGTACGGGGGCGACCTGGGTCAGGGCCGCGTAGGCGGTCAGCCCGGTGGTGCCCAGCGCGCCCAGCCACGCCTCGGCGGGGGCCAGGGCGAGGTCGGCGACGGTCGCGGCCGCGGCGTCCACCGCGGCGTACTCGCGCCAGCCCAGGAAGTGCACGACGGTCGTCCCCACCGGGATGTCGGCCGAGCGCGAGGCCACGACCTCGCCGATCGCCGAGCCGTCCAGGGGTGCGTCGAGCTGGAACGGCGGCAGGTAGGACTCGGCATCATGCATCCTCTCGCGCATGTAGGGATCGACCGACATCCAGGTGTTGCGGACCAGGACCTGGCCCTCGGCCAGGTCGGGCAGCGCGGTGGTGACCAGATCGAAGTCCTGCGGGCGCGGCTCGCCGAAGGGGCGGGCGGCCAGGTGGATCTCACGGTTCACGGTCATGGTGATGCTCCTCGTTCGTGTGGTGCTCTCTGCTTCGGGCTCCACTCTGGACAGGGGCGCGCACGATCGGCTGGGGGTTCGCTGCGGGGACTGTGACCTGGCGAAGGGCGTCTCTTCTGGAGGACTGGGCTGGGCGATTCCCACGTCGATCACGACGGCGGTCGCGGCGACCGCGGCGGTCGTGCTGGCGGCCCTGCCGCCGGATCCCTCACCTCCGCCCGCGGCCCAACCGGCCCAGAAAATTTCACCCCAACCAAAACCCACCCCCAAGCCCAAGAAGACCCGGAAACCCACGCCAACACCCACCCGGAAGCCCACCCCGAGAGCGGTCCCGGGCACCCGGATCACCTACGCCGGCCGTTGCGCCGGCGCGATCAGCGGCCGGATCGCGGCGCCGCGCTGCACCGACGAACGGACAGCGTGGCGCACCAACGGAGACCCTCAAGGCTTCCAGCTCGTCAACATCATCAGCGGACTGTGTTCGACAGCGGGAGAGAAGTACGACGACGTCTCCTTCAACGGCGGCGGTATACGTGCGGTCCGGCTCTCGCGCTGCTCCGACGCCCCCGACCAGCGCTGGCACACACCCACTTTCTCCGATGGAGGGCGCGCCCCGTCGGTGGAACGGGATTCCGGACAGGCCGATCGCTTCCTTGCCCGGCCCCCGGCTGAGCCACGAGAACGATTGACAGTCAGGTATGACTGTGAAACGGTTCGCGCATGGCGTCGGGTGTGCGGGCCGCGCAGCGTGAGGCAACACGGCAGCGGATCGTTCAGGTCGCGGTGGAGTTGTTGATCGAGCGCGGACTGGCGGCGACGACAACCGTCGAGGTGCAGCGCGCAGGTGGGTTCAGCCGAGGTGCGTTGCTGCATCACTTCCCGACGCGCGAGGCGATGCTGGGTGCCACGATCCGGCTGCTGATGGAGCGCAATGAGGCGGCGGTGCGGCGGGCCGAGGCCGACGTGCCGGCCGGCCTTGATCGTGTGGAGCGCGCGATCCGGGTGCTGTGCGCGTCGATGGTGCGCCCGGCGTTCGTCGCCGAGTTGGAGTTGTGGGCGGCCGCGCGTACGGATCCGGCGTTGCGGGAGGTGCTGCGCCGTGAGGAGTCGCGGGCGCGTGTGGATCTTCACCGGGTGGTCGGCGAGGTGTTCGGCGAGGATCTGTCGTCCGGCGAGCGTTACCCCATGGTGGCGTCGCTGACTGTGCAGTTCCTGCGTGGCCTGGCCATTTCCGATGTGCTGCGCGGTGAGGGGCGCACTACCGAGCGGCTGATCGCCGACTGGGTCGCGGTTGCCCGGGCCATCCTGGAGGGGAGCAACCCGTGAGTGATGTCATCGGCTATGAGGTGCGGGAGCGCAAGGCCTATCTGACGTTGAACCGGCCCGATCGGCTGAACGCGATCACGGCGGAAGTGGCACGCAGGCTGAAGGAACTGGTCGATCGGGCCAACGACGATCCGGCGGTGCATGTGATCGTGCTCCAGGGCGCGGGGCGTGCGTTCAGCGCGGGTTACGACCTCAAGCAGTACGCCGAGCACGGCGATCTGACGCAGCCGCCGGTGTGGGATCCGATCAGGGATTACCAGCACATGAAGCGCAACACCGACGACTTCTTCAGTCTGTGGCGTTCACTGAAGCCGACCATCGCGAAGGTGCACGGCTACGCGGTGGCCGGGGGCAGTGATATCGCGTTGTCCTGCGATCTGGTGGTGATGGCCGAGGACGCCCGGGTCGGTTACATGCCGGCGCGGGTGTGGGGCTGTCCGACCACCGCGATGTGGGTCTACCGGCTCGGTGCCGAGCGGGCCAAGCGGATGCTGCTGACGGGGGACACCATCGACGGAACCACCGCCGCCGCATGGGGTCTGGTGCTGCAGGCGGTCCCGGCCGCCGAACTGGACACCGCGGTGGAGGCGTTGGCCGACCGCATCGCCGGGGTCCCGGTCAACCAGCTGGTCATGCAGAAGCTGATGATCAACCAGGCCTACGACAACATGGGCCTGCACGGCACCCAGATCCTGGCCACCCTGTTCGACGGGATCACCCGGCACTCCCCTGAGGGCCGTTGGTTCCAGGAATTCGCCGCACAACACGGATTCCCCGCCGCGGTGCGATGGCGCGACTCCGGCAGGCCGATCCCCGACGGCGGCGGCCCCATCCCCACCACAGCCGAAATCGACGAGGAGTGAACCCATGGACCTCGCGTACTGGCCCGCCGACACCAGCCGGCCCGTCCTGGAACTGTCCACAGGGGACCTGTTGCGCGAAGCCGCCAGGGACGCCGGGGACCAGACCGCCCTCATCGAAGTGGCGCCACCCGGCACGCCGTCGCCGGCCGGTGCCGAACGCACGGACCGCCGATGGACTTACCGGCAACTGCTGGCCGACGCCGAGCAATGCGGACACTGGCTGCTGACCCGGTTCGGACCGGGCGAGCGGATCACCGTCTGGGCGCCCAACATCCCCGAGTGGATCATCCTGCAATACGGCGCGGCGCTGGCCGGTGTGATCGTCGTGACCGCCAACCCGGCGCTACGGGCGGCAGAACTGCGCTACGTCCTTGAGCAGTCCCGCTCAGCGGGGCTGTTTCACACCGCCGGGTTTCGCGGTAGCGACATGACCGCGATCGCGCGGGAAGCGACACCGGGACTGCCCGAGCTACGCGCCACATTCTGCTTCGAAAACTGGCAGGACACCGTACGCACCCACCAGGCAGCCGGCTCCCTGCCGATCGTGCGGCCCAGCGACCCCGCCCAGATCCAGTACACCTCCGGCACCACCGGATTCCCCAAGGGCGCGTTGCTGCACCACCGCGGGCTGGTCACCAACGCCCGGTTCATGATCGACAGGACACAGCTTCCGGACCGGGGCACCATGGTCTCGGCGATGCCGTTGTTCCACACCGCCGGCTGCGCGATGGGCGTGCTCGGCTCGGCGCACCAGCGAGCCGCCTACGTCCTGTGCCAGCTGTTCGACCCCGTGCTCGTGCTGACCGCGGCCCAAAACCACCACGCGGACCTGCTGGCAGGGGTTCCCACCATGCTCATCGCGATGCTCAGCCACCCCGCGTTCGACCAGTTCGACCTGTCCCGCCTGTCGCGGGTGCTGTCCGGCGGCAGTCCCGTTCCACCCGAACTCGTGCACCGGGTCGAGCGCCGTTTCGGCGTCCAGTTCACCACGGTGTACGGCCAGACCGAACTGTCGCCGGTGGTCACGCAGACCAGACCGGACGACTCGCCCGACGACAAAGCCGCCACCGTCGGGCGGCCGCTGCCGCAACTCGAGGTCGCCGTCCGCGACCCGGTCACCGGCGACACCGTGCCCGTCGGCCGGCAAGGGGAGATCTGCGCCCGCGGCTACCAGCGCATGCTGGGCTACTTCGACATGCCCGAACGCACCGCCGAAACCATCGACGCGGATGGCTGGCTGCACACCGGCGACCTGGGCACCATGGACGACCGCGGCTACCTCCGCATCACCGGCAGGCTCAAAGACATGATCATTCGCGGCGGGGAGAACATCTACGCAACCGAAATCGAGCAGGTCCTGTTCACCCACTCCGGCATCCGCGACGTCACCGTGCTCGGCCTGCCCGATCCCACCTGGGGCGAGATCGTTGCCGCGGTACTCATACCCGCCCACCCCGACCAGATCCCGGCAGTCGCCGAGCTCCACCAGCTCTGCCGTGCGCACCTGGCACCCCACAAGACGCCCACCCGCTGGTTCCACACCGCCGAACTACCACTGACCGGCTCCGGGAAGATCCAGAAATTCCGCCTCCGCGACCAGATCGACCAGGCCGAAGTCGAGGAACTGCGCAGCGAGCCCTGAGGGCTGCGCCGAAGCACACACCGTGACACGCTCAGCCGGCGTAGCTGAGGTTGCAGAAGTTCACCCAGCCCTTGACGCCGGTGGCGGAGTTGCGGCCGTAATACCAAAGATCCTGGCTTTCGCCGCCCTGGCAGACGTAGCGTTCGCCGTTCAAATCCCGCTCGGCTACGAACTCCTGGTTGCGATATCCCAGGCCCATGCGGACCGAACGCGGGTTCGGCTGACTCCAAAGGATCACTCCGTCGTACAAGAAGGTGAAGCGCTCCTGAGCCGTCATGGCATCCGCAGTGGTGGACGGCGTGACGGCGAGGGTCACGACGGCTGCCAGCGCGAGGAGGCCGGATGCGAGGGTACGCAGGATGCTCCTTGATCGTGGTCACGCGATGAGGGCTAGCAGGCCCGTGTGGACGAGTAGGCGATCTCGCCGTTGAGCCCACCCTGGTAGCCGGGGGCGATGGTGTCGGCGAGTTGTACGTAGTTCGGATAGGTGTACAGGCAGAACGTGCGGCTCGTCCGGTTCCAGGCCGCGAGGGGATTGAGCACGCCGAACGGCTCGAGATCCGGCGCGCCGGACCGGAACGCGGCGATGGTGCCGTTCCCGTCGCGTTCGGAGAACAGGCATAGGTGGTCGTTCGGGCATCTGCCGAAGCCGTCGGCGGCGCGTGCCGGAGTTGTGAGGGTGAGCGGCGTGAACGCGAGAGTGAAGGCCAGCACGGTTCTACGGATGCTGAACATGTGATCGCTCCCAGCGACTAGAATAATTGCTTAGCGTAATCACGATGCAACCCGAAGTCGCCGGGCGCTATCGATTTATTGAGGGCTCGCCGGGTGCTGACATCAGGGGTCGAGGAGAATACGCGCAGGACTGAAACGGTAAGGCGGGAGATCAAGCCGGCCCATATGGAGGATGACCTTCCGCTCATCAGCCCATTTGCTTCTTTCGGGCGTCAACTCTCTGCATACGCGACTTTTGAGGAGTTTCGGTGACGGATCGTTCGGACTCGATCGAATCGATGGAGCAGCTCGCTGTGGTCTGGCGTGCCATGGTGCTCGACCGGGATTCGAATGCGGATGTGCGCGACCTTCCGGGCATCGCCGTTCGCTGGGCCGACTGCCGGTTCGCTTTCTGGAACTGCATCACGTTGACCGATGTCGGCGCGGACGCGATGCTCGTCGAGCAACGTCTGAGCCAGGCCGCGGACATCATGCGCTCGAAGAAGCATCCGGGCTTCCTGTGGATCTTCGAGGACCTTCTCGATGGCGAGGCACGCGCAGCGCTGGGGGCAGCGGCCGAGCAGGCAGGCCTGGAGCACGCCTTCCCCGGCACCGGCATGGCCGCAGACCTGCTCCCCATCCCCGAGCCGGTCCACCCCGACCTGACGTTCGTGCGCGTAACCACTGACGAACAGCTGCGAGCCTATGCAGACCTCAACTCGCGCGCCTACGGGTTCCCGCTGGAGGACGGCCGCGACGGACTCGCCGCCTCCACGCTGTGGAAGAACCGGGTGTACGCCTACCTGGGCATGCGGGACGATGTTCCGGTGACGTGTGCTGGGACGGTGGAAGCAACAGGCCGCCTCTTCGTCGTGCTCGTCGCCACAGACCCGCAGTGGCAGCGCAGAGGTTACGGCGAGGCGGTGACGCGGAAGGCCGTGTACGAGGGCGCCCGGGCCACCGGACTGACCCGCGCCACCTTGCACGCGACCGTCGCCGGGGCGTTTGTGTACCCGCGTATCGGCTTCAAGCCGAACTCACCGATGCAGTTCTACAGCCTGAAGGGCTGATCCCACCGGCACGGCTGCCGTATACGGCAGCTTCGGGCCGATCACCGTCGCCCCCCGGCCTGCCGGTGGACGTCCAGCGACCTCCGTCGCCGACTCGCGTAGTCCTCAAGGTCAGCCACGGCGGGACTCGAGGAAGGCCAGCGGTTGCCCTAGGGACCAGGGGCGGCCGCCGGCGTTCTCGCGTCACCCGAGTCGGGGATCAGTCGCTCAGGTCAGGGAGCAATCGTGGCGTGA
Organism: Nonomuraea sp. H19; assembly: GCF_052068215.1. Lineage (NCBI taxonomy): Bacteria > Bacillati > Actinomycetota > Actinomycetes > Streptosporangiales > Streptosporangiaceae > Nonomuraea > Nonomuraea sp. H19. Next base: position 421,313 of record NZ_JBQHCV010000007.1, on the reverse strand, counting down.
GGGCGGCGTGATGGGCCGACTCGTCGCATCGGCCTGGCCCTGCTCGGTGGCGTCGTGCTGGCTGGCCGCCCAGGAGGCGAGCAGGGACAGGTTGTCGTGTGAGGCCGTTTCCGGTTCGGCGGTGTAGGTGATCATCGTCAAGCCGGGTTCGGCGGCCGGCCGGAGAAGCTCGTAGCGCAGTTCGAGCGCGCCCACGACCGGCTGCTGCTGGAAGTGTTTGACGCCTCGGCCGTAGGCGCGCACGTCGTGGCGGGCCCACAGCTGGCGGAAGGTGTCGCTGCGGATGGACAGCTCGCCGACGAGGTCGGTGAGGGCACGGTCATAGGGCGTGGCGCCGGCGGCGGCGCGCAGGTGGGCGGGGAGGTCGTCGGCGACCTGGTCCCAGTCGTGCCAGAACTGCCGGGCGCGCGTCGAGGAAGGTGAACCGGGCGATGTCGGCGCTGGGCGGGGACCGATGTAGAGCACGCTGTACAGGGCGCGGGCAAGAGGGTTGGTGGCGATCACGTCGAGGGTGCGGGTGCGGGCACCCCGACGAGGGCGTCCAGGACCGTCTGCAGCTGCGGGGGATCGCCGGTGATGACCGGCGCCGCCGTCCTGCTCGCCGCCGCGCTGATCGTCTGGGCCCTCGCACGGCCGGCGCCGGCCCGCGCCTGAGACCACCGCTCACAGCGCGGTACCCGTCTCCTCGGCCAGCGTCTGCAGGAGGCGGTCTTGGAACGCCTCGTCGTGGACGGCGCGGTGCGGCTGCAGCCGCTGGTGGTGGTACCAGTACCCGCCGGTGGTCAGAGCCTCGGGCTCGTCGCTCGATGCGAGCCATTCCTGCTTGCGATGGCCGAGCTCGAGATCGTCCGGCGCGTTCGGTCCGCCCATCTTCGTCGGCACTCAGCCCGGATCGACGGCGTTGCTCAGCAGCCCGGGGCGCAGGCGCGCCATCGCGGCCGCGAGCGTGGTGACGAAGAGCTTGCTGTCGGCGTACGAGCCCGCGCTCTCGCCCCGCCAGTCGACCCCGGCGAGCGAGGGACGGCCACTGAAATGCGAGCCGCTGCTCAGGTACACCAGTCGGCGCGGCCCGCGCAGCAGGGCCGTGAGCAGGTATGGTGCGACGATGTTGACCGGCATGACCGCCCGTCCGCTCCACCCGCCGGCGTCGTGGATGACCGCGTCGAGCGGCTTGGCGTCGTTCAACTCCGCGGCGATGCGCCGTACGGCGTCACGCTCGGTGAAGTCGCCCACCACGATGTGCGCCCCTCGCTCGGCCAGCGCGTCCAGGCCCGCTGCGCGCTCCTGGTTGCGGGCGTGCACCACCACGTCGTGCCCCGCGGACAACAGTGAGTCCGCCGCGGCACGTCCAAGGCCGTCCGCGGAACCGGTCACCAGGATCCGGCTCACGAGCGCACCGTCCCTCGGACGATCGAGGTCAGGACGGTCCGGCCGGGCGACACGGCTGCGGGCCCGAGTGCCGCGCGCACCGTTGCCGGCAGTGTGCGCACGCCGGCAGGTGCATCGAGCGGTGCATCGAGAGATCCGCGGAGGGTCGGCTTGTCCCGCTCGTCGACCCGGACGTCTCCGGCACCGTGGATGACTGCTCCCCGCATGGGAGTGTCTCCTTCCGTTCTTCGGCCGCCCGCCTGGGCTTGGACAGGCTTCAGGGCGGCGTGTCTTGCCGCCGAGCGGGGAGCCGCTCTGCGGGCTTGCCGCACGGGACGAGCCGCGACGGCTCCTCCCGCGGGGGCTCAGGCTGAGAAGACCTGCTTCGCGGTCATGATCGCCGTCATGGCCTTCGGCCAGCCGGCGGGACGAGCGCGGCGACGGTGATGGTGATGGTGAAGCCCGGCGAGGTGGGGCGGGTCGCAGAGATGCCGGAGGGTGAGTGGTGCTTGATTGCTGCTGGTTCCGAGGCGGTGGGCCACTGGTCAAGGGGCTTGATTGTCAGCTGAGATGGTCCTTCGGGACTCGTGCGCGCCCGGCTCCTGCAGGGCTCCCAGGAGAGTGAGCGCTTCGGCGCTCGGGCTGCCCGGCTCGGCGCTGAGCACGACGAGCTGCTGGTCGCGGGCGTCCGGCACGAGCAGCTTCTCGTAGTGCAGTTCCAGCGGTCCCACCTGGGGGTGGTGCAGGCGCAGCGGGCCGCGGGCGGGGGCGCGGACGTCCTGGCGGGCCCACAGCCGCCGGAACGGCTCGCTGCGGACCGACAGCTCGCCGACGAGTTCCGTCAGCCGGGGGTCGTCCACGTCGGGGCCCACCTGGCGGCGCAGGCAGGCGACCAGCCCCGCCAGATCGTGTTCCCCGGCGCCGTGGGTCTGCGCCAGTCCCGGCTCCAGGAACATGGCCCGCACCACGTTGGTGCCCGGTGCGTACGCCGGCGACAGCGCTTGGGCCAGGCCGTTGGCGGCCAGGACGTCCATCAGCCGGCCCTGGACGTAGGCCGGGGCGCCGAAGGCGGACTCGAGCAGCCGCCGCAGGCCGGGCACCACCCGCTCCGGGGTCCGCCGCGGGCGGCGGCGCGGCTGCTGCTCCTGCTTGGCCAGGCGATGCAGGTGGTCCCGCGCCGCCTCGTCCAGTCCCAGCGCGCCGGCCAGGGCGTCCAGGACCTGCGGCGAAGGGCGCCGGTCGCGTCCCTGCTCCAGTCGCAGGTAGTAGTCGGCGCTGATGCCGGCGAGCAGAGCGAGCTCCTCGCGCCGCAGCCCGGGCACCCGGCGACGGCCCTGACCGGCGGGCAGCCCGGCGTCCTGCGGACGCAGCAGCTCGCGGCGGGCGCGCAGGTAGTCGCCCAGGACGGTGTGCTCCCGGCTCGTCATGCGCCCCAGCTTATGAGCCCGCGGAGGTGTTCAGCCTGGTCCTGCCACCCCCAGGATCGGCGGAACCCTGGCAAGCCGGCCCGGTCGCCGCCAAGGTTCAGGTCCATGTTCACATTCAGCATGCGAGGACGTCACCATGGCTGAGCGGAGCCTGCACGGCACGACGGTGATCATCACCGGGGCAAGCTCCGGCATCGGCGCCGCGGCGGCGCGCCGGCTGGCCGCCCGCGGCGCCACCGTGGCCGTGGTCGGCCGCTCGCCCGAGGCCACCCGCGCCGTGGCGGAAAGCGCGGGCGCGCACGCCCACCTGGCCGACTTCGGCCGCCTCGACGACGTCCGCCGCCTCGCCGGGGAACTACTGGAGCGCTATCCCCGCATCGACGCCCTGGCCAACAACGCCGGCGCCCTGTTCTCCTCCCGCGCCTTGACCTCCGACGGGCACGAGCGCACCTTCCAGATCAACCACCTGGCGCCGTTCCTGCTCACCGCCCTGCTGCTGGAACGGCTGCGGCAGTCGCCGGACGCGCGCGTCATCAACACCGGCAGCGACGCCTACCGGCACGCCAAAATCGACCTGGACGACCTCACCACCGCCCACCGCCGCTACCGGATGATGCGCGTGTACGGCATGACCAAGCTCGCCACACTGCTGTTCACCCGGGAACTGGCCCGGCGCGCCGCGGGCACGACCGTGACCACCGCCGCCTTCCACCCGGGCCTGACCGCCACCAACGCCTTCCGGGACAACCGGCTGGCAGCGCTGCTCATGCACTCCCGGTTCAGTCCCGCGATCACGCCCGAGCAGGGGGCCGAGCCGCTGGAGCACCTGGTCACCACCGACGACCCGGCAGGCGTCAACGGGCGGTTCCTCAACCGGCTCGACATCGAGGACCCGCGCGGCCCACAGGCGCGCGACGCGGCGCTGACCCTGCGACTGTGGGAGGTGTCCACGCGGCTGACGAATGCGCCGGATCTCGGATATACCGGACAACCTGGTCACCGCTGTTCCCGGGCGGAGAAGGCCGCGGCATTTTTCAGAACTCCTGGCTGAATCGCCGGTTACGCCCCGCCACAGCTTTCCCTTCCGGTTCTCCGTCGACCTTAGTCGGGGACCTGTCCGGAAGATCAGGGGCACCTCATGGCCGCGATCCCCGCACAGGACGGACGATCGCGCATGAGACCGCCGTAACCGCTTCGCCGGATTTCTCGACCGGTATCGTCCTCTGCGTCTAGCATGATCGGGTAGATGGGCGCGGAGAGGTGTTGCATGGCTGATCCCAGCGAGCACGATGACGTGCGCGGAGCCGGTGAAGCCGCGGTTGGGCTGATCAGTGCTGCGGTGGGCCGCGACGGCCTGCTGGAGGGCCTGCGCCTCGACCCCCGGGCGCTGCGCCTGGGCTCGCACGACCTGGCCGAGCAGATCGTCATCGCCGTGCGGGCGGCCCAGCACGATCTCCTCGATCAGATCGGCGACGGCGGCGCGGAGCCGAGTGCGCCGGCGGGGATGGAACCCGAGACCCTGATGCGACGGCTGGACGAACTGGAGATCCAGGCCGAACGTGACTTCGCGCGGTTGACGTCGTCGCTGGATGAGACGCTGCGCCGGTTGGAGGAAAGGTGAACGGGGAGCCGTACCACCAGGTGCTGGTGATCGACGCCTACGGCCGGTTCTCCTCCGGACGCTGCTTCGGAACGCTGGCCCATGAGCATGCGGACTTCGTCGCGGGGCTGCGAAGCGAATGGGGCGATGAGACTCCGTTGCCGTATGAGGAGTTCGCCGTTCCGTACCTGAGATTGAGACGCCATCTGCTGGACGAGTGTGAGCGGCTCGGCGAGGACCTGCGTCGCGTCGGCGACGGCCAGGTCGTGATGGCCGAGCGGAACGTGCATACCGAGTTCGTCAACACGATGAGTTTTCTCGACATGATGAGCGACCTGCCGGCGGGACCGGCTCAGACATGAGCCTGATGACTGAGCCGGCGGTCGTCATCGGTCTCGGCCTCCTCGGCATCCCTCCGCTGCCCGACACCGCCTTGCTCGACAAGCACATCGGCGAGCTGGAGCGGGCGGCCGCCCATCATCGGCTGCTGGCCCACGCGGGCGGGCACGCCTACCGGCTGGCCGACACCAACCAGGGGCCGGCCACGGACGCCTTGCACGCCTACATGACCAGTCCCGACGGCGCCCTGCCCCAGGCGTCCGACCTTGCCGACCGCCTCGCCACCGCGTCCGGCGGCCTGCGCGTCTCGAAAGCCATCATCGAGTGGGTCGGAGGGCTGCTGGCGGGGGTCGCGGTCGCCGCCGGCATCGTGGTCGCGTTCGCTCCGCACCTGCTCCCTGAGCTCGCGGTCAAGGCCGCGCGGTTCAGCGCCATGCTCGGCAACGCCCTGAGCCGTGTCGGGCGCATCTTCGCCGGCCTGTTCAAGACGTCCAAGGCGCGCCGGGTCGATGCCGGGCAGGCCACCGGATTCCTGCGCAGGCCTGGCCGTACGGCACAGACCACGTGGGAGCCCGACTACCTGGCGGTTGCCGCGGACAGGAACACGCCCGTGGACGACATCCTGGCCGAGGAGGCGCGTCGGCCGGGCAACCGTTGGCGCACCGAGAGCACTCCGGTGTACCACGGCTCTCCGGCCTCCCCTGACCGGATCTTCGAGCAAGGCATCCGCCCGTATTATCCGGGCGAGCGGGTCTACACCTCCCTGGACCAGGAGGTAGCAGAGGGCTATGCCAGGAGCGGCTACACCTATCGGGTTCGCGCTTCCGGCGGCTTCGCCAGGGGCGATGCCCAGGAAACGGTCACCTTCCCCGGCGGAGTTCATCGCCGCTTCGTGGAGGGCGCCCACGAGCACCGAACCGATGACTTCATCCCCAATCCGCATTTCGATCCCACCTAGCTACTTGCTCCTGAAGAAGTCCTCGAGGTAAGCACTGTGATCGCCGTCCACGCACGTCACGGCCGACGGCGGGCCCCCGTTCGATGAGGAGTGCGAGGCCGCCGCACCGCACGCAGGAGATGAGCGGCTGACCGAAGGCGCGCCTGATGAGGCGGGCCAGGTCATCCAGCAGGTGTTCGCCTCCGCCAAGGCGCCAGCGGAAGCCGAACCGCTACGGCACACCTCGTGTTACGGCACGTCCGGGACCAAGCAGGAACCAGGCGGTGCCGTTGGTGGACCGCATGGGCACTGGCCCGGCGCCGGGGCCGGGTCAGGCGGTGCGGCGGGAGCGGGCCAGAGCCAGCCCACCGAGGACCACGGCGATCGGCCCGACCACCAGGTCCACGTAGCCCCCTACTATTCCGTAGCCGGTGCCGGGACCACCGTCGGCGGCGGCCACGACCAGCGCGCCGATGACCGTGCAGGCCAGCCCCGCCGCCAGCGCCACGATGGCCCCCCTTCTCCCGGTGCCGGTGCCGATACGGCCGGCGGAGCGGGCCAGAGCCAGCCCGCCGATGACGATGCCGGCCAGCCCCAGCAGCGCGGCCACCGCGGACCAGAGACGCCCAGCGGTCAAGGCGTAAGCACCGACGGGCTGGACCAAAACGTGCGCGGCTGCCGGTGTGGCGAGCCCCACGATTCCGAGCAGGGCGGTTGCGGCGGTGGCTAGCAAGTGACGGACGGACATGAGGATCCTTTCTGTCGAATGACGGGCGTCGGCAGCGTGTGCTGCGCGGTGGATCGCCTATGCCGGTCGAGGTGCCGGTGACGAGCGCGAGCGCCTGGGAGGGTTTCACGGCATCGCATCGATAGGGGGCGAGGACGACCTCCGCGCCCCTCCGCAGGACGGTCCTGTGAAAGGCGCGGTGATGCCGTTCAGTCGTGCGTGCCGGAGATGAAAGCCGAGTCGATGCTGCCATCGGTCAACAGTTGTCGCAGCGCGCGCTGCATGGTCTCGGAGTCGTTGAGGCGCGGGAACGGCTCGCCGGCGGGGGCGTCGACGCCCAGGAACCGGCAGAGCGGCTCCCAGCCCTCGCGGACGTCGAACACCAGGAGGCGATCCGCGGGCAGGCTCTTCTGGACAATGGCCACGTGACGGTGGAACGCCGCCACCGCGATCTCTTCGTCGGGCATGCCCCGCTGGAAGTCCCAGGTGTCGCCGAAGGTGGACTCTCCGATGAGATCGAGAACCGGGCGGAGCCTCTCCATCGTCCTGAGTACCGCGGCCCCCGCTTCAGGCAGATCCGGCGGCACGTCCCGGCGGGTGGCGATCAGAGCCTGCATGCTGACATACCAGCGATGCGGATCGCGGACGGTCAGGACGACCTTCGCGTCCGGGTAGACCTCCGCCTGCTCGCGCCAGAAGAAACTGGCCGGCCAGTCCTGGGTGGATCGGTAGCCGTCGAGCACGCTGTCCCAGTCCAGCGGCAGGCCGGAGGCGGCGGGCAGCCACCGGCCGACGTGGTCGGGATTGCTCCCGATTTCGGCCATGTGGTAGCAGGGACCGAATCCCAGCCTTTCCAGCGCGGCCTTCATCGATCTGGTTCCGGTACGCGGGAATCCCGCGCCGATCACGTGCAACACGTCAGCCTCCTGCTGCTGCGGCCGCGGCGTTCACCTTTCGGCAGACGTTGACCGCGGCCTTGACGTAGGTGTCGGACTAGTAAGGCAGCCGCACTTGTCGATGTAGAGCTGCCTGCATGTACGTACATACGGCCAAGATCACGAGAAGCGGCCGCCGTGCGATGATCGAGGGTGTACGGTCATCAGGACCTCGATCGCGCGCTTGTATTCGCTGCGGTCAGCCGCTCAGCTCGGTGCGGCGGGAGCGGGCCAGAGCCAGCCCGCCGAGGACCGCACCGACCAGGCCAAGCACCAGGGCCAAGGCGCCGCCGAATACTCCGTTGCCGGTGCCGAGACCACCGTCGGCGACAGCCAGCTTCACCGCGCCGTTGAGCCCGCCGGTCAGCCCCACCACCAGGGCCACGATGGCTCCCCTCCTCCCGCCGTCGCCGATGCGACGGACGGAGCGCAGCGCCAGCCAGCCGATGACCACGCCGCCGAGCGCCACCAGTGCGGCCACGCTGGCCCAGATTCGCTCAGGGGTCCCGAGGAAAGTATCGACACCCTGGCCCGCGCATTCTGCCGGCGTCGTACAGACTGGCGAGGCCGCCTGCGCGGCAAGCGCAAACAGGACGGACATTGAGGATCCTTTCGGTCGCATGACGGGCGCCCGCAGCGTGTGCAGGGCGGTGACTCGGCCTATGCCGGCCGAGGCTCCGGTGACGAGCGCCAAAGGGGTTATACGGAATCGATCATTGCGCGTCGAGGCATCCGCAGCCTCCGACAGCGGTTGGCAGCGTCTACGCAGTTCTGCGTAGACGACTCGTGCCCCGGTACGCCCGTCGTCGTAGGCGGCCGCGCGTCGGCGAGCTGCCCGAGCGCAAGAACGGAGACCTGGACGCCGTCGCGGAAATGCCAGTACGCCATCCACGCGATCTCCGCTCGCAGGCTCGAAGGGGCCGTGCATCTTCAAGACCCGCCCGCGACTGCAGGAGATGCGCGCAGCCCAGTCCTGGATGCCAGGGCCGATCGCAGGTGATGACACCTGATCAGGGCGAATGATCAGGTGTCACCGGGGGATTTCGCTGTTGGTCAGCACCAGCAGCGCGCGTAGCGGCATGGTGGCCTGAACTACGTCCACGGAGCTTGGTGATAACTGAAGAACTCGCCAGTTCTTCAGTTATCACCGGGACCTGAGCCAGCCTCTTCTCCGTCATCAACAAGCGCGGATGGTGACCCTCTGTCATCGTCGCAGTCAGGCCGGGCCCCTTTTCACCTGCGAGAACAGGGCGGAGCTATCTCATTGGTGGTTGGTCCTTGTCCCTCATGTGATCTCGTGGCACGCCTGGATCAGATAATCGTGACCTGGCCGTCGATGACCTTTACTGGGATTTCGATCAGCGGTGCGCGCGCCGGCCCTCCGGTCACCTGTCCGTTCTCATCGAAGGTGGAGCCGTGGCAAGGGCAACGAAACCCGGGTCCGACGTAGGAGATCGGGCAACCCTGATGGGTACAGGTGGCGTTGACCGCCAGGAACGTGTCCGGGGCTGGGCGCAGGAGATAGGCAGGTGCCCCATTTGGCGCGGTGAAGCTCTTCGACGATCCGACGGCGATGTCGGCGGTGGCAGCGATCACCGGCCCGCTCCCCGCCCCTGGGCTTGCTGAGTCCCTCGGCGAGACCACGGGGCGCCGTGCGAGTGCCAGCGCGCTCCCCGCGGCCACTCCGACAGCGGTCGTCGCTGCCGCGATCAGACCGCCCCGCAGCACGGTACGTCGCTCGACGTCGTCCTGTACGACCACACCTTCGTCCGGCGTGCTGCGCATCGGCAGACCGAGCTTGTGACGCACCCTCGCACGCAGCCAGGCGGTCAATGACAACACCCCGGCATCGCCCATCATCAGCAGTGGGGTCCATGCGAAAGCGAAAACGATGTCGGCCCCGTAATAGTACGGTCGGGTCGTCCAGCTCACCGTCAGGAAGAAGCTGACCGACAGGAGGACGCCGCCGAGGGCGGCGAGCCGGGTGAACAGTCCGAGGAGGGCACCGAGTCCGACCGCGATCTCCCCGAAGGCGATCGTCAGGCCTGTGACGATCGAGTGGTCGGCGGCCAGCGATACCAGTGGGCCGATCGGGGACGTCTCGGCGGCGTCCAGCATCTGGGCGTGGACTCCAAGCGGCGCGGTGTCATCCAAGTAGTGCGTGTCGAAGAGCTTGGAAAGACCGGCGTACACAAGGGTGCCACCGAGAAAGGCGCGCAGCGGCAGCAGTGCCCAGAGCGGTGACTGCATGGGGGAAACCCCGTGCATCCGAGTCATTCGGCAGCTGAGGTGATCATGAAGCCGGTGCACATTTCGTCGCTTGAGCCGTCGCCCCAGACCACGTATCGCGGTGGGAGCTTGCTCAGCGCCGGCAGTTGCTGCCGCAGGGTGGCGTCGTGGGTACAGGTGACCCGCAGCGTATCTCCTGGCTTGACGTCGACAGGGGTGGGCAATGGCCGGGTTTTCTGATTGTCGAAGTCGAAGTCGGGGACGTCGAGCAAGGTCTGAGCCCGGGCGGTGCCGGGATTGAGTTCGACCTTGATCGAGCGCCCGAGCATGTGCATGTGTCCCAACGCCGCGTACACCGTCATGGGCTGTCGTATCGGATAGTCGCAGTGCTGGGTGTTGCCGGGCACCGGCTTGCCGTTGCCGCAGAGTTCCAGCAGTTGCTGCGCAATACCCCCGACTCTGTCACCGAAGCGCTTGGTGACATCCGCGACCGACGCGGCGCGGTCGCACAGCACACCGGACTCACCACTGGCGCAGGGCAGTTCGATCGGTGCCTGCAGGGGGAGTGTGCGTAGCGGTTGGGTGGCCGCTGTGCCGTCGGTCAGTCGCAACCGGACGCTGGACTGGTCCGTTTCACCCGTGCGGCCGTCGGTGGCCAGCAGGTTGTAATGCGCCTGAACGACTATCAGGCTGCCGGGCTTGATGGGGAAGCCGACATCCTGCTTAAGGACGGTCTCCGTGCCGTTGGGGGTCCAGGCGCTGGCATAGGTCCCCGATACCTGGCCCAACCCGGTATCGCCGAAACAGGTCCAGCCCGGGCCCGGCGTCTCGGCGTCCTTGGCGTGCGCCCGTGTTGCGGCCTCGGGTGCGACCACCTGGACAACGGCGTGGTGCACGATCTTCGCGTTCTGGGGCTGGAACAGGGCTCCGGTCAGGAACATCGGCTTGGTCACGTGTGGATCGATCAGCAGGCACCGGTAGTCATCGGTGCCGCCGTTGGGAGCGGACGGCGTATAGGACTCCGGCATGGTCAGGTCTAGGAACCGCTCGCCGGTTCGCAACGGCTGCGATGCCGCAGGCGAGGAGGTGCCATGGCCAGTGTGCGGTGCGTCCGCCTCAGAATCTGCGGAGTCCGGCGCACAGGCGGTGAGCCCCATCGCCATGGCCGCCGAACACGCTGCCAGGGCAATCATTCGCCGGTGCTTCATCCGTTTCCTCATGATGACCTTTCGTGTCTGGCAGTGTTTCCAGGAGATTCCTGGCTTCATGGGCACGCCCATCCCGGCAAAGAACTGTGCTGCGACGGCCAGCGGCAGCGTCGCCAGGCTGGTGAAAGCTCTACGCACGACACGCCCCTTCAAGTTGTCCGGATTCACGACCTGTGCCGGCTCGGCGATGGCATCCAGCTGACGGGCCGTACTCATGGAGGTGTTCGTAGATCTTTCGCGGATTCCATCGTCGCGTTGTCGAGCGGCCGCGGCCTCCAACAGCGGATGGCAGCGTCTACGCAGTTCTGCGTAGAGACCTCGTGCCTGGCTACATCCGTCGTCGTAGGCGGTCGCGCCTCTGGGCGGAGTGTTCTCGCGCGCGGGAACCGTAGGATCGCGGCATGAAACACCGCGCCGTGTCGTTGCGCCTGCCCGTGCCGGCACAGGAGGTGTTGCTCGCGCTCTTCATCACCGTGATGCAGGTTCAGGGCACGATCGTCCGCAATGCCGGCGAGGTGGTTCAACGTCCCCTCACCGACCTCGGCAACCTGGGATATGTCCTGCTGATCGTGAGTGGCGTGGTCGTCGCCGTCCGCCGCCGGTGGCCGGTGCCGGTGTTCGTCACCACCGCGCTCGCCAGCTTGGTGTACTACGGCCTCGACTTCCCGGACGGGCCCGGCTGGATCGGGCTCTTCGTCGCCCTGTACACCCTCGCCGCCTACGGTGACGGGCGCCGGTCGCTGGTGATCGCCGGCGTGGGCACCTCGGTGCTCGCCATCGGCTGGCTGGTCGCCGCGACCGACATCGAGCCACGCGCCGCCATCGGCTGGGTGTTCTTCCGGATCGGTGCGTCGGTCATGAGCGCGGCCCTTGGCGAGTCCGTCCGGTCCCGACAGGTCATCGCGGCCGAAGCTCAGGAGCGCGCTGAGTTGGCTGAACGGACTCGCGAGGAGGAAGCGCGGGCGCGTGTGGACGCCGAACGGCTCCGCATCGCGCGCGAGGTCCACGACACTGTCGCGCACGCCATAGCGATCATCAACGTCCAGTCCGGTGTCACCGCGCACGTGCTCGACAAGCGGCCGGAAGTGGCGCGCGAGGCGCTGCGAGCCATCGAGCAGACCAGTTCCCGGGCGCTGCAAGAGATGCGGGCCATCCTCGGCGTACTCCGTGGCGACGACGGTGACGACAACGAGGGGCGGGTGCCGTACCCCGGGCTCGGGCAGATCGATGAGCTGACCGCCAAGGCGCGCGAGGCCGGAGTCGACATCGAGCTCAAGGAGACCTCGCCCGCGGCGCCGTTGCCCAGTGCGGTGGGAAGTGCCGCCTACCGCATCCTTCAGGAATCGATCACCAACGTGATCCGCCACGTCGGCCCGACTCGGGTGACGGTGGCGCTGAACCCCGGGATCGAGGCCTTGGAGATCCGCGTGACCGATGAGGGCCGCCGTGCCGCCCCAGGCGATGACCCCGCGGACCCGCACCTACCGGCTCAGCGTCCGGCCAGCACCGGCAGCTCGGCCAGGCCCGGCCGCGGGATCCCCGGAATGCGCGAACGCTGTCAACTGCTGGGCGGAGAACTCGACGCCAGGCCGCTCCCGGGTGGCGGGTTCGAAGTCAGGGCACGGCTGCCCCTCGCGCCGACCGGGTCGCGCCTATGAACGCGGCGGCCGCCTCACCGTTGACCAACGCTCAGATCAAGGTGCTGCTCGCCGATGACGAGGGTCTCGTGCGATCCGGGTTCAAGGTCCTGCTCGACCTCGAGGACGACATCACTGTGGTGGGAGAGGCCACCAACGGCGCCGAAGCCGTCGAGAGGGCCCGCGCCACCCGGCCCGACGTCGTCCTCATGGACATCCGCATGCCTAAGGTGGACGGGATTCAAGCCACCGCCCAGATCGCCGGGACGCACGGGTTGGAGCAGGTCCGAGTCCTCATCCTCACCACCTACGACACCGACGAGTACGTCTTCGACGCCCTGCAGGCCGGTGCCAGCGGATTCCTGCTCAAAGACGCCGGGCCGGCCGAGCTCCTGTATGCCATCCGGGTGGTCGCCACCGGAGACGCGCTGCTCGCGCCGCGGATCACCCGACGCCTCATCGGCCAGTTCACCGCGCGACGAACAGCCGCCCGGGCCGCGGAGGACCGGCTCGCGGTGCTGACCGAGCGCGAGCGCGAAGTGCTGGCCCTGGTGGGGCAGGGCCTGAGCAACCACGAGATCGGTGCCGAGTTGTTTCTCAGCCCGGCCACCGCGCGCACCCATGTCAGCCGCGCCATGGCGAAACTGGGTGCGCGCGACCGTGCGCAACTGGTCGTCATCGCTTACCAAACAGGACTGGTCAGCCCTGCGATGTAAGGCACGGCCACGCCGCGCTCGCGGCCGGATGAGAGAACACCAGCGGCACGCCGTCTCCGCCACTGGCGGCATAGCGGATGGTGCGACCACTCAGCGAAATTGCGCCAGCGCGGCGTCCAGGTGGCGGGTGTTCCACAGCGTGATGCAGTTGAGCACCAGTCCGAGCGCGCCGAGCTGGTCTTCCATCCCGGTCTGACAAGCGTGGCGCAGTTCGCCCCGACGGCCGTGGAAACAGGTGCTTGGCCAGGTCGTGGCGGCCTTCCTGGAGGCCCCCTACGTTGACCGACCCTTCATCGAAGCAACTCAAGTTGACTATCGCCTATTTAGTCAACTACGGTTGCTTGCATTCCCGATGAAGGACGTCCCACATGAATCTTCCCCATGCCGTACTCGGCGTGTTGCTGACCGGAGCCACGCTCCTGCCAGGCCCCACGACCACTGCCCTGACCCGCTTCTACGACCAGTCCGTCGAATGGGTGACCTGCGGCGACCCCCTCCTGGACCACGTGGGCGCCCGATGCGCTGAGATCACGGTCCCGCTGGACTACTCCAAGCCGCGGGGCAAGACGATCAAGATCGCGATCTCCCGCATCAAGGCCACCGACCCGGGGAAGCGGCGCGGCGTCATGCTGTCCAACCCCGGTGGTCCCGGCGGTGCGGGCCTGAACTTCATGGGCTACATCAGCCAGCGGATGACCCCCGAGGTCACCTCCCGTTACGACCTGATCGGCATGGATCCACGCGGCGTCGGCAGGAGCGCGCCGGTCGACTGCGGCTGGCCGATCGGGCACATGCTCTGGTCGGCCGGGCCGACCCGGGCGAGCTTCCGCCGGGCCGTACAGACGCAGGCCGATCTCGCGCAGCGGTGCGCGCGGCGGGAGGGCGACCGGATCGCCCACATCACCACCCGGAACACCGCGCGGGACATGGACGTCATCCGCGCCGCCCTCGGCGAGGCGAAGATCTCCTACTTCGGCATGTCCTACGGCACCTACCTCGGCGCGGTCTTCACCCAGATGTTCCCGCAGCGCAGCGACCGCTTCGTGCTGGACAGCGCGATCGATCCAGCCCAGTACATGGCCGGATCGATCAGGAACAGCGGCCCGGCCAATGAGGCCGCGCTCGACGACTGGGCCGCCTGGACCGCGAAGCGCGACCCCGAATACCACCTCGGCACGACGGCACGCCAGGTGCGGGCCCGCGTCGAGAGCTTGATCAAGGCCCCGATCCGCATCGGGGAGCATCTCGTCGACGAACGCTTCCTGCCCATGGTCATCTTCACCCTGCTGCCCGACGCCAGGGAGAACGCCCGTCTGGCCGCGCGGGTGCGGCTGCTCGCCGAGGCGGCCGAGGGCAAGCCGGTCCGCCCGAGCGAGGACCTCGAGCAGGAACTGCAGTTCATGTTGTACGGCAAGCCACAGGGCTACTCGAGCCAGGCCGCCGTCATCTGCGGCGATGCCGGAGTGCCACGTGACCCCGCGCGGTACTGGCGCGACATCCAGCGCAGCCGGGCCACCCAGCCGGTGTTCGGGCCGTATGCGAACAACATCACCGCCTGCGCCTTCTGGCCCACGCCCCGCGAGCCCGCGACCAGGGTCGGCAACGACGTCCCCGCACTGATCGTCCAGGCCACCGGCGACACCCGCACGGTCTACCAGGAAGGCGTGAACCTGCGCCGGGCGATGTCCGCCGCACGCCTGGTCACCGTGCGGGACGTGCGCATGCACGGCATCTTCGGCCGCCTGCCCAACACCTGCGTGGAGACGGCCGTGAACACCTACTTCACCAACGGCACCCTGCCCGCCGACGATCTCACCTGTCGCGCCGACCCGTCCTGACCAAGCGGGCTGCAACCAGCCGACCCTGGCGTCGGTCAGCGGCTTTCCAGCTCATCTGCCTGGCCCGCCGCCGCCCCGACGGGCCGGGAGTCGATCCCGGCAGGCAGCGTGTACGCGTTCCTGGCCGAGCATCGTGATGAGCCGACTGGCCGCGGCCGGCGGGGTGCTGCGGGGCCGGGCTCGGCGGGTGCTGGACCCGGCGGTGCCGGACGACGCGGTCGCCACCCAGGACACCGTCACCCAGCTGATCGCGCCGATCCGGAGGGTGGCCGACAGGTGCCGGGCGCTGCACAGCTGATCGCCGCGCGCTGTCACCAGCCCCACCACCTGCTGTCCATCCCCAAACAACGTGTCAAAAGGCTCCTAGCCGGGCGCCACGGGTGTCGGCGGCAGGCCGGCCTGCTGGTGGTCATGGCCGGCTTCGAAAAGGTGTGCGCAGGCGGTTGCGGCGGCATCGCCGTCGCCGGCGACCACGGCGTGGGCGAGCGACTCCAGCCGGCAGGTCGAGACGACGGTTCCGTCTTCACGCGGCATGGCGCTCGACAGGAGATCGTCGAGGTCCGCCAGCAGGCCAGGACCGGCGAGCCGGCGTACGCGCTGCCAGACGCCGGCGAACTCGACGGGCCGGCCGTCCGGACCCAGCAGGGCCAGGCGCAGGCTTCGGTCCGGGTGCGCGGCCGCGCCGCGGGCGAGCCCCGCCATCACGGCCGCGCGCGCCTGGGCGATCTCGACCGCGTCGCGGCTCTCCAGCAATGGCGGCAGGTCCGGATCCGCATCCTGTGAAGTGGGTGGAAGCACCACGGCGCCGTTGCCGTGCTGCACCTCCACCCGGCCCTGGACCTCGAGCGCCACCAGCGCACGGCTCAGGGTCGCACGGCTGACGCCGAGCTCGGCGGCCAGCAGGCGTTCTGGAGGCAGCCGGTCCCCTGGGGAGAGCCCCTGGGCTTCGATGAAGCTCGCGATGTGGTCGGCGAGTTGCTCGTACAACCGCGGACGCTGAAGGCGACCAGGTGTGGCGGTGGTCTGCTGACGCTTCTTGGTCACGGAAACAGTGTATTGACAATGAGGCCTGGTGGAGCAGAGGCTAGGCCAATCCGGAAATGGGATCGTAACCGGGCAGTCACCCAACAGAGGAGGTCCCGGTGTCATCCGAAGTCGTCGCACTGGTCGTGCTGGTGCTGGTGTTCGTGGTAGCCGGTGTCAGATCCATCAACATGGGTGCGCTGGCCCTGGTGGCCGCGTTCGTCGTGGGCACCACCGTGTTCGGCGTGGAAGTGGCCGACGTGCTCAGCGGCTTCCCGGCGAACCTGTTCGTCATCCTGGTCGGGGTCACGTACCTGTTCGCGCTCGCCAAGAACAACGGCACCGTCGACTGGATCGTGCACAAGTCGATCGTCGCGGTCCGCGGCCGCGTCGCCCTGGTGCCGTGGGTGATGTTCGTGGTGTGCGCAGCGATCACCGCGATCGGCGCAGCCAGCCCGGCGGCGGTGGCCCTGGTGGCGCCGGTGGCGATGGGTTTCGCGGCCCGGTACCGGATCAATCCCGTGCTGATGGGCCTGCTGGTGGTCCAGGGCGCTACGGGTGGAAGCTTCTCACCGATCGGCATCTTCGGCGCGATCACCACAGGCGTGGTCAGCAAGAGCGGGCTTGCGAGCAGCCCGGCCATCCTGTTCCTCAGCGCGATGGGCGCGTGCGCGCTGATCAGCCTGATCGCCTTCGCTTTCCTCGGCGGCCGGGAGCTGCTTCGGCGCGGGCGCGAAGCAGCCGAGACCGAGGCCATGGTGCTCGCGGAGGCGGGTGCGGGGTCGGCCGCCGCGGGGCGCGAGCCGCGCCGCGGCTCTGGTCACGGGGGAACGGGCGATGACGACCTTCCCAGGCTCGACGCACCCCGTGCGCTCACGCTGGCCGGCCTGCTCGCCCTCGGGGTGGGAGCTCTGGCCTTCGGACTGGACGTCGGCTTCCTCGCGCTGGCCGTGGCGGTCACGCTCACCCTGATCTTCCCCTCCGCCGCTCGGGGCGCGGTCGACAAGATCAGTTGGGGCACCGTGCTTCTCATCGGCGGCATCGTCACCTACGTCTCGCTGCTGGAGGAGCAGGGCACGGTGAAATGGCTGGGCGACGGCGTCGCGCACGTCGGCACCCCGTTGCTGGCCGCGTTCCTGATCTGCCTGATCGGCGCGGTGGTCTCCGCGTTCGCCTCCACGACGGGGATCCTCGGCGCGCTCATCCCTCTCGCCGTGCCGTTCCTGCAGACGGGGCAGGTCAGCGCGATCGGACTGATCACGGCGTTGGCGATCTCGTCGTCGGTGGTCGACTGCAGCCCGTTCTCCACCAACGGCGCGCTCGTCGTCGCCAACTCCGACACCACGGTCCGCGACGAGGTGTTCAAACGCCTGATGGCCTGGGGCATGACCATCGTCGTGGTTGCGCCCGTGCTGTCCTGGGCCGCTCTGGTCCTGCCCGGGTGGCTGGCATGAGCGCGGGGCCGCTGGCGGGATACGTCGTCGTCGATCTCACCAGGGCGCTCGCCGGGCCGCATGCCGGGATGATGCTGGGCGATCTCGGAGCTCGGGTGATCAAGGTGGAGTCGCCCGGCACCGGCGACGACACGCGCGGCTGGGGACCGCCGTTCGTGGCGGGCGAATCGACGTACTTCCTGTCCTGCAACCGCAACAAGCAGTCGATCGCGCTGGACCTGAAGGGCGAGGACGGCCGGGCGACTCTGGAGGCGCTGGTCCGCAAGGCGGACGTGCTGCTGGAGAACTTCCGCACCGGCGTGCTCGACCGGCTCGGGTTCACCACCGCCCGGCTGCTCGAGCTGAACCCGCGGCTGGTGGTGCTCTCGATCACCGGGTTCGGGCACGACGGGCCGGAGGCGGGCCGGGCCGGCTACGACCAGATCGCGCAGGGCGAAGCGGGCCTGATGTCGCTGACCGGGTCCGGGCCTGATGATCCGCAGCGGGTGGGGGTGCCGATCGGCGACCTGCTGGCCGGCATGTACGGCGCGTTCGGCGTCGTGTCCGCGCTGCTGGAGCGGGAACGGACAGGACGGGGCCAAGTCGTGCGAACGTCCTTGCTCGCGAGCATCGTCGGTGTGCACGCCTTCCAGGGCACCCGGTGGACCGTCGCCGGCGAGGTCGGTCGCGCGCAGGGCAACCATCATCCGTCGATCGCGCCGTACGGGCTGTTCCGCTGCCGGGACGGCGCGGTGCAGATAGCCGTGGGGAACGAGAGCCTGTGGCGGCGGTTCTGCGCGGGATTCGGGCTCGATCCGCAGGAGCCGGGGATGGCGGTGAACGCCGAGCGGGTGGCGGCCGGGCCGGCTCTGGTGGCGCGGATCGAGGAGGTTTTCGCCGGTTTCGATGGCGATGAGCTGCTGGCGCGGCTCGCCGAGATCGGCGTGCCCGCCGGCCGCGTACGTGGCCTGGAGGAGGTGTACGCGTGGGAGCAGACCCGCTCGCAGGGGCTGCTCATCGAGGTCGAGCACCCTCACCTCGGGACGGTTGCGCTGCCGGGGCCGCCTTTGCGGTTCTTCGAGGCGGCCGGGCCGGACGGAGAGCGGGAGACCACCCGCGCCGACCATGCCGCCCCGCCCTTGCTCAATGCTGAGGAGCAGGTGATCCGATCCTGGCTGGAGGGCACGTGACCCGGCTGACCGCGCGCGAGCTGATCGAGCTCGCGGTCGACGGCTTCGAATGCTGGGACCAGCCGCTCGGCCCGGCGACCGATCCCGACGTCGCCGCGGCGCGCGAGCAGACCGGCCTGGACGAGGCCGTGATCACCGGAGCGGGCCGGCTTCGCGGCCGCCGCGTCGCGGTGATCGCCTGCGAGTTCGGCTTCCTCGCCGGATCCATCGGGGTCGCCACAGCCGAACGCCTGGTGGCCGCGGTGGAGCGGGCCACCAGGGAGCGACTTCCGCTGCTGGCGGCGCCGACCTCCGGCGGCACCAGGATGCAGGAGGGTACGGTCGCGTTCCTGCAGATGGTGAAGATCACCGCGGCGATCGTGCACCACAAGGCCGCGGGCCTGCCGTACTTGGTCTATCTGCGCAATCCGACCTTCGGCGGCGTGTTCGCCTCATGGGGCTCGCTCGGTCACATCACGGTCGCCGAGCCGGGCGCGCGGATCGGCTTCCTCGGCCCGCGCGTCTACCAGGGCCTGTACGGTGAGCCGTTCCCGGAAGGCGTCCAGGTCGCGGAGAATCTGTACCGGCACGGCCTCATCGACGCCGTGCTGCCGCCCGAGGCACTGGCCGACATCGCCGACCGCGCGCTGCGCATCCTGCTCCCGCGTGCGGACGGCCCGCCCGAGGCCGCGGACCCGCTGGAGGAGCCCTTGCCCGACGTGCCCGCCTGGGAATCGATCATCGTCTCCCGGCGGCCCGACCGGCCCGGCGTCCGGCAACTGCTCCGGTACGCCGCAACGGACGTGCTGCCGCTGTACGGAACCGGCGCAGGGGAGAAGGACCCCGGCCTGCTGCTGGCGCTGGCCCGCTTCGGCAACGCGCCGTGCGTGCTGCTCGGCCAGGACCGGCGAGGCCAGACGGACACGAGCCCGATGGGACCGGCCGCGCTCCGCGAGGCGCGCCGCGGCATGCGACTGGCACACGAGCTCAACCTGCCGCTTGTCACCGTCATCGACACTCCGGGCGCGGCCTTGTCCAGCGAGGCGGAGGAGGGCGGGATGGCCGGGGAGATCGCCCGCTGCCTGGCCGAACTCGTCACCCTCGAAGCGCCGACGCTCTCCTTGCTGCTCGGGCAGGGCAGCGGCGGAGGCGCCCTCGCGCTCATCCCGTGTGACCGGGTGCTCGTCGCGCAGCACGGCTGGCTCTCCCCGCTGCCTCCGGAGGGCGCGAGCGCCATCGTCCACCGCGACACGCGGCACGCTCCTCAGATGGCGGCGGCGCAGGGCGTCCGGTCCGCCGACCTGCTCGCCAACGGCATCGCCGACCGGATCATCCCCGAGCATCCCGACGCCGCCGACGAGTCGCAGGAGTTCTGCCGGCGGGCGGGGCGCGAACTCGAACGCCAACTCCTCCAGGTGCTGCGGGCCGACCCCGCCGAGCGCCTCGCCGCCCGCCTCAAGCGCTATCGCGCCCTCGGCACCGCCGGTCGCCCGGCCTGACCCGCCGCCCACCGGCCCTCGCTCGGCCATCCTCTCCTGAGAGGGCACCGGCAACGCCCGCCACAGCACAGCTGTGCCCCCGGCTTGGCTCCGCGTCGGGACGGACCCTACGTGCCGAGGGGGGCGTGTGGCTCCAGCAGGTCCTTCAACGCGGCCGTCATCGCCGCGACGAGGTCGCGGTGCGGGTCGATGAGCCACTGAAGCTGGAGCCCGTCCCATAGGGCCACGAGAGACTCGGCGATGCCTCTGGGGTCCCTGGCGTTGGAGATGCGGCCCTCGTCCTGGTCCCGGCGAACGGCGATCGCGAGTAGGCCGATCGTCGTCTCGTATCTCTCACGGAACCACTCATGCGCCGGATGGTCCGGAGCCGACGACTCTGCGGCCATGAGGGCAAGCAGCCTCAGCATCTCGGGCCTTTCGAGGTTCCGGCGAACGTACTGCAGCACGGCATACGCCACACCCTCCTTCTGGCTGTCCACTTCGAAGGAGTCGGCGTGCGCGGAGTCGGCGTTCTCGAGGACGGCCACGAGCAGCGCGCTCTTGCTCGGGAAGTGATGGACGACGCTGGTCAGGCTGAGGTCGAGTTGCTTCGCGATCTCCCGCAGCGACCCGCCTCGGTAACCGCGTGCCGAGAAGACGGATGTCGCGGAGGCGACGATCTCGGCTCGGCGGCGCGCGCTCTTGGCGTAGGGGCCCCGCCGAGTGCCTGGTCGACTCGCCGTCTCATCGGTCATGGCACCAACCCTATGGGTCCTTGCGGTTACGCCGGTGAATTCGCGGCAAAGAAAATGTAGCAACTGTTCGGTTTTTGAGGTAGCGTCTCGCTCACCCACACCACGACGTACGGAAGAAGCGGTGACGCTTCCCTCGGGTGGAGAGGAACGGGACATCAATGTTCACCTCAACTGTTGCGAAAACACTCGTCGGCGGGCTGGCCGTCGCACTGCTTATGACCGGCTGCGGCCGGTCGGAAGCCCGGCCGACGCAGGCCGATGCGGGCGCCCCCATTGACACCAAACCCGCCGGCGGCACCATCACGGTGTGGGCGATGGGAACGGAGGGCGAGCTTCTGCCGAAGCTGGCCGCCCAGTTCAGCCAGGCGAACCCCGGCGTGAAGGTGGAGGTGACCGCGGTTCCCTGGCAGGACTATGCCAAGAAGGTGCAGACGGCGATCGCCTCAGGAGACACTCCGGACGCCACCATGGTGGGTGCGGTGGACCTAGCGGCGTTCGCGTCCACGGGCGGGCTGGACAAGGTTCCGTCCGGCCTCGTTGACTTCAGCGTCTTCTACCGCGGCGCCGTCCAGAGCACCACCTTCGAGGGAGCCGAGTACGGCGTCCCCTGGTACGTGGAAACCCGCTCCCTGTTCTACCGCAAGGACATGGCGCAGGCCGCCGGAGTCTCCGCACCCAAGACCTGGGACGAGTACGGCCCGTTCCTCAAGGCCCTGCAGAAGCAAGGGGCCAAGTGGGGGCTGTCCCTGCCCACCGGCGCCACGGGGACCTGGCAGGGCGTCGTGCCGTTCATGTGGCAGGCCGGAGCCCAGGTCATGGACGAGGACGGGACCAAGTTCACCTTCGACACGCCGGAGGCGCTCAAGGGACTGGAGTTCTACCGGTCGTTCATCGCGTCGAAGATCTCCAGCCCGAACGGCCCGGTGAGCCTGGGAGAGATCGAGCCACAGTTCGTCGCCGGGTCCACTGCCGCGCTCATCTCCGGCCCCTGGGAGGTGAACCTGCTGAAGTCCGCCGGCGGTGCATCCTTCGTCGGCGACAAGGTGGGCATCGCGCCGCTCCCGTCGGGACCGAAGTCCAACGCCGGCTACATCGGCGGTGGACAGTGGGCGGTGTTCAAGGACGCCAAGAACCGCGAGGGCGCATGGAAGTTCATCCGGTGGATGGCCAGTCCTGACGTTCAGAGGACGTGGTATGACCTGTCCGGAGACCTGCCCGCCATCGAGTCGGCCTGGAACGAGGGGAAGCTCGCGAACGACGCGACTCTGGCCGTGTTCCGTACCCAGCTGAAGACGGCACAGCCTGGACCGAACACCACGACATGGCGGCAGGTCACCGCGGTCCTGGATGCCGAGTTCGAGAAGGTTGCCAAGGGCGTCTCCTCACCGCAAGCGGCTCTGCGGGAGATCCAGAAAAAGGCGTCGGCGATCGGAACCGGAGCGTAGGAATGGCCTCTCTCGCCTCCGTGAAATCCGCACCGAACCCGGCTGCCGGCCCACGGCGGACGGGGCCACCGGGGGCCGTGTCAGAACGTGCCCGGCGCACATTGATCGCCTGGGCCTTCTGCGCACCCTTCGTCGCGCTGTTCGCCACCTTCGGTGTATGGCCAGTCCTCTCCTCGCTGTCGATGAGCGTCACGGACATCACGGCCCGGGACATACGGACCCCCTTCAGCGTCGACTTCGTGGGCCTTGCCCACTACACCGAGCTCTTCGGGGATCCGACCTTCCTGCGGGCGGCTCTCAACACGCTCTACTTCGTCGCCGTGGGAATCCCGCTGACGATGATCATCGCCCTGGCCCTCGCCGTCGCGCTCAATTCCGGGATCCAGCGCGCGAAGGGATTCTTCCGGGTCGCCTACTTCGCGCCCGTGGTGACCAGCATCGTGGCGATAGCGGTGGTGTGGAGGTACCTCTACGAGCCGGACGGAATGATCAACTCCGTCCTTGCCGTCGTGGGAATCCATGGGCCGGACTGGTTGAACGACCCCAACTGGTCCATGCCCGCGCTCATCCTGATGGCGGTCTGGCGCCACTTCGGCATCCCTATGGTGATCTTCCTGGCTGGACTGCAGTCCATCCCCGAGGATCTGCTCGAGGCGGCTCGCGTTGACGGCGCCAGCCGCCGGCGCGCCTTCCGCAGTATCACCCTGCCGCTGCTCAGGCCGGTCACGCTGGTGGTCGCCGTGCTGCTGAGCATCGGTTACCTGCAGTTCTTCGAGGAGCCGTTCGTGATGACGAGTGGCGGCCCGCTGGACAGCACCACATCGATCAGTTACTACGCCTACGAGCAATTCGGCTTCGGCAATTACGGTATGGCCTCCGCCGCCTCGTACGTGCTGGTGGCCGCGATCGCGCTGCTCAGCCTCCTCCAGTTCCGCATCTTCCGAGCGAAGGCATGACATGACCACCACGACCGCGAGCACCGCTGCGGCCGCGTCCGGCCTCAGCGCACGCAGGCCCATCCGGCCCGCCCGCATCATGCTCTACGGCGCCCTCACGTTGGGCCTCCTCGCGACGCTGGCACCGTTCGCGTGGATGTTCCTGGGGTCGATCAAGCCGACAGGGGAAATCGTCGCGCATCCGAGCGTCTGGCTGCCCCGTTCTCCGACGGTCGGCAACTTCGAACAGTTGCTGTCGAAGCAGAACTTCTCGGTGTACTTCTTCAACAGCACGCTGGTCGCCGTGACATGTGTCGCGGGAAATCTGCTCTTCTGCTCCATGGCGGGGTACGCCTTCGCGAAGATGGAATTCGCCGGGAAACGCCTCCTGTTCGGCCTCGTCCTCACGATGCTGATCGTCCCCGGCGTCACCACTTTCGTGCCGCTCTTCGTCCTGGTCAGCAACATGGGACTGAGCAACTCCTATCTCGGGTTGATTCTGCCCTTCCTCGTGACACCGCTCGGCGTGTTTCTCATGCGCCAGTTCATCCAGGACATCCCGGATTCTCTCGTCGAAGCGGCCCGCCTTGACGGCGCCGGTGAAACACGCATCTTTCTCAGGGTCATCGTCCCGCTCTGCCGGCCCCCGCTGGCGACACTGGCGATCCTGACCTTCCTCGGGCAGTGGAACAACTTCCTGTGGCCGCTGGTGATCGCGCAGACCGAAGATCACTACACGCTGCCGGTCGCGCTCGCCCTGTTCTCGGTGGGCGCCAACGGCACCAACTACGGTCTGCTGCTCGCCGGCGCGGTCACCGTCGTCACCCCGATCGTGCTGCTCTTTCTGTTCCTCCAGAAACAGTTCATCCAGGGCATCGCCAACACCGGCATCAAATAGGACGGAACACCCGTCACAGCGAGCGGCCGAACGTCCAACAGCTCGACTGGTCCGCCCCCGCTGCTCGACGCCACCGACGACTCGACCACCGCGTGACCACCGCGCGGAGAAACGGAGAACCGACCATGCTTTGCCCGCAGGACGGCCCCACCCGCGAACGCCGCTCTCTAGCCGGCTTGTGGAGGTTCCGGCTGGACGCGGAGGGAGCCGGCCGCACCGAAGGCTGGTGGCGCTCGCCCCTCGCGGGGGCCGTGGACATCCCGGTACCGGCCAGCTACAACGACATCTACCCCGAGGCGACAGTCCGGGACCACGTGGGCGACGCCTGGTACCAGACGGATATGTGGGTGCCTGC
The DNA here is from genome assembly GCF_052068215.1 of Nonomuraea sp. H19. Taxonomy (NCBI): domain Bacteria; kingdom Bacillati; phylum Actinomycetota; class Actinomycetes; order Streptosporangiales; family Streptosporangiaceae; genus Nonomuraea; species Nonomuraea sp. H19. Next base: position 396,861 of record NZ_JBQHCV010000007.1, on the reverse strand, counting down.
CCGGTGGGCAGGGCAGCGCATCGTCCTGCGGTTCGACGCCGCGACCCACCGCGCGACCGTCTGGGTCGATGACACCGAGGTCGCCGAACACGAAGGCGGCTACACCCCGTTCGAAGCGGATGTCACCGCACACGTGCGACCGGGAGCCGAGAACCGCGTCACCGTCGTGGTCAACAACGAACTGAGCTGGGCGTCGATCCCGCCGGGCACCATCGAGGAGCGTCCCGACGGCCGTCGGGTGCAGCGCTACCTTCACGACTTCTTCAACTACGCGGGCCTGCACCGGCCGGTCTGGCTCTACACCACGCCTCCGGCGCACATCAGCGACATCACCGTGACCACGGCCTTCGACGACACCACCGGCGTGATCGGCTACCAGGTGGACAGCACCGGGGAGGCGGACTCGCTCCGTGTGTCGCTGCGCGACGCCTCCGGCGCCGAGGTAGCCGCTGCCTCCGGCGCGGTCGCCACGTTGCGCGTGCCTGACGTACATCCATGGGCGCCCGGCGACGGCTACCTCTACGAACTCGAGGTCTCACTGTTGAGCGCATCCGGGGAGGTCATCGATGGCTACCGCCAGCCGGTGGGCGTGCGCACGGTGGAGGTACGCGGGAGGCAGTTCCTAATCAACGGAACTCCCTTCTACTTCAGGGGGTTCGGCAAGCACGAGGACGCGGCGGTGCGCGGCAAGGGCCACGACGACGCGCTGATGGTGCATGACTTCGCCCTGCTGGAGTGGATCGGCGCGAACTCCTTCCGCACCTCGCACTACCCCTACGCAGAGGAGGTCCTCGACTACGCCGACCGGCACGGCGTGGTCGTCATCAGCGAGACTGCGGCCGTCGGGCTCAACCTCAACATCGGCGGAGGTGTCTTCAACTCCGGCAAACGCGTGTCCACATACTCCCCGGACACGATCGGCGAAGACACCCAGCGCGTCCACCTGCAGGCGATCCGGGAACTGGTGGCCCGCGACAAGAACCATCCCAGCGTCGTGCTGTGGTCGGTGGCCAACGAACCCGACAACGTCCAGCCCGAAGCGCGCGACTACTTCGCCCCACTCGCCGCGGAAACCCGCCGCCTCGACCCCACCCGGCCCGTGGCCTACGCCAACGCGCTGCTCGCGCCGCCGGACCAGTGCGTGGTCACCGACCTGTTCGACGTCGTCCTGCTCAACCGTTACTACGGCTGGTACTTCGGCCCCGGCGACCTGGAAGCGGCCGAGACCGCACTGGAGGCCGAGCTGCGGCAGTGGGCGGAGACGCACGACAAGCCCATCATCATCACCGAGTACGGCGCCGACACCTACCCCGGCCTGCGCAGCATCGTGCCCACCCCGTGGACCGAGGAGTACCAGGCCGACCTGCTCGACGTGTACCACCGGGTCTTCGACCGGGTCGACGCGGTGGTGGGCGAACAGGTCTGGAACTTCGCCGACTTCGCCACCACCGCGGGCGTCTTCCGCGTCGACGGCAACAAGAAGGGTGTTTTCACGCGCGACCGCCGTCCCAAGACCGCCGCCTTCCACCTGCGCGCCCGCTGGCGCAAAGACGAGTAAGTTCCTTCAGCATGGCCTGCGCCCTCGGCGCCGCCGGTCGCCAGGCCTGACCCGCCGCCCCGCCGGCCCTCGCTCGGCCATCCTCCTGAGCGATCTCACCGCGCGGGTGAAAGGGCGTGCCACTCCCGGCGCGAGCAAAGATCGGCGAGCAGCCGGTGCCGCCATTGGATGTTCTCCCTGCGGCTGACGTATTCGGGCGAGGCCGTGCACCGGGTGTTCGCCGCGGACGCATGGTCGACTGGACAGTGCCGTCATCTGACAGACTCGCCGGCGACCTGCAGTTGCATCAGCTGCAGCTGATCGAGATCGGCCGGGCTCTCAGCTCAGGTGCCGACCTCATCCTGCTCGATGAGCCCACGGCCAGTCTCGACGTCGAGGAGGCCGACCGGCTCTTCCAGGTGCTGCGGCACCTGACCGGCCAGGGAATCGGCTTCGTGCTGGTATCCCACCGCATGCACGAGATCCGGCAGGTGGGTGAGGTGGTCACCGTCCTGCGGGACGGGCGTACGGTCACCGACGCCACGCCCCTCACTGCAATCGAGGACCAGCGGATCGTCGAGGAGATGTTCGGCGAGCAGCCGGCACGGGAACGCGGCAGAATCCACCGGCCGGCTGGCCGGATCGCGCCGGGCGGGGTACGTCTGCGCCACCCCGCTTCGGGCACCCAGGTCGAACTCTCCCGCGGAGAGGTGCTCGGCCTGGCCGGCACACCACAGGGCCCGGCCGCCCTGGCCGACGCCCTGCTGGGGCTGACCAGGCGTCCCTCATGGGAGATCGAGATCGACGGGCGCCCTTGGCGCGCACGCTCACCCCGTCAGGCGGTACGCAGGGGCATCGGCTTCGTCTCCGGGGATCGAAGCGCCAAGGGGACCTTCGCGGCTCTGCCGATCCGGGACAACGCCGTCGTCGCCCGTCAGGTCGTCGAACGCCGGATACTGCGCAGGCCGGCCGAAGCCGCCCATGTCCGGCGGCAGCTGGGGGAGCTGGGGTTTTCCGGAACCGACGTCCACGCCCCGCCGTCGTCCCTGTCGGGAGGAACGCTCCAGAAGGTGCTCATCGCGCGCTGGCTCGGGCTGCCGCTGCGCGTGCTCATCCTCGAGGAGCCGACCCGGGGGGTGGACGTGCGCACCAAGTCGGACCTCTACGGGCTCATCCACTCCATGGCCGAATCGGGCCTGATCGTCATCTGGTGGTCCACCGAGCACACCGAGCTTCTCACGGTAGCCGACCAGATGCTGACCTTCACCGTCACCGGCGAACCGCACGAACTCCTGCCCGCGGCCGAGGCCGACGAGGCACGGCTGCTCCAGCTCACCGGAACCACCTGATCCTGCTCCGTGCCCTCGATTCGTTACAGGAGAACCGATGACGGCCACCAAGCCGATATCACAAGCGCCATCGGGGAGCGCCGCCGCAGACCTCTACGGCGCCCAGTGACTCCATGACGGCTCCGCCGTCCCACGTGGCGAACGCGATGACGTCGGTGCGGGAGTGGGCCCGTCTTCCGTGAACAGGCGCTGCCTCTCAGCGGTCGTCGTGCTCACACGCCCGCGTAGAGTTCGGCGGCCGCGGCCATGTGGTCTTCGACGACCCTGACCGCGGCGGGCACATCACCGCTCTCGATCGCGTCGACGATGGGCGCGTGCCGGTCGTGGGACATCATCTCGGGCAGCTGGGCGGCGTCGTGGCTCATGATCGCGACCCGGATGCGCCCTTCCAGGTGCTTCCAGCTCTCGACCAGCATCGGGTTGTCGGCGAGCTCGCACAGCAGCAGGTGGAATCCGAGGTCGGCGGCCACGCGCTGGGGGAAGTCGGCACCGTGGTCGGACAGCCGGGTCAGGGCCGAGCGCAGGGTCGTCACGGCGGTGTCGCGGTGCGGGGAGTTGATGACGGTCGCCACGGCGAGTCCTTCGAGGGCGGCCCGCACCTGGTAGAGCCCTCTGATCTCCTTGGCGGTCAGGGTGTTGACGCGGAGCATGCCGCGGCGTCCGGGGGTGACGAGCCCTTCCTGCTGCAAATGACGCAGGGCCTCGCGGACGGTGCCTCTGCTGATGCCCAGGCGGGCGGCGAGTTCGACCTCTCCTAGGTGGTCACCCGGCCGGTACTGCCCGGAGGTGATCGCCGACCGCAGGGCCTGCAGCGCGCGTTCACGCAGGGTGCTGCGGTCCAGACTGGGAAGAGGTTCGACGCTCACGCACTCTCCTTCTGTGGTCGGCGATCCCCATCGTAGTCCGGCATCGCGACAAGTGGCGACTGTCAACAGTCCGATCGATCCCCTTGACAGAAGAGGGTGATGCGGGTCACGCTCTCAACTGCTGACTGTTAACAGTCGGCAGTTAGCTCACGTGAGGAACCCGGCTCCGGCCTTCCTCTCACCCCCAGGAGCACTGAGATGGCTGACGCGAAGGTCACCCCATGGCATCCGGTCGACGGCACACCGGAGAAGAAGAAGGTCGCCCTCGGCACCTCGGTCGGCGCGACCATCGAGACGTACGACTTCATCGGCTTCGGCACGGCCGCCGCCCTGTACTTCAACGATGTCTTCTTCCCGGCGAGCGATCCGCTGTCGGGCACCTTGCTGTCGTTCGCGACCTTGGGGATCGGGTTCGCGGTACGGCCGCTCGGCGGGATCGTCGGCGGCTACCTCGGTGACAAGATCGGACGCAAGCCCGTGCTGGTCGGCTCCCTGCTGCTGATGGGCATCGCGACGGTGCTCATCGGGGCGCTGCCGACGTACCAGCAGGTGGGGGTCTGGGCGGGGATTCTCCTGGTCGCGGTGCGGGTGGTGCAGGGACTGGCGTTCGGCGCGGAGTGGGGCGGCGCGATCCTCATGTGCTTCGAGCACGCGCCGTGGCGGCGGCGCGGCCTCTACACCGGCATCACCCAGGCGGGCTTCCCGGTCGGGCTGCTGCTGGCCAACCTGGCCTTCCTGGTGAGCGTGCCACTCGGCGAGCAATGGGCGTGGCGGGTGCCGTTCCTGCTCAGTGCCGTCCTCATCGTCGTCGGGATCGTCATCCGGCTCAAGATCGAGGAGTCGCCGGAGTTCGAGGAGCTCAAGGAAGAAGGCGAGATCGCCAAGAACCCGCTGCTGGAGGTCCTGCGGGACGACTGGCGCACCGTGCTGCGCGCCTTCTGCCTGCGCATCACGGAGACCGCCGGATACGCCGTCACGGTGACCTTCATGCTGTCGTACCTGGCGAGCGAGAAGCTGGCGGACAGGTCGGTCAGTCTGACCGGGCTGATGCTGGCGGCCGCGCTCGGCATCGCCGCCACCACGGCCTGGGGCGCGCTGACGGACCGGGTAGGGCGCCGCCCGGTCTATCTGCTGGGCACCGCGATCACGCTCCTCTGGGGCTTCCCGCTGTTCCTGCTGGTCAATACGGGGACTGCGGCCTGGATTGTGGTCGCGTTCGTCGTCAGCTACGCGGTCTGCCAGAACTCGCTGGCCGGGGTGCAGGGGGCGTGGTTCTCGGAGCTGTTCGCGACCAAGACCCGCACCACCGGGGCGTCGCTGGCCTACCAGCTCTCAGCCGTCGTCTCCGGGTTCACGCCGCTGCTGGCCACGGCCCTGTACGCGTCGTTCGGCTGGGTCGGGCCCGCCGCGCTGCTGACCGGTTACGGGCTGCTGGGCCTGCTCGCTGCGCTGATCACGCAGGAAACCTGGGGACGGGACGAACGCGAAAGGGTGGCGGCGCTCGAGCAAACGTCGCGCACGGAAACGATCACCTACGAAAGGGGAGCAGCACAGTGACGTCGATGACCGAGAAGCGGGTCGACGGGCTGCGGGCGTCCGCGCACCGGATCCGGGGGTACGCGCTGGACATGGCCGAAGTCCAGGGCCAGGGGTACATCGGCCAGGCACTGGGCGTCGCCGACATCCTCGCCGTCGTGTACGGCAGTCGGCTGCGCTTCCGGCCGGACGATCCGCACTGGCCGGGCCGGGACCGTTTCCTGCTGTCGATCGGCCACTACGCCATCGCGCTGTACGCCGCGCTCGCCGAGTACGGCGTCATCCCCGTCGAGGAACTGGCGACGTACGGCGCCGACGACTCGCGGCTGCCGATGTCGGGGATGGCGTCTTACACGCCCGGCATGGAGATCTCCGGCGGCTCGCTGGGCCACGGTCTCGCGGTGGCCGCCGGCATGGGGCTGGGGCTGCGCCACACCGGCAACCCGGCGCAGGTGTTCAACCTGATGTCCGACGGCGAGCTCGACGAGGGCTCCACCTGGGAGGCCGCGCTGGCCTGCGCGCACCACGGTCTCGACAACGTGACGGCGATCGTCGACGTCAACGGGCTGCAGGCGGACGGGGCCACCGCGGGCGTGCTGCGGACCGAGCCGGTGGCCGACAAGTGGCGGGCCTTCGGCTGGCACGCGCTGCGGGTCGACGGTAACGACATCCCCGCGCTGCTGGCCGCTCTCGACCAGCTCCGTGAACACCACGGCTCGCCATCGGTCCTGATCTGCGACACCCGCATCGGACACGGGGTCCCGCTGCTGGAGAACCGCGACAAGGCGCACTTCATGCGCGTGGAACAGCACGAGTGGCAGATCGCCCGCAACCAGCTCGAGGAGGACTCGCACCGATGACCACGGCCAAGCGGCTCACCACGTCGGCGATGATCGCCTCGTTCGCCGACCCCGGCCAGCGCACCACACCGGCCCCGTTCGGGCATGCGCTGGCGCGGCTGGCCGAGCAGCGCCCCGAGATCGTCGGCCTGTCGGCCGACCTGGCCAAATACACCGACATGCATGTCTTCCACGACGCACACCCCGGGCGGTTCTTCCAGATGGGCATGGCCGAGCAGGCGATGCTCGGGGCGGCCGCCGGGCTGGCCGAGGTGGGGCTGGTGCCCTTCGCCTCCACCTATTCGGTGTTCGCCACCCGCCGCGCCTACGACTTCCTCTGTCTGGACATCGCCGAACCCGGGCTCAACGTCAACGTCGTCGGCGCCCTGCCGGGGCTCACCACCGGCTACGGGCCCAGCCACCAGGCCACCGAGGACCTGGCCATCCTGCGTGGCTGCCCGAACCTCACCATCGTCGACCCCTGCGACGCCGTGGACATCGAACAGGCCGTGCCCGCGCTCGCCGCCGCCCCGGGCCCCACCTACCTGCGGCTCCTGCGCGGCGCCGTGCCCAGGGCGCTGGACGAGTACGACTACCGCTTCGAGCTCGGCAAGGCCGCTGAGCTGCGCACAGGTCGCGACGTCGTGCTCATCTCCACCGGGCTGATGACCATGCGTGCCCTGCAGGCCGCCTCCCGGCTGGAAGCCGACCACGTCGACGCCGCCGTGCTCCACGTGCCCACCATCAAACCTCTCGACACCGCGGCCATCCAGCGCGCGGCCCGTACCGACCGGCTGGTCGTCACCCTGGAGAACCACAGCGTCGTCGGCGGCCTCGCCGAATCGGTCGCCTCCACCCTCGCCTTCGCCGGCGTGGGCGCGCGCGTCGTTCCGATCGCTCTGCCCGACGCGTTCCTGGCCGCGGGCGCCCTGCCCACCCTGCACGACCGCTACGGGCTGTCGACCGACGCCATCATCGCCACGATCAGGGCGGAACTTTGAGCTCCCGGAGGAAGACCATGCCAGTCTCTGACCTGACCGCCATCGTCACCGGCGCGGGCTCCAGGCGTGGCATCGGCCGCGCCACCGCACACGCCCTCGCAGCCGCCGGCTGGAACCTCGCCATCCTCGACCTGGACGAAGCCGGCGCCAAGGAAACCGCCGACCAGGTCGCCCACCGCCACGGGGTGCAGGCGTTCGGCCTCGGCTGCGACATCACCGACGAGACCTCCGTCGAAGCCGCGATGGTCCACCTCGACGCCTCAGATCCTCCCGCCGGAGCCCTCGTCAACAACGCCGGCATCACCTCACCGATCCCGTTCCTGCAGGTCACCGGCACGGAATGGGACCGCGTCTTCGCCGTCAACGTACGCGGCGCCTACAACATCACCCGCCGCGTCGCCCCAGGCATGGCCGAGCGCGGCTTCGGACGGATCGTCTTCCTGTCGTCGGTGTCCGCCGAGCGCGGCGGCGGCGTCTTCGGCGGCGTGGCCTACTCCGCCGCCAAGGCCGCCCAGCTCGGCTTCGCCAGGGCCCTGGCCCGCGAGCTCGGACCGGCCGGCGTGACCGTCAACGCCGTCGCACCCGGGCTCATCGACACCGACATCACCGGCGGCGCCCTGGACGACGAGCACAAGGCGCGGCTCCTGGCGGGGACGCCCATGGGACGACTGGGCAACGTCGAAGACGTCGCCGACCTCATCGCGTACCTGTGCCGGGAGGAGTCCGGCTACATCACCGGCGCCACCTACGACGTCAATGGCGGCTCCCACATCCACTGACACGGGAGTGCCCGCGCCTGACGCGACGCGCTGGAGCAGCACTGGGGCCTGGGACCATCGGATGTACGGTCCCTCGGCTACACGGCCAGCGCACGGGCGCAGGCACCGAGCCCGATCTCGCTGGAGGCCTTGACGAGCACCACGTCTCCCGGTTCGAGAAGCGCGGTGGCCAGCCTGAGGGCGCCGTCCACGTCCCCGACGGTATGGACGGCCACGCCCTGGTTCGAGGACTCGGCCGCCTCCGCCATCGCGAGCGGATCCCCTGCTCCGACCGCGATCAGCACGTCGAAGCGGAGGCCGGCGACGAGCCGGCCGATCTCCGCGTGCCGGGCGCGGGAGGCGTCCGCCTGCTGCCCCATCGCGCCGAGCACGGCGACGGTACGACGGGTGCCGGCCAGGGCCTTCACCGCCCGCAGCCCGGCCCGCATGGATTCGGGGTTGGCGTTGTAGGCGTCGTTGACGATGGTGATGCCGTCAGGTCGTTCGACGATCTCCAGCCGGCCCGCGGAGCGCCGCCGGGCGGCGTTCAGCCCATCGGCGATCTCGGCGACGCCCAGGCCGAGTGCGGTGGCGACGGCGGCGGCGGCCAGGGCGTTGCTCACCTGGTGCTCGCCTATGAGGTCGAGCTCGACCGGGGCGCGGCCGGAGGGCGTCACAAGCTCGAACGCGGTGCGCGCGCGGTCGTCCATCCGCACGTCTTCGGCTCGCACCTGCGCCTCCGCCGACCTGCCGTACAACAGGATCTGGGCCTTGGTGCGGCCGGCCATGCCCATGACGAACGGGTCGTCGGCGTTGAGCAGGGCGAAGCCGTCCGCCGCAAGCGCCTCGACCAGCTCGCCTTTGGCCTCGGCCACGTCGGCGAGCCCGACTCCCATACGCTCCACATGTGCGGTGCCGACATTGAGCACCAGCCCGACCTGGGGTTGTGCGATCCCGGTCAGGTACGTCAGGTCGCCCTTCCGGCCTGCACCCATCTCCAGCACCAGGTATCGGGTGGTGGCATCGGCACGCAGCACGGTGAGCGGCAGCCCGAGCTCGTTGTTGAACGACCTGTCGGTGGCGACCGTCGCGGCGTGCCGTTCGAGCACCTGGGCAAGCAGGTCCTTGGTCGTGGTCTTGCCCACGGAGCCGGTCAGGCCGATCACGGTCGGGCTGATGTGTTCGAGCACGTGCTCGGCCAGCAGGCCGAGCGAGAGCTGGACGTCCTCGGCCACGAGGGCGGGCACGCCGACGGGCCTTGAGGCCAGCACGGCGACGGCGCCGCCCGCGACGGCACCGGCCGCGTAGTCGTGACCGTCGACGTTGGCGCCGACCGTCGCGGCGAACAGGCCGCCAGGCGCCACCTCGCGGGAGTCGACCGCTGAGGGGGCTGTCACCAGCGCCTGCGGGTCGCGCACGTCGTGCAGGCTTGCGCCGACGACCTGCGCGATCTCGTTCAGCGTCATGGGGATCACGAGCTACTCCTGGCGAAGGCGAGGTCGATGAGGCGGCGCAACAGGTCCGGGTACGGGACACCGCTCGCGGCCCAGGCCCTGGCGTAGACGGAACGGGAGGTGAAGCCGGGCATGGTGTTGATCTCCAGCACGTACAGGCGTCCCGTGTCCTCCTCATAGAGGAAGTCGACACGGGACAGGCCGTAGCCACCGATCGCCCGGAAGGCGCGCAGGGCCAGCTCGCGCACGTCCTCGATCACCCGTTCCGGCAGCACGGCGGGGATCGTGGCGATCTCGGCCTGGCTGAGGTACTTGGCCTCATAGTCGAGCCAGTCGCCGGGCACGATGAGCTCGCCGGGCACCGAGGCATCCGGCGCGTCATAGCCGCCGAGCACGCCGCAGATGACCTCGCGCGCGGTCACGCCCTGCTCGACGACGACCACCCGGTCGTAGGTGAGCGCCAGCTCAACGCCCGCGCGCAGTTCCTCCATGGAGGTGACACGTGCGATGCCGACGGAGGAGCCCATGTTGGCCGGTTTGACGTACATCGGCCAGTCGAGCGACTTCACCAGACCCCAGTGGTCAGTGGTGGTGCGCCAGTCGTGCTCGGTGAACCACACGTGCGGGGTGACGGGAATGTTCTCCGCCAGGAACGTGCGGCGCATCGCGACCTTGTCCATGGCCACGGCGGAGGCCAGGACGCCGCAGCCCACGTACGGAATGCCCAGCGTCTCCAGGTGACCCTGGATAACGCCGTCCTCGCCGAACGGCCCGTGCAGCACGGGGAAGACCACGTCCGCCAGATCGCGTCGCAGCTCCACCGGCCACCTGCCCTGCCGGTCGATGATGACGGCGACGGGCTCGTACAGATCCCTCGGCAGGGCATCGAGCACGGCCTGCGCCGACTGCAGCGACACCTCATGCTCAGCGGACGGCCCACCCGCCAGCACAGCTACGCGCACGCGTTCGGTCACGATCGATCAGCCTTTCTCAGCGGCACGGAGACGGCGCGGCTAGCGGTACGGTGCTCGCCGTCGCAGCACCCGCCTGCCGAGTGTCGATTCTTCGCCTGACCAGTTCCCAGGCCATTCGCTGTCCAATTCCTGGCCGAAGAACACCCGGTGTGCCGCACTCGGTCGCTTCTGGTCGCCCGCGCCGGTCATCGCCGCCGGCTCGTACGTTCGCCGCCTCATGGCCTGCCGGAAGTACTCCTCGGCGCCGATCGGCCGGACGCCGGCGTAGCGGTGGTTGTCGAGCGGGTCGAGTACGTCGACGGGTGCCACCTCTGTGCCGAGCAGTTCGATCGCCTCGAGGTGCTCCTTCTGCGGCATGCCGCAGAAGCCCATCTGGATGATGACTCGGTTGATGCCGTGTTCAGGGAGTGTCGTCAGCGTGTACGGCTGCTGCCGTAGCGGAACGGTGGCGTGTGTCGACCGCAGGCGCCAGGAAGGCGACGGAGGCGACGAAGGCGAGCACCACCAGCATGGCTGAGCGCAGGCCCCAGTGCTCGCCGAGGAAGCCGAGGCCGGGCGGGCCCACGAGGAAGGCGACATAGCCGATCACAGCCACCAGGCTGACGCGGGCGGTCTGGTCCGGTCCCGATTCCCCCGCGGCCGAAAGAGCGACGGGGAAGCCGAGTGATGCGCCGAGTCCCCAGAACAGAACTGCCGCTCCGGCCAGCACGGCGTTGTCGGAGAAGATCACCAGGATCAGGCCCGCTGCCCCCGAGACGGCGCTGGCCCGCACGACGGTGGTCCGGCCGAAGCGGTCGAGAAAGAACGTGCCGCTGAAGCGGCCGATCGTCATGGCGGCGGCGAACCCGGTGAAGACCAGGGATCCGGACGCGGCGTTCAGGCCGTGTCCGTCCACCATGAGCAGCGGCAGCCAATCGTTGGCAGATCCCTCGGCCAGGGCCATCGCCAGCACGATCGCACCGATCAGGAGGAGTTTGCGGTCCTTCCAGACTCTCGGCTTCGGATGGTCGGCGCCGGTGCCGGCTTGGTCTGCTGTGAGGATTCCGGTGCCTGCGGGAATGGAGCGGATGGCGTAGCAGAAGGTCGCGGCCGCGATCAGGGTGACCGCTGCCAGATGCCAGTGCACCGGGAGGCGGGCGGCCGTGGCGGCGATGCCCGCGCAGGCGCCGATGACGGTGCCCAGGCTCCAGCAGCCGTGCAAGGTGGGCAGCGTCGTCGTGTCACTGATCCGTTCGACGTCGGCGCCGTCGACGTTGACGGCGACGTCAGCTGCTCCCATGCCCGCGCCGAACACGGAGAGGCCCGCCATGACCAGCGGCGCGGATGAGAGGAGAGTGCCGGCGCTGATGACGGCCATGCTCACGATGACCAGTGCGGTTCCCACGCCGATGACGGGTCTGGTCCCGTAACGGGAGACGAGACGTCCGGAGCACAGGATTCCGACCATGGAGCCGAGCGACAGGCCGAACAGCACCCAGCCCATCTGGCCGGTGGACGCCTCCAGCCGGTCGCGGATGTCCGGGGTGCGGGTCACCCATGACGACATCGCGCCTCCTGGGAGGAAGAAGAACAGGAACAGCGCCTGCCGGCGCCGGCGCGTGGCGAGGTCCATGTAGATATCAGCTGCGCGTGCGGATCAGCATGACCAGCCCGGCGATGAACGACCCGAGCAGGAGCGGCGACAGGACCGCGAGGCCGCCCCACACGACGAGGCCGAGATAGCCGAGCGCGGACGAACTGTACGTCGGGTCGGCGTCAGCGGCCGCGAACAGCCCCAGGCCGAGGACGACACCGGCCATCGTGAGCGCGATCGGCGTCCACAGGAGCACGTGGGCCCACACACGGTACGTCCGACTGTGGACACGCCGGGCCGACGGCACGTTTGGCTGCCGGGGATACCCGACGTATTCGCTCATGCCCCATTTGTACCAGTCCGCGTGGGCCCCGCACCGCAGGGCCGGCCGTGGCCGTCGTGTACGACGATCCGTCGGCCGGCACCTCATAGGTCACCTTCTTGGGCGGGAAGATGTAGACGCTCTTGGTCTGCAGCCAGTTGCTCCGCAGCTCCTTCTGCGCGCCCAGGTCCACGGTGATCGAGTAGGGTGCGCCGGTGTTGCGCCCCTGCCAGGCGACATCGCCGTAGGACACCGTGCCGTACGTCCCGTTGGTCAGCTCGCCGCCGCTGTCGGGGTAGGACGAGGAGGGCGTCGACGACATCGTGTACGGCCGGCCCGCCGCCAGGTTGACCGGGTTGTTCGGGGCGGCCGGGGTCGTGGCCGAGACCGAGCGCTCGCGCCCGACTGGTTGCCGGCCGCGTCGAAGGCCCTCAGCGTGTAGGTGTAGGCCGTGGACGGGGCGAGCCCCGCGTCGGTGAAGGTGGTGGGCGTGCCGTACAACGTCTTGATCGACTTCACGCTGACGCGGATCACTCGATGAGAGCGAAGAACGGTCATCGTGCCATTACTACAGCCACCCCCGAAACGGGCGCCCGGTGACCATCGCCTTGCGTACCTCGGCAGCCCGGTGTAGAACGTGTCTCGATGATGATCGGGAGCCGCCTGTGACCGTGTTCGGAATTCTCGGTCCTGTTCAGGCCCGTTCCGCAGACAGGCCCGTGCATCTCTCGGGAAAGCAGCGGTCCGTACTTGGCGTGTTACTGCTCTACCCCAATACGTCCGTCTCTCTGGATCGCCTGATCGACTGCCTGTGGGAGGAGCCGCCCGCGTCGGCCGTATCGAACATCCACAGCTACGTCACCCGCCTCCGGCGAACGGCCGTCCCCCAACTCGTCACCCAGGACCACGGCTATCTCCTGAACCTTGAGCGGAGCCAGCTCGACCTGCTCGTCTTCGAGGACACGCTGAGCAGGGCCCGTCGCCACGCGGACTCCGGAGACCTGGCCGCGGCCAGCGACGAATACCGGACCGCCCTGTCACTGTGGCGCGGCCGGCCTGCCGAGGACGCGCTGCTCACCTCCTCCGTGGCGCCTCGCGTCGCTCTGCTGGAAGAACTGGCGCTTTCAGCCCGGTCCGACTGGACCGATGTCCGCTTGAGGCTGGGCCTGCACGAGGAGCTGATCGGCGAGTTGCGGGCGCTCGCCGAAGCCAACTCGCTCAACGAAGGCGTCTGGCGGCAGCTCATCCTGGCACTCCACCGGTCCGGCAGGCGGGCAGAGGCCCTGGAGATGTACAGCCGGGTCCGTACGGTGTTGGCGAGCGAGCTGGGCGTCGAACCGGGCACCGAGCTCCAGAGCCTGCGCGCGGCGATCCTGGGGAACGACGCGGTGCTCACCCGTCCCGAGCGCGAGCCTGTACGCCGCCTCGTTCCCCGGCAGCTCCCGCCGGCGGTGGGCCGGCTGATCGGCAGGCGGGCGGAGCTCAAACAACTGGACGAACTGTCAGCCGCGCAGGTGATCCTCGTGGTCGGGGGCGCCGGAGTAGGCAAGACCACGCTCGCCGTCCACTGGGCGCATCGCGTGGCGGAGCGGTTCCCCGACGGGCAGCTCTTCCTCGACCTGCGGGGGTTCGACCAGGCGCAGCCGATGAGCACGGCCGAGGCGTTGCCGCGCCTGCTCCAGGGGCTTGGCTGGCCCGCGGAGGACATCCCCGTGGAACTGGAGGCCCAGATCGGCCTGTACCGGTCGATCCTGGCCGGACAGCGTGTTCTCGTGGTGCTGGACAATGCCGCCGAGCCCGACCAGATCCGTTCGCTGATTCCCCCCGAGACCGGATCCCGGGTCCTGGTGACCAGCCGGGACCGGCTGAGCGGTCTGGTGGCGCTGGAGTCCGCCGGGCGGATCACGTTGGACGTGCTCGACCCGGACGCAGCCGTCGATCTGCTCGCCGACACCATAGGACCGGACAGGACGCGCAGGGAACCGCACGCCGCCGCGCGCCTGGCCGAACTCTGCGCGCGCCTGCCGCTGGCCCTGCGGGTGGCGGGTGCCAGAGCGGCGGGCAGCCCGCACAAGACGCTCGCACATTACGTGGCCGAGCTCGGCGATCATGACCTGCTCTCCCAACTGGAGGTCGAGGGCGATCCGCGTACGGCGGTGCGCGGCGCGGTCGGCCGATCCCACGAGGCGCTGGCCCCGGCAGGACGGCGGCTGTTCCGGCTGATCGGGCTGGTGCCGAACACCGGCATCACTGTCGCGGGCGCGGTGGCGCTGTCGGGCTATTCTCCAACGGACACCGCCCAGCTCCTGGACGGCTTGGCGCGGGTCCATCTGATGAGCGCGGAACCGGACCGCTATACCTGTCACGACCTGCTGGTCACGTACGCCGCGGAGCGGACCGAGGCGGAGGACCCGCCCGCCGAGCGCGAGAGCGCCATCAACCGGTACTTGGACTTCTACTTGCGGACGATCGTCTCTGCGGGCGAGCACGTCGATGTGCGAGTGGTCGGACCGGCGCCGGACGGACCGGTCACGGAGGTGACGCCCCTCTCCTTCGGCAACGCGACCGACGCGGAGAACTGGCTCGACCAGGAGTGGGACACCATCGCCGCGATGATCGCCCGCGCGGCGGAGCGCGGCCCCCACCACTTGGCCTGGCGGCTGGCCGATGCCCTGAGAGACGTCCTGCCCTGGAAACGGCCCATCGCCGAATGCCTGCGCATCGCCGAACTCGGGCTCAAGGCCGCTCGCATCGAGCAGGACAGCATGGGACAGGGCGCGATGCTCATGTCCATCGGCTACGTACGGTGGCGGATCGCCGACCTGGACGCCGCCATCGACGCCTACCGTCAGGCGCTGCCCTTCCTGCGCCGCGCGGGCTGGCGCGCGGGAGAATCGGCCGTGCTGCGGGCCAGCGGAGTGGCCCTCGCGCAGGCCGGAGCGCCCGAGCAGGCCGTCAACCGGTTCCGGCGGGCCCTGGCCATCGACCGCGAGCTCGGCAACCGCGTGGGCGAGACATCCAGTCTCGGCAACCTGGCGGCGCTGTATCTCGACCTCGGCCGCCTGCGTGACGCGGAAGAGCGCCACCGACAGGCTCTGGACGCGGCCATCGAGATCGGCAAGCGCCAGCTCGAGGCCGTCGTCCGCACCAACCTCGGAGTGGTTCAGCGGGAAATGGGCCGGCTCGGGGACGCCTTCGACACGCTCAGCGGGGCATGGTCCGTCGGGCGCGAGATCGGATCCCCGTACGTGGAGGCCATGGCGCTGGAATCCCTCGGCAGCGTGCATCTGGAGGCGGGTCGCCATGACGCCGCGCTCCAGGCTCTGTCGGAGGCGATATCCGTGGCCAAGAGAGTCGAGAACCATGAGATCGAGGTGCGCGCACTGATCGGGCTGGCGCTGGCGAGACTCCGGCGCGGGGATGCCGGAGACGCCGACGCCCACCTCGCCGCTGCTGCGGCCGTCACCGAACACACCAGCCACTGGCCGAACCAGGTGGAGCTGCTGCTGGCGCGCTCGGAGCTGGCCCGCTTCCGCGGCCTTCACACCGAGGCGCTGGCCCACGCCGACAGCGCCCGGCACCTGGCCGGCAATGGGTTCGCCTTGGCTCTGGGCAAGGCACACAGCGCCATCGCGGACGCGCGCCTCGGCCTGGGCGAGCTGGTCTCCTGCCAGGAGCACTGCGAGGAGGCGCTGCGGGTCTTCCGCCGGACGGGGCAGCGGCTCGCCCAGGCCAGAACACTGATCACTCTGGGGCATGTGCTCCGGGGTACGGGGAGGGAGAACGCGGCCCGATCGGCTTGGCGGCGCGCGCATGCCATCGTGACGAAAGCCGACGCACCTGAACAGATGGAGACATTTGCCTTGCTATACCCGTCGTAGCCCCATCGCCCGGGTCGCGGCCCTCGTGCCACGTCGCCGCTGCTACAGCTGCCGGATGAACGGGACCTTCTGGTAACCGGCGCGGCGTGCGGCCCGTAGCGCCGTCCCAGGTGTCGGTCCGTGTGCTATGACCACATCGTCGTCAACGGCCACCCAGGTGCCGGTCGGCGTGCCGGTCGCGGATCGGGCGGTGCGGAGGGCGGCCGCCATCTGATCGATTCGACCGGACGTGTCGACCGCTGACGTTGGCACACCGAGCCATTGCTTGGTGCGGCGTTCCACTCTGCGGATCCTGCGCCAGACCAGATACTGCACAAGGATCGCCGGCCCCAGCACGGTGAGGAACGCCATGCCTGAGCGGAGCACGCCGGTGGCGAACCCGATCTGCACCACGATGATCAGGCCGATGCCGCCGGCCGCCCCGATCCATCCCGCGGTCTTGCCGTACGCCTTGGTCGCGACCATCGGCCACAGTGCGAGGATCAGACAGTCGCCGAGGCCCGCCGCGACCGGTATGGCTCCGGTCGTCACGGCGAGGAGCGGCGCGAACGGATAACCCTCCACCTGAGCCAGGAACCGATCGGTCATGTCGCCGAGGCCGGTCGCGAACAGGTCGTACACCGCCAGCGCGGTGGCGAACGCCGCGACGTGGCCGGCCGTCATTCCGGTCTGCGTCCACAGACTTGTCACGCCGATCACGACGATCATGATGAGGGCCGCATTGAGCACCAGCACCAAGGTGCCGTACCCGGCGATGGCGGCTCCGGCCGTGGCGGCGACGAGTAGCACGGCGGCGATCGTGGCAGGTCGTCCGCCCAGCAACGGCGCGAGGGCCAATTGGACGCTGGCGAGGAACATGACGCCGAACACCGCGGAGACGGCCGGTGCCGGCATGGCGAGGTACGCGACGGGCATCACGACCACCAGGCAGCTCATGATGAGCACGTCGGAGGTGGTGAAAAGGCCCACCGGCGGTCGCGGCAGCCGGAACCGGTGCGCGTAGCCGAGGCCGAGCAGCACGATCAGACCGATGAGGAGGTCGAGTAACGCGAAGTTCTGCAAGGTGAACATGGGGGATCTCCGGGCCGCCGAGTGAGGTGATCGCCGCTATGAACGCGACGTCTCGAAGCTGTGCTCATACAGGTCCGCGCGTACTCGGCACGGCTCGGGAAGGTCTCGGGCCTCTTCGACGAGCACGATGTCGGAGACCTGGAGCGAACGAGCCGTCGCCAATTCCTCGATCCGGCCGAGCACACCGCCGCCGCGTGGTGCGACGACGTGAAGATCGGGCTTGAGCGGATCGCCGGCCAGCGCGTACCGGGTCGGCAGCGGGACCTCCCTCACTGCCTGCAGCACCTCCAGGATGTCGCGGGCGGTCGGACCTCCGGTGAAGTGTTTGGCCCGCCCGACGATCGGGGAGGTGGCCGGCAGCTGGGCCAGTTCGCAGCCATAGGGTTCGTCCGGGAGCCGGCGGACGAGATCGCCTGTCCGGTATCGGACGAGCAGCGTCGTGTCGCGGTAAGGCGCGTACGGCGTCGCCACGAGCTCGCCGATCTCACCCACCGCTGCCGGGGTGTCCGCGTTCAGGTCGAGCACCTCGAAGTGGGCCTGCTCGGATGCCAGATGAAGGTGCTGCTGGGTACACACGAGTCCCGTGGTCGGCACCAGCTCCGTCATTCCGTACACGTCGGAGACCGGTACATCGAACACCTCGCGTACCCGGTCGCGGAGCGCGTCGGTCAGGATCTCCGCTCCGGTCAGTATCTGGCGCAGCCCGAAGTCTCTGGCCTGCCAGCCGTCCTGCTCGGCCCGCTGCACGAGCGCCCCCAGGTATGAGGGAACGGTGTACAGGTCGGTGATGTGCGGCGCCTTTCCGGGCAGGTGCAGCGGCGTGGCCAGCCGGTCCAACGCGATGCCCGGGTCGACCAGTCCTTGCGCGACGAAACCGGCGCCGACGAGGCCCAGCGCCCGCTGCACCGAGATCAGGCCCACCGTCGCTCGCGAGCTGACACACGACATGCTGACGTGGTGTTCTCGCACGCCGCCGACCATCAGGTAGGAGATCGCCGACAGCACCGCCGAGAGTTCCAGCTCGTAGCGCGAGAACCAGACGACGGTCGGCGTCCCGGTGGTGCCGGTGGTCTGTGCCATCAGGACCGGCTCGCTCTGGTCGGACACGAACGCCGGACCGGCGCCGCGCAAGGCCGACTTGGGCGTGGACGCGACCTGGTGCAGTTGATCGAGTCCGATTCGAGTCGAATCGACGCCGTGCTCCTTGAACCAGAGCCGATAGTAGGCGGTGTGCTCGGCAGCCTGGCGGATTGCCTGGCGCAGTCGCCGGTCCGCCATCGCCCGGCGGATCTCCGGGTCGTCGACACCGCCGCCGGGCAGCAGTTCATTGGCGTCGTCACCTGGCTCGCCCAACTCGTCAAGCGTTTGGCGGAGGTCGATCACCATTTTCCGTAATGCGTCCACGTCGAATCGGCCGCCGCGGAGCACGGTGGCGACATAGCGGAGCTGTCGAGCGGCTGTGGCAAGCATGGGGCCTCACTTCATCCGACGGCACAGACCGGCCGGTCGGCCGGTCTGTCGACCGGCCGACCGTGTTCCATTAGCTGCAGGGCAGCTGGAACAGTGCGGTCGTCAGGGTGCTGAGTGCGTACCTGGCATAGCGCAGGCTCATTCTGACCACAGGTTCCTCCATTCGACGCTCGCCCCGGCCTTTTCCGCAGCGAGGCATATGGGTGGTGTGGTGACCAGAGGCCGCGTTCGGACGACGATGCGCGAGCAGCTAAAAGCATCAAAGCGCTTGACATCGCCCAAACCCGGCCGTCTGTGCACACCGATCGGCGGTTTCCGGCCCGATGGACGGCGTAGGATCTTGGGACGCGGAGGCGGGGGAGGCCACGCCCAAGATCGCCGCGGTCGCGCTGAGGACGCCAGCCTTCGCTTGAGATTGACAAACACGGAGCTGCTGTCCCCATTTCGTGCCCGGCTCTCCTGGTGCGATCGCCTCACGCCAACGATTGCGGTGGGCTCCACAAAGCCTCCATATGATCACCACATGCGAGGGCCCTCTGGCGATCGCCGCCATGGCCGGCGCCCCGGGCACCGTCTCCGGGTTCATCGCCCGCAGGCTGCGTGCGCAGCCCGACGGCGAAGTACGCCACCGACCCGATGAGCGCCGGTGTTCACACCGCCTGGGTTCCGGGGATTCCGTCCTCCACCACGAAGGACGCGTGGGTGTACGCCGGCGCGTCGGAACGGCCGACCGTCGTCACCATCCGCAGGTCCGTCCGCCACTGCTCCCGGTCGACGGTGCACTTGACGTAACCGCGGCGGTCGCCGTCGAAGAAGCGGATGTGTTCGTTGTGGCGGATCATCGGACCGTAGTACGGGCCGTAGACGGTGTCGTCGCCGTTGGTCGAGATGGACGTGCCGACGAACTCGGTCGCGATCACAGGCGAGTCCGGGTCGTCGAAGTCCCGCTTGATGTCGTTGACGAAGGTGGAGTGCCAGTCACCGGTGATGATGACGGGGTTGCGGACCTGCGCGTCGGCGAACCGGTCGGTGACCCGCTTGCGTGCGGCGGGGAACCCGTCCCACGCGTCGTGCCACAGGACGTCCCCGGACGGTCCGTCGTGGTCGAGGCGGCCCATCATGACGTTGTTCGCCAGGATGTTCCACTGCGAACGGGACGCCGCCAACCCGTTCAGCAGCCAGCTCTCCTGCTCGCGCCCGAGCATCGTCACGGACGGGTCGTACGCCGCGTCGCACGCGGGCGCCTCCCCCCAGCCGCACGGCGGGGTGTCGCGGTACTGCCGGCCGTCGAGCACGTTGAACTGGGCGAGGTCACTGTAGGTGAGACGACGGTAGAGGCGCATCTCGTCATCCGTCGGGATCGAGGAGCGGCGCAGCGGCTGGTGCTCGTAGTAGGCCTGGTAGGCGGCGGCGCGCATCTGCCGGATGTCGCCCTGCTGCTGCGAGGTCACGCCGGCGTAGTCGTTCTGCACCTCGTGGTCGTCCCAGGTGACGATCCAGGGGAAACGTGCGTGGGCCCGCTGGAGGTCCGGGTCGCTCTTGTACAACGCGTACTGCAACCGCCACCGGTCCAGCGTCTGGCAGTCCTCACGGAGATGCTCGGGGACCGGCGTGCGGCGGTAGCCGCCGTCCGCCGGGATGCCGGTCTCGTAGACGTAGTCACCGAGGTGCACGACCAGGTCCAGGTCCTCCTCGGCGAGGTGGCGGTAGGCCGAGTAGTATCCGTTCGCCCAGTGCTGGCAGGACGCGAACGCGAACGACAGACTCGAAACCCTGTCCCGTTTCGCGGGAGCTGTGCGGGTCCGGCCGACCGGCGAGACCTCACCGCGATAACGGAACTGGTACCAGTACTCCCGATCGGGCAGCAGTCCCTCCGGCTCGACGTGGACGGAGTGCGCCAACTCGGGCAGCGCGGCCGTCGTGCCCTGCCGCACAACCCTTTTCATCGCCGGATCGGTGGCCACCTTCCACTCGACGGCGACCGCCTTCGGCGGCATGCCGCCGCCGGTGGGGGCGAGCGGGTGGGGGGCCAGGCGGGTCCACAGCACGAACCCGTCAGGCTGCGGGTCCCCGGAGGCGACACCAAGGGTGAAGGGGTAGCCGGCCGACTGTGCCGACGCGGCAAGCGCACCTCGCTCGAGAGACACCTGGGCCAACGCGGCAAGCCCGGCGATACCGCTCATCGCGCCGACGAAACGCCGGCGATTCCAACCCTCGGACGGCTGAATCGGCTCTGTCATGGTCATCACTCCTTGCACACGGATGTGACGAGTGATGTTCCGGCCTGCCGATGACCTGCGGCTGAAATACGGTCGAACCTGCCATGAGTGGCGTGTTGCAGTCAGAAGCCGGGCAACCGCCGCGTCCGCCCCGGCGAGGGTGAACCCGCCGTCCGCCTG
The DNA here is from genome assembly GCF_052068215.1 of Nonomuraea sp. H19. NCBI lineage: Bacteria > Bacillati > Actinomycetota > Actinomycetes > Streptosporangiales > Streptosporangiaceae > Nonomuraea > Nonomuraea sp. H19. Next base: position 375,831 of record NZ_JBQHCV010000007.1, on the reverse strand, counting down.
TTTTCGGAGAAGCGGACCTCGTGTGGGTGGCCGGCGTACGGTGGCCGGCAGGGCGGCTCCTTCAGAGGTTGGCCTTGAGCGCCACGCTGACCAAGGACAACAGAGCGTGGAGAGCCACGGAGTCCTCGAGACGGATGATCACCCATCCCGGCTCCGCGGAGCGATCGAGGTGCACGGACGCGTCCAGCGTCCTGATCAGACGATCGATCACGGGACTGGTCAGGTGCAGGTCTGCGGTGCCGTGGTCGTGCAACCGGATGATCTCGCGGTCACTGGCGCTGAACGTCACCGCCTCACCATCGCGGACCATGACGAGCGTGGGCCAGGCGCGCAGGGACTCGACTGCCTGGCCCGCGTAAGAGGCCGCGAGCTGCTGCTCACTGGGCTGATGCCATGTCACACTCTCATGCTGGCGGTCAATGGCCCTGTTGCGAAACCTGCCGTTCTCCAACCGTTATCCGCGAGCGAAGGCCCCCATTGCCCCTGAGCCGCCGCGCCGGCCGCGTTCCGGAACGGGCCGCGGTGGAGTGCGTAAGTGGCCGTTCACTGAAAATTCATCGGTGATGCTGTCTGACGGCGGAGTGTGGGGTACTGGGACGCAATGACTTTAGGCCTTGGAAGCATCACGCGTTCCCTGCGCCGGGCGGCGGAGGCTGTCAGCACTCTCGCCGGTCCGCTCATGGGCCGATCCACCTGGACCTACCCCGGTCAGATCCATCTGGAGCTGCTGCGTGAGCCGGCCGTGGCCGCCGACATCGAAAGCGCGCTGCAGGCCGTGCCGGGGGTGCGCTGGGCGCGGGTCAACGCCGCCCTGGGACGGGCGATCGTGGCGCTCGCCGATCCGCCGGCCGACACGGCGGAGCTGATGGCCGCGCTCGACGAGGCCGAGGAGGGAGCGGCGGGCAAGTCGCAGGAGCGGGTGCCCGAGGAGCCACCGCCAGGGCTGGTCCTGGCCGCGGACGTCGGCGGCATCGTCGCGACAGGGGTGGAGTGGCTGACCCGTCGCACGCCGTTGCCCGCGGAGGCGGCCGGTCTGCTCTCGCTGGTCACCAGCATGCCGCGGCTGCGGGAGGCGGTCGACGCGGCGATCCCGATCCCGGCGGTGAAGGCATGGCTGCCCGTCGCGGGCGCCGCGGTGCAGGGGCTCGCCCCCGGCATGACCGGCCTGGCGGCCGACCTGGCGCAGCGTCTGGTGCAGGTACGGGAGACGCGGGCCATGGAGGGCGCGTGGGAGGCCAGGCAGGAGAGCCTGGCCGGGTCGCCGGAGCGGGCCGCCTGCTCCGGCGCACCTGGACCACGGCCGGGAGCGCTGCCGAAGGGCGCGGCCGAACGGTACGCCGACCAGCTCATCAGCGGGGCGCCACTGGGCGGAGTGGCGGGCTCGCTGCTGACCATGAACGTGCGGCGGGGCGTGCAGACCGCGATGATCTGCACGCCCAAGGCGGCCTTCGCGGGGCGGGAGTCGTACGCCGCCGAGCTTGGCACGGCGCTGTCGCAGCGTGGCGTGGTGGTCGCCGATCGACGGGCGCTGCGGCGGCTGGACCGGATCGACACCGTGCTGCTCGACGAGCGCGTCCTGCGTTCGCCGCGCAGCGTCATCGGCGAGGTGGCGTCGGTGAACGGAGCCGATCAGGAAGAGGTCGCCACCTGGCTGTACCGGCTCTTCGACCCGGAGCGCCCGCGAGCCCGGCAGACACACGGCCCGTGGGAGCTGCGTGCCCGCGGCGCGAAGCTCACCCTTACCCGCGACGGCGACAAGCAGGCGGTCGCCGAGACGGTGCGGCAGCGCCTGCCGCACGCCGACGCCGCCATCGCCATCGCCCGCGCGGCAGGGCTGCGGCTGGTCCTGCGGCCGCGGGTCGACGCCGACCAGGTACGCCGGTTGCAGGCGAACGGGGCCGGGGTATTGGTGGTCTCCGCGAACGGCAGGGCCCTGGCGCAGGCGGACTGCGGGGTCGCAACGATGGGGGACGGGCCGCCGCCCTGGGGCGCTCACCTGCTGCTCGGCGACGACCTGCAGCCCGTGGTGCCGCTGATCGCGGGGGTCGCGGCGGCCCGCGACGTGTCCGCGGAGGGGGTGCGGCTCTCCCGCGCGGGCACGGGTGTCGGCGCCCTGCTCGCGCTGACCGCCCCGGCGAGCCGCTCGGCGAGGCTGGCCCTGGCGGCGGTGCACGCCGTGACCTGCCTGTCGATCGGCCAGGGTGTGTGGCGTGCCCGGCGTGCTGTCCGAACCCCCGCCCCCGCTTCGGCGAGCAGCACGCCGTGGCACGCGATGCCGGTAGAGACGGTGCTGCGCGAGCTGGGCACCGGCCTCGGCGGGCTGCCCGCGGCCGAGGCCTCCCGCCGCCGCGCCGGCGGGAGGGCCACGGCGAAACGGCCGTCCCTGCTGCGCGAGACGGGGGCGGAGCTGGCCAACCCCTTCACCCCCGTGCTCGTGGCCGGGGCGGCGGGCTCGGCGGCAGTCGGCTCCGTCGTGGACGCCGCCCTGGTGGCAGGGGTGATGGGGCTGTCCGCGCTGGTCGGCGGGTTCCAGCGAACGGCGACCGCGCGTACCCTGGCCGGGCTGGCGGGCCACGTCAGTGTGCCCGCGAGAGTGCTGCGCGACGGACGGGAACGCGACGTCGACGCCCGCGATCTCGTGCCCGGGGACGTCGTGCTGCTGTCGGCCGGGCAGGTCGTTCCCGCCGACTGCCGCATCGCGCGCGCGGACGGGCTGGAGGCCGACGAGTCCACGCTGACCGGCGAGTCGCTACCGGTGGCCAAGGACGCCGCGCCGGTGTTCGCTCAGGAGGTGGCCGAACGGCGGTCCATGCTTTATGAGGGCACCTCGATCGCCGCCGGTACCGCCACGGCCGTGGTGGTCGCCGTGGGCGAGGCGACGGAGGCGGGCCGGGCCATGGCGGCCGCCGAAGACCAGGCGCCGCGCAGCGGGGTGGCCGAACGACTGGCCGAGATCACCCGGGCTACCACGCCGATCGCGGTCGCGTCGGCGGTGGCCGTGACCCTGTCCGGCCTGGCCCGCGGGCGGCCGCTGCGCGAGACCCTCGGCGAGGGGGTCAATCTCGCGGTCGCGTCCGTGCCCGAAGGGCTCCCTCTCCTGATCAGCGCGGCCCAGCTGGCCTCCACCCGGCGGCTGTCCGCGCATCGCGTACATGTGCGGGACCCGCGGTCCGTCGAGGCGCTCGGCCGGGTCGAGGTGCTGTGCTTCGACAAGACCGGCACGCTGACCGCGGGCGAGATTCGGCTGGCCCGCGTCTGCGACGCGTACCACGACCGGCCGCCGGAGGAACTGGACGACGAGCTCACCCGCGTCCTCGCCGTGGGACTGCGGGCTACGCCGGAGAAGGAGAGCAACGGCGAGCACAGCCACCTCACCGATGCCGCCGTCGCCGCCGGAGCGGGCCGGGCGCGGGTGACGCGCAAGACGGGCGCACGGGGCTGGCGCGAGTTGGCGGCGCTGCCGTTCGAGCCTTCCCGAGGGTTCCACGCCACCGTCGGCCGCTCGGGGCGTACGCGGTTGCTCAGCGTCAAGGGGGCACCGGAGACCGTGCTGCCGCGCTGCACCCGCGTCCGCATGAACGGCGACGAGCGCCCGATGGACGACGAGGAACGGCGACGCGCCGAGGAACGAGTGGAGTCCCTGGCCGCCTCCGGACACCGGGTGCTCGCCGTGGCCGAGCGTGCGAACACGCAAGGGGATGAGCCGGCCGACGCCGACGTCACCGACCTGGTCTTCGTGGGCCTGCTGGGTCTGGCCGACGCCGTACGGCGGGAGGCCAGCCCGGCCGTGTCCCGGATGCGCGAGGCGGGTGTGCAGATCGTCATGCTCACCGGCGACCATCCCAGCACCGCCACCGCCATCGCCGCCGACCTCATCGTGGCCGACCCCAAGGTCCTCACCGGCCCCGAGCTGGACGACCTGGACGACGCTGAGCTGGACGAGCGGCTTCCGTCCATCGACGTGGTAGCCCGCTGTACCCCGGCGCAGAAGGTCCGGATCGTCCGCTCCTTCCAGCGGCTCGGCAAGACGGTGGCCATGACCGGAGACGGGGCGAACGACGCGGCCGGGATACGGCTCGCCGACGTGGGCATCGCGCTCGGCGGCACCGGCACCCCAGCGGCGCGGGCGGCGGCCGACGTCGTGGTGGCCGACGACCGGCTGGAGACGATCGTCGCGGCGCTGGCCGAGGGCCGGGCCATGTGGGCGTCGGTCCGGCGGGCCCTGGCGATCCTGGTGGGCGGCAACCTGGGGGAGATCGGCTTCACCCTGATCGGCTCCTTGGCCACGGGCGCCTCACCCCTGTCGGCCCGGCAGTTGCTGCTGGTCAACATGCTCACCGACCTGGCCCCCGCGCTGGCCATCGCGCTGCGCGCGCCCTCGCCGCGGTCATCGGCGGAACTGCTGAGAGAGGGGCCCGAGAGCTCGCTGGGCCAGGCACTCAACCACGACATCGCCCGGCGGGCACTGACCACGTCGGTCGGCGCCGGGGTCGGCTGGACGCTCGCGAGATTCACCGGAACGGCGGCGCGGGCCCGTACCGTCGGGCTCGTCGCCCTGGTCGGCACCCAGCTGGCGCAGACGCTCCAGGCCGGCGGGCGCGACCGTACGGTGCTGATCAGCGCGCTCGGCTCTGCGGCGATGCTGGCCGCCGTTGTCCAGACCCCTGGGGTCAGCCACTTCTTCGGCTCGGTGCCACTCGGCCCGGTCGCCTGGCTGATCGCGTCGGCGGCGGTGGCGGCCGCGCTGATCGCTGACCGCGTGGCCGAACGCCCGCTGAGCAGAGTCATGGACCGCCTCATCCGTCCCTGAGCCGGTGGCGTGCGCATGCGAGGCTCACCACGTTGACCAGGCCTGCTCAGAGACCGTGGATCCGGCGGCCGGTGATCTGGTGTGGGGTGATGCGGATGTAGAGGTCGCGCTCGCCGCCCGCCCATGGAGTCACCCCGCAGGCGGCCATGTCCTCGACCTCCTCCTCCGGCACGTGGTGCGCGGGCCCCTGCACCAGGACGCTCCACCCCTCCTTGTTGATCTCGTCTATTTCGTCGATCTCGAAGGCGATCTTGATGTCGACCCCCTCCAGGCCTGTCCGCAGGTCCTGGTCCATGGGCCCGCCGGCGGCCGTGCGGAAGACGATGTCGCCCTTGTGCGTCTTGTAGTTGACGGGCAGCACGGTGGGCCCGTGCGAGCCGGTGAAGGCCACCCGCCCGATCCCGCCCGATTTGATCAGCCGCAGGCACTCCTGTTCGCCGAGCTCCTCCAGCCTCGGATGGGCCATGGCGCGACCGCGCCCCAGCGGTCGTTCCAGGCCGCCGCCGAGCAGCCCCTCCACCGTCGTCTCCAGGGCGCCTGCCAGACGGTAGAGCGCGGCGGTGTCCGGGGTGTCGGGGTTCTCCTCCAGATATTTCACATAGCCTGACGACATGTCGGCCCGCTCGGCGACCTGCTCGCGGGTCAGTCCCAGACGCCGGCGGTGGTGAATGATGCGTCGTCCGAGATCACCTGGGCCTGCCATGATCGCTTCTCCTCCTCTATAGACACGGCGTACGGTGCCGTTGATGCGTGCCTCGCGCCCTTCGGCGTCGATGAAGATCTGCCGCCCGCGGTAGCGGATCGGCAGGGCCAGCATGCCGAGTTGGGCGGGCAGCAGCGGGTCCAGCCGCAGCCCGTCCCGGCGCAGCTCCATGCCCAGGTAGCAGCGCTGCAGCAGGTCGAGCGTGCCGCCCATGGCGCCCAGGTGGATGCCCTCCGCGGTGGTGCCGTCCTGAACGTCCTTGATGTCGCTGTAGAGGGCCTCGGTGAAGAAGCGCCAGGACTGCGCTCTGTTGGAACGTGCCAGAACCCAGGCGTGCACGACCGCGCTGAGCGTCGAGCCGTGGCTGGTGCGCTCCTCGTAGTAGGCGATCGTACGGGTGATCAGGCCGGGTTCGGCGGGGTAGCCGAGCCGCTCCAGGACGCCGGTGAGCTCCTCGCCGGTCAGCAGGTAGAACAGCATCACGGTGTCGGCCTGCTTGGAGGCCTTGTAGCGGTTGATGTCGTCGCCGTCGGCCTCCAGCGCCCGATCCAGCCGTCGCACGCCCCGGTAGCGGGCCCAGTCGAGTTCCTCCAGGTCGCCGTACCCGCTGAACTGGCTGATCACCCCGTCGTGGAAGTCGACGCGCAGGCGGCGGCTGATGTCGTCCCAGCGCTCCAGCTCGGCTGTGGCCGGTGCCAGGTCGGGGACCAGGCGGGCGGTTTCGCGGGCGCGCGTCATCAGCCAGGCGGTCATGACGTTGGTGTAGGCGTTGTTGTTCAGACCCGGTAGGGCGGCGCCCAGATAGCGGTCGTGGTATTCGTCGGGGCCCATGACGCCGCGGATCTCGTACCGCTCGCCGTGCCGCACCGCCATGGAGGCGAAGAATCTGGCGATGTCGAGCAGCAGCTCGGCGCACCACGGCGGCATGGAGCCGGTGGCCAGGTAGTGATGCCACACGTTGTAGGCGATGGCCAGGCCGACGTGCCGCTGCAGGTGGGAGTGGTCGGGCAGCCAGCGGCCCGAGATCGGGTTGAGGTGCAGGACCTGGGTCTCCTCGCGGCCGTCGCTGCCGCTCTGCCAGGGGAACATCGCGCCGTCGTACCCGGCCTCCCTGGCCGCGTCCCTGGCCTCGGGCAGGCGCCGCCAGCGGTAGCGCAGCAGGCCGAGCGAGATCTCGGGGAAGCGCAGGTTGAACCACGGCTGGACGAACAGCTCGTCCCAGAACACGTGGCCACGGTAGGCCTCGCCGTGCAGGCCGCGGGCGGGCACGCCGGCGTCCATGTCGGCGGTGTGCGGGGAGAGGGTCTGCAGCAGGTGGAAGATGTGCAGGCGGACGAGCCGCGACAGTGCGGGCCCGTCCACGTCGAGCCGGGCGCGCCGCCACAGCCGCTCCCACGCGGCGGTGTGGCGGGCCAGCAGGTCGTCGAAGTGCGGGGCGCGGCGCACGTGGCGCAGGGCCGCCGAGCGGGCGTCGTGGCTGGCATGGTCCCGCGACGTGGTCAGCGCCACGGTCTTGATGAGGGTGACCGGCCGCCCCTCGGTGAGCTCGAGGACGTGCTCGGAGACGATGCGATCGAACTCCCTGTGCACCGAGCCCGGCGGCGGGACCGGGTCGAGCCGGCCGGCCAGCGCGATCGTGATGTGCGAGGAGCGGGTGACGGCGGTCAGCCAGCCGATGTCGTCCTGGATGCCGGTGTCGTGGCCGGTCAGGTGATCGCCGCGCAGCTCCCGGTAGCGCGCCACCCCGTGGTTGGCCACCCGCCCGTCCAACATGGCCCGTACGCGGAGCGGACCCGACCAGTTCTCGGCGGTGAACGTGGACTCCATCGCCGCCAGGTAGGGGTCGGCCATGGACACCACCCGGCGCTGGCGTACCGCCGTGATCCGGCCCGCGCCGTCGCGCCAGCGCACCTCCCGCGCCAGCACCCCGCGCCGCAGGTCGAGCTCGTGGCGGTAGTCCAGCAGATCGGCCCGCTCGGGCGCGAACCAGCCGGAGTCCGGCGTGGCGAACCTCAGTGGCAGCCAATCGGGCAGGTTGACGAGGTCCTCGTTCGTCACGGTACGTCCGGAGACGACCGAGTCGATCCGGTCGTAGCAGCCCGCCACGTACGTGCCAGGCGCGCGCGCCTCGCCGTCCGGCGTGGCCCCGCGCGTGGCGAACCTGCCGTTGCCCAGCGTGCACAGCGCCTCCCGCAGCCCCTCCCCGGCGGGGTCGAAGCCTTCGTAGGCGAGCGTCCAGGCGTTCATCGCCGGCCCGCGGGCACGCGGCCCGCCACGCCCACGTCGGCCAGGTCGCCGACCACTTCGTCGGCCCCGGCGGCCCGCATCTCCGCCGCCTGTGCGCCGCTCCGGTCCACCGCCACGACCAGGCCGAACCCGCCCCGGCGCCCGGCCAGTACGCCCGGCAGCGCGTCCTCCACGATCGCCACCCGGGCGGCGGGCAGCTCCAGGCGGCGCGCGGCCTCCAGGAACAGCGCCGGTTCCGGCTTGCCCGCCAGCCCCAGCTCGGCCGCGTCGTTGCCGTCCACCAGCACGTCGAACAGGTGCAGCACGCCCGCCGACGCCACGACCGCACGGCAGTGCCTGCTGGCCGACACCACCGCCGTACGGCAGCCGCGCCGCCGCAGCTCGTGCAGCAGCGCCACCGTGGAGCGGAACGCCGCCACGCCGTGCTCCTCGATCTCCTTCACGAACAACGCGTCCTTGGCCAGCCCGAGCCCGTGCACGGTCGCCGCGCCCGGCTCGTCGTCCGGCCCGCCCTCGGGCAGCGAGATGCCGCGCGAGGCCAGGAACGTCCGCACCCCGTCCAGCCGCGCCCGCCCGTCCACGTGGGCCAGGTAGTCGGCGCGGATGTCGAACGGCGCCGACCGGCGGCCTCGCAGGAAGCCGTCGAAGACGTGTTTCCACGCCGCCGCGTGCACCCGCGCCGTGTCGGTGACCACGCCGTCGGTGTCGAAGACGACCGCGTTGAGCCTGGTCAGGTCGAAGGTGGCCATGATTGGACGCTACCCGCGCGGACGTACCCCAGCCCTGGGCCGCCGGACCTGTCCCGCAGGGACGACGACCCCTGCCGGGCTACGAGGGCCGGGAAACCGGCGTCCGCAACGCCTCCCGCAAGCCGGTGCCGGCCTGCGGGAGGCATCCCCGCGCCGAACTGCTCCCCGCGCTCATCGGCCTGATAGGCCGGGGTGGCGATATCGTGTCTGCGTGACGACGCCAAGCAGCGCGACCGAAGGATCGGAGCCGAGGTCGACACAGCCCCGGGCCTTCATTGTCACGATCTACGGGTTGTACGCACGCGAGGTCGGCGGCTGGATCAGCGTCTCCGCGCTGATCCGGCTGATGGGGCAGCTCAAGATCGACGAGCCGTCGGTGCGTTCGGCCATCTCCCGGTTGAAGCGCCGGGGCCTGCTCGAGGCTCGGAAGGTCAACGGCACGGCCGGGTACGGCCTGTCCCAGCAGGCCCGGGAGATCTTGGACGAGGGCGATCAGCGGATCTTCGGCCGGCAGCGTGCCGAGCTGGCGGATGGGTGGTTGCTCGCGATCTTCAGCGTTCCCGAGTCGCAGCGGCAGCAGCGGCATGTGCTGCGGTCGCGGCTGAGCTGGCTGGGGTTCGGCACGACGGCGTCGGGCGTGTGGATCGCGCCACGCCACCTGTACGAGGAGACCCATGAGGTGCTGGAGCGCTACGAGCTGTCGGGCTATGTGGATTTGTTCCAGGCCGACTATCTGGCGTTCGGAGACGTCACCGAGCTGGTGGGCCAGTGGTGGGACCTGGAGGGGCTGCAACGGCTCTACGACGAGTTTCTGAGTTCGTTCGGCCCGGTGCTGGATCGGTGGCGGCGAAGTGACGCCGGCGGTGACGCGGAGGCGTTCGGCGACTATGTGCGGGCGCTGACCGCGTGGCGACGGCTGCCGTTCCTCGATCCGGGGCTGCCGCCGGAGCTCCTGCCACGCGACTGGTACGGGGTGCGCGCGGCTGAGCTGTTCCATGAGCTGAAGCACCGGCTGACCGAGCCCGCGCACCGCTTCACGAGCTCGGTGATCGATGAACCCGGCGGCCACGGTGTGGCGGCCGGTCAGCGGTAGGGCGCGAAGGTCAGCCTGTCCTCGGGGATGACGGCGACGCCCAGAATCTCGATCATCGCCTCCGGCTGCCACAGGGCGGTGCAGCCGATGCCGGCCATGGCCGGGTAGACGGGCCCGGCGAGCTCGCGCCAGACGCTGCCGATCTCCTTGCCGTGCGCCTGGTAGTCGGGGATGTCGGTGAGGTACAGCGTGATGCTGACCATGTCCTCCGGCCGGCCCCCCGCCTCGCGGAGCGTGGTGAGGACGTTGCTGAAGGCCTGGCGGAACTGCTCGACGATGCCGCCGTCGACGATCTTCATGTTCGCGTCGAGCGCGGTCTGGCCCCCTAGATACAGCGTGTTGCCGATCAGGGTTCCGTGCGAGTAGCCGCTCGGAGCCGGCAGGCCGGCCGGGTTGACAGGGATCGGGGTCATCACGCCTCCGTCAGGTCTCGGTCCGCGCCGCCATCAGGCTGCCGCGGTGCTGGCATTGACTTTATATGACGTACGTGAAAAAAACGGCATACGCCTCAGTCCGAGTTTTAGGAGTCACCATGCATCCGACTGAGGGAGACCTCAGCAACTACCGGCTCGAAGGGGACAACTCGATGTACGCCACCGACAGTGGCCTGGTCGTCCCGGTCGTCACCCGAGGAGGGCTGGAGTCCTTGACGACAGGCCAGTCGGAGGGTGCCTCGCGCATCGCGGGTGTGAGTCCCCAGCACACACTGGCGAGGCGGATCTGGTTCGGGAAGGTCAGCAACGAGCCCGGTTACCGCTCGGTGCCCCACCACCACGGTGAGGCCGAGACCGGCGGATACGTCCTGTCGGGGCGGGCGCGCATCTACTTCGGCGAGAAGTACGAGGACTACATCGACATGGAGGAAGGCGACTGGGTCTTCGTCCCGCCCTTCATGCCCCACGTCGAGTGCAACCTGGACCGCAACCGTCCGCTGACCTGGATGACCACGCGCACGCCGGACAACATCGTCGTCAATCTCGCCGACGTCGCGGACGAGGCGCTGGGCGACTGGGTCGAGCGGCCGTGACGGCCCCGGTCCGGCACGACGCCGTCCCCACTTCTGAGACGTTCACGGCCGCCGTGACCCTGAAGGAGTCCGAGCCGGAGCACTACGACGTGGCTTTCACGGCGGTGACCCAGCCCTGTCCGTGGCCCAAGGCGTACGGCGGTGACCTGGTGGCCGCGGCCGCGGCCGCCGCCATGCGGACGGTTCCGGAGGGTTCGGAGGGCGGCAAGACGCTGCATTCCATGCACTCCTACTTCATGCGCCCGGCCGACATCGGAGCCGAGGTCCGTTACGAGGTGGAGCTGCTGCGCGACGGCCGGGGTTACGGCACGCGGCAGGTCCGCGCGTACCAGAACGGGCGGCCGATCTATGTGGCGCTCGCGTCGTTCGCCGCCGGTGAGCCCGGCGGCACCTTCGCCGTACGACCTCCCGGGGTCCCGGATCCTGGCACGCTGCCCTCCTCGGCCGCATACCTCGAGGAGCGGTCCGGCGGGACGATGACCGAGGAGTCGAAGGCGTACTGGAGCGGTGGGCGCGGCTTCGACATGCGCCACGTTCCCGGGCCCGTCTACCTGACCGTCGACGGGGACCGGGCGCCGCACCAGGCCCTCTGGGTGAAGCCGTACGACGACCTGCGCCCGGTCGAGGGCCTGACCCGCACGCAACGCGACCTGGCGGCCCTTTCCTACGTCTGCGACTACACCATCCTCGAACCGGTGCTGCGCGTGCTCGGCCTGCCGTGGGCTCAGCCCGGCCTGGTCACCGCGAGCCTGGACCACGCGATGTGGTTCCACCGGGTCCCGGGCGAAGGAGTCCTCGACGACTGGTTGCTCTACGCGCAGGAAGCCGGCGCCGCCGGCTCGGGGCGCGGTGTCGGCCAAGGACGCTTCTTCACCCGCGACGGACAACACCTGGCCACGGTCGTCCAGGAAGGCGTGATCCGCGCCTCCTGATCCTCCCTTGAACCACCCCCCACATGCTGCCGGCCCCCACGCCTCCGGAAGGACCCCCGATGAGGCTCTCACCCACCTCCCACACCGACACCTTCGCCCGCGATCACCTGCCGCCGATCGAGCAGTGGCCGCGGCTGGAGTTCACGACCGATCTCCTGCGGTACCCGGACCGCCTCAACGCGGCCGGAGAGATCATCGACGCCGCGGTCGCCGCCTTCGGTCCCCACCGACCCGCGATCCGCACCGACGCGGGGGAGATGTGGACCTACGGCGACCTTCAGCGGCGCGCCAATCAGGTCGCCCAGGTACTCGTCGAGGACCTCGGCCTCGTGCCCGGCAACAGGGTTCTCCTCCGGTCCCCGAACAACCCCTGGACGGTCGCCTGCTGGCTCGGGGTGCTGAAGGCCGGGGGCGTCGTCGTCACGACGATGTCAGCTCTGCGCGCCCATGACCTCACCCCCGTGGTCGCCAAGTCCCGGCCGGCGATCGCGCTGGTCGACCACCGGTTCGTGGCGGAGGTGGAGCTCGTGCGCGACTCCGGTGCCCCCGGTCTGACGGTGGTGCCGTTCGGCGGCTCCGGCGCCGACGACCTGACCGCGCGCTGCGCGGCCAAGCCGGGGGAGTTCACCGGCGTCCTCACCGCCGCCGACGACGTCGCCCTGTTCGGGCCGACCTCGGGCAGCACGGGTGTCCCCAAGATCACCACCCATTTCCACCGCGACATCCTGTCCATCGACAACACCTTCGGCCGGGGGATTCTCCAGCTCGCCGCCGATGACGTGGTCGCCTGCACGGCCCCCCTAGCCTTCACCTTCGGTCTCGGAATGCTCGTGGTGTTCCCCCTCCGGGCGGGCGCCTGCGTGTTCCTCGTGGAAAGCGCGACTCCGGCACGGCTCGCCGACCTCGTCGCGGAGCACGGGATCACGGTGCTGGCCACCGCGCCGACGGCCTACAAGCAGATCCTGAAGGCAGGCAAGATCGACAAGCTGCGCGGCCTCCGCCTCGCGGTGAGCGCCGGAGAGCACATCCCGCAGGGCATCTGGGAGCAGATCGAGGCGGACATCGGGCTCAAGATCATCGATGGCATCGGAGCCACGGAGATGTTGCACATCTTCATCTCCGCGGCCGGCGACGACATCCGGCCCGGCTCGACAGGCAGGCCGGTTCCCGGCTTCCGCGCGACGATCCTCGGCCCGGACGGCGACGAGCTGCCTCCCGGCGTCGAGGGCCGGCTGGCCGTGATCGGCCCGGTCGGTTGCCGCTACCTGGACGACGACCGCCAGAAGACGTACGTCGTCAACGGCTGGAACGTCACCGGTGACACCTTCTACCGAGACGAGGACGGCTACCTCTACTACTGCGCACGCACCGACAACATGATCGTCTCCTCGGGCTACAACATCGGTGGTCCTGAGGTCGAGGCGGTCATCGACACCCACCCGGACGTGATCGAGTCCGCGGTCGTCGCCGAGCCCGACCCCGAGCGGGGAGCGATCGTGTGCGCCTTCATCGTGCTCAGGGACGGCGTCGACGGTGACGTGGCGAAGGCCAAGGAGATCCAGGACCACGTCAAGCGGCGACTGGCGCCGTACAAGTACCCCCGCGATGTGCGCTTCTGCACCTCGCTCCCGCGCAACCCCAGCGGGAAGCTGCAGCACTACGTCCTGCGGAAGATCATCGAAGCAGAGCAGACAGGCGCCATCGCCGCCGCACACTGAGAGGAACTCCCGTTGAAGATCGCAATCGCCGGCGGCGGCCCAGGTGGTCTCTACTTCGCGGCCCTGATGAAGCAGCTGAACCGGGACCATGAGATCACCATCTGGGAGCGCAACGCCCCTGACGACACCTTCGGCTTCGGTGTCGTCTTCTCCGACGAGACGCTGGGGGGCATCGAGAACGCCGACACGGTCATCTACGAGCAGATGGCACGCCGCTTCGCCCGCTGGACCGACATCGACATCGAGTTCAACGGCCAGGCCTTCACGGTGGGCGGGCAGGGCTTCGCGGCCATGAGCCGGAAGGAGCTCCTGCACCTGCTGCAGCAGCGCGCCGCAGAGCTGGGCGTGAAGGTGTTCTACGAGACCGAGGCGCCGGACGTCGACGAGCTGCGCACCGCCCACGACCTCGTCGTGGCGGCCGACGGCCTCAACTCGAGGATCCGGACCAAGTACGCGGACTCCTTCGTCCCCTCGCTCGACCACCGCCGGAACAAGTACATCTGGCTGGGCACGGACCTGGTCTTCGAGGCCTTCCAGTTCGTCGTCAAGCAGACGGAGTGGGGCACCATGCAGATTCACGGGTACCCGTACTCCGCGAGCGGCTCGACCTTCATCGTCGAGATGCACAAGGACGTGTGGCGCCGCGCGGGGTTCGATGCGACCGAGAACGAGTCGTTTGCTCCCGGAGTGTCCGACGAGTACGCGGTCAAGAAGATCAAGGAGATCTTCGCCGACGAGCTCGCCGGGCACCAGGTGCTCACCAACAACTCCAAGTGGCTCGACTTCACGACCGTCCGCAACGAGCGCTGGTACGACGGCAACGTCGTCCTCCTCGGGGACGCCGCCCACACCGCGCACTTCTCCATCGGATCGGGCACGAAGCTCGCGATGGAAGACGCCCTGGCGCTGGCGGCGTGCCTGCACGAGCACCCGTCGCTCGGCGAAGCGCTCGAGGCCTACCAGGCAGAGCGGAAGCCGGTGGTGGAGTCGGCCCAGCGCGCGGCGCAGGCCTCGCTGGAGTGGTTCGAGAACATCGGGATGTACTCCGGCCAGGATCCCCTCCAGTTCTGCTTCAACCTGCTGACCCGGTCGCGGCGCATCACCTTCGAGAACCTCAAGGAGCGCGATCCGGAGTTCGCCCACCACGTCGAGGCGGCGTTCGCCGGGGCGGACGAGATCGCTCCCGCGATGTTCCAGCCGGTCCACATCGGGCCCCTGCGGTTGAAGAACCGCGTCATCGTGTCGCCGATGGACATGTACTCCGCGGAGGAGGGCGTGCCGAACGACTTCCACCTGGTGCACCTGGGCGGCAAGGCGCTCGGCGGCGCCGGGCTCGTGATGACCGAGATGGTCTGCGTCTCCCCGGAGGGCAGAATCACCCCTGGCTGCACCGGTCTGTGGAACGACGAGCAGCGTGACGCCTACCGTCGCGTGACCGACTTCGTGCACTCGCACACGACCGCGAAGATAGGCCTCCAACTCGGTCACTCGGGACGCAAGGGCTCCACCAGGCTGATGTGGGAGGGCCTCGACCAGCCTCTCATCGAGGACAACTGGGAGGTCATCGGCCCGTCCGCCCTGCCCTACGGAGACGGTTGCCACCTGCCTCGCGAGGCCGGCCGCGACGACCTGGACAAGATCGTGGCCGACTTCGTCGCCGCCGCCGAACGCGGCGTCGCCGCCGGCTTCGACCTCATCGAGATCCACGCCGCGCACGGCTACCTCCTTTCCTCCTTCCTCTCGCCGGTGGCCAACAAGCGGACCGACGTCTATGGCGGCTCGCTGACCAACCGGCTGCGGTTCCCTCTGGAGGTCTTCGACGCCGTGCGCGCGGCCGTTCCCGCGCAGATCCCGGTGACGGTCCGCATCTCGGCGAGCGACTGGGTGCCGGACGGCAACACCGCGCAGGACGCGGTCGAGATCGCCCGGGCCTTCGTCGAGCACGGAGCGGCGGCCATCGACGTGTCGTCGGGACAGGTGACCAAGGAGGAGAAGCCGGCGTTCGGCCGTTCCTACCAGACCCCGTTCGCCGACCAGATCCGCCGGCTCGTCGCCGAGCCGGCGGGCGTGAAGGTCATCGCGGTGGGCGCCATCTCCTCCTACGACGACGTGAACTCCATCCTGCTCGCCGGCCGAGCGGACCTCTGCGCCCTGGGGCGGCCCCACCTCTACAACCCCCAGTGGACGTTGCAGGCCGCGGCCGAGCAGCAGTACCAGGGCGAAGGCGCCGAGTGGCCGATCCAGTTCCGTGCGGGCCGCCGCAAGCCCCCGACCTCTCGCACCGACAAGGTCCCGCCGCGCCTGGCGCTCCTGCGGCACCAGGCCGACCAGCACGTCCACATCCGATGGACTCCCGGTCAGTGAGCACACTCCCGCCTCGTGATCCGGTGGACGGCTCTATCCCACGCGGGGTGCGGCATGCCGACACGGCCTCCCCGTGTTCCTGAACACTCCGCGAGCCGCTCCGCCGAGTAACAGGTCGATCGAGACGGCGTCCTATGACGGCGACTGCGGGCGCAAGCCACGTCTGGGCGTCTCCGCCGCACTCATCGCGTCCTCCCAGGCGGAGATCACCTACCGTTGGGTGGTCAACGGGGCGCCCATGGGCCCTGAGAAGATCACGGCCCAGGAAACGTCAGGATATGGCTGGGGCAATCGGCAGGAGCAGGTCCAGGGCGTTGGACTGCGGCCCTTCGGAATACGGCGGGGGACGGCGCTGTTCACGCCACCAAGTTCAGATTTGAACGTCTGGCGAAAGGATCGTCATGGAAATCGCCTTCATGCTCATCATGAGCGCCATCGTCGGAAGCGCCCTCACCGGTGCGGTGGCCGCCGTCGTGCTCAGCGGCATCCGGGACAGGCAGTGGCCGGTGCTGTCGCGTCGGCGCGTCGTCTACCGCGGCTTCCTGCCCCGCTGACCACTCCCGCCGTTCGGAACGGGATCCGGCACGACACCGAACGCGTCAATATCATTCCCCCCTGCGCCGCAAAAGGTCGCACACGATGCGCTCGGCCGCGGCCCGGTCGCGGCCCCGCGGCGGGTCGTCATGCGCGGTCAAGGCGAGCTGGGCGACCGGCGGCGGCGCACCCAGACCAACCCATACACAACGTGGCGACGGCCGGAAACCCGTCCGAGGGGTTTCCGGCCGTCGCGATCTCAGCGGCGAAAGCCGAGGTCAGTTGCAGGTGGTGGTGTAGAGGTATTTCGCCACCTCAGGGTCGTCGACGTTCTCCTTGGTGATGACAGTGGAGTCCGTGCCGATCTGCTTCTGCACCGCCTCGCCCCGTGCCGCCGCGGCGGCCTGGGCGACGCCGTCGGCGCCGATCTGTGCCGGCTGCTGAGCGACCAGGGCCTGGACCACGTCGCCGCGCAGCTGCTCGACCTGCGCGGGTCCGGCGTCGAAGCCGACCAGCTTGATCGTGCCGGCCTTGCCCGCCCCCTTCACCGCGTTGTTGGCGCCCTGGCTCTGATCCGTGCTGAGCGCGAAGATGCCGGCCAGGTCGGGATGCGCCGCGAGCTGGGCGGAGACCAGCTGGGAGATCTTCGCGACACCGTTGGAGGTGAACACGTTGCCGAGATATTTGATGTTGGGATACTTCTTCAGCCCCTCCTCGAAGCCCTTCTGCCGAGCCTCGGCGGTGCTCACCCCGGGCTGGCCGCCGACCAGGAGGACGCTGCCCTTCTCGCCGATGAGCTTCGCCAGCGCTTCGGCGGCGACCTGCCCGCCCTTGACGTTGTCGCTGGCGATCGCTGAGGAGACGAAGCTGGTGTCGGACAGGGTGGTATCCACCAGCACCACCTTGATACCGGCCTCGGTCGCCTGCTTCAGCGGCTGGACCAGGGCCTGGGAGTCGTTGGGGGCGATGAACAGCGCGTCCGGCCGGGCGGCGATGACCGAGTTGACCATGGGGATCTGCAGGCTCACGTCCCAGTTCTTGGCGCCCTGGATGTTCAGGTCCACGTTGTGCTGCGCCGCTGCCTCCTTGGCGCCGCAGGCCATGGTCTCGTAGAACGGGTCACCGGCGACCCCTTCGATGAACGTCACTTTGACCTTCTTGGCGCCCGCCTCGGTCGACGCGGCCGAGGCGCCGGACGTCGCGGCGGCGTCCGTACCGCCGGAAGCGGAGGAGCCGCAGGCGGCGAGCGTGGTCACGAGACCGGCGACGACGGCCAGCCATGCCATGGGTGTTCTCTGCATCGTCGACTCTCCTGATTGATGCGGCCGCACACTGTCGGTGTGTGCAGGCGATGGCTTGAAACGTGCGTCGTCGCAGGAGGAAGCCTCGTGGGCGGCGCAGGGCGTGAGGAGATGTGGGGGAGGCGGCGCGGTCCGGGAAAGCGCGGGCGGAGACCGCGCTAGGTTCGTGCGTCGCGCCGTCTGCGGCGCTGGTCGACCATCACCACCGCGACCAGCGCGGCGCCGAGCGCGACCTGCTGCCAGAAGGGCTCCAGGCCGAGGATGACGAAGCCGTCCGTGAGCACCGAGGGGATCATGACGCCGACGACGGTGCCGAGCACCGTGCCGACGCCGCCGATCAGACTCGTGCCCCCGATGACGACCGCGAGGATCGCCTGCAGCATGTCGGTCTGGTGTCCGTTGAGCGTCGTTGTCTGGAACCGGGCCAGGCTCACGAATCCGGACAGCCCGGCCAGCGCGCCGGAGAGCATGTAGATCTTGACGATGTGGCGATCGACGTTGACCGCGGCCCGGCGGACCGCCTCCTCGTTGGATCCGATCGCGGCCGTGTAGCGGCCGAACCGCGTCTGCGACATCACGAAGGCGCCGACGGCGGCGACCGCCAGCGCCACCAGCACCGTGTACGGCACGCCGAGGAAGTCGCCGAAGCCGAGGGAGTCGGCCAGCGTGCCCGGCACGCCGTGCATGTCCTGCCCGCCGGCCAGGAGGTAGGCGAGCCCGGTGGCGGCGGCGAAGCTGCCGAGCGTCGTGATCAGGGGAGAGACGCCACCACGGGTGGTGACCAGCCCGTTGACCAGCCCCCATGCCAACCCGGAGAGCACCGCGGTGGCGAGCCCGGCCAGCAGGACGAGTGGCCCGTCGCCGCCGATCGCGAGCATCACCTTGAGGCTGACGACGCCTGAGAACACGAGCACCGAGCCGACCGAGAGGTCGATGCCCGCGATCGTGATGACGAACGTCATCCCGACCGCGATGAGCAGATAGCTGGAGGCGTCGACGGCGATGCTCTTGGCGTTGAACCAGGACACGAACTGATCTGGGCGCATGACCGAGAAGATCGTGATCAGGGCCAGCAGCACGAGCACCGACCAGCTGCGTTGCGTCCGGTGCAGGTTGCTGAGCCGGCCAGACGGCTGCGATCCCGGCCGGGTGTCGTCCGCGGTGGCTACCGGACGTGCCGTGTCGGCGCTCGTCGGCGCTGTTTCAAGTTCTGACATCGCTCACCTCTGCGGGGTGCGCCTAATGTGACAACGTTGTCACCTCGATGAGGCACGGTAACCCCAGGCGTCGGCGGCCGTCAACGCTGGTGGCCCAATTGTTTCCGGCCGAGGGTCACCGGCGAATCCGCCGTCCGTACCGCATCGGCCACCTCGGCCGGCACAGGAGGTGTCGGACGCGGTACCGGAAGCCCGGCCAGGGCCAGCGACAGCTCGGCGAACAGGGAATTCGCCCAGGCGAACCACGGCCGGGTGAAGGTGGCGGGGTCGTCGGCGTGGAAGCTCTCGTGCATCAGCCCGGTGCCGGCATCGGTGGCCAGGAGCACACGGTACGCGTCCGCCGACTCCTGCCGTGACCCGGCGGTCAGGGCCTGCACGCACAACGCCATCGGCCAGACGTGCCGCGCGGGTGTGTGCGGGCTGCCGACGCCTTCCGCCGCCCGGCCCCGGTAGTGGTACGGGTTCCCCTCGCTCAGCACGAAGTCGCGGGTCCGCCGGTAGAGCGGGTCATCGCGGTCGCACCAGCCCAGGTAGGGCAGGGACAGCAGGCTGGGCACGTTGGCGTCGTCCATCAGGTTCACTCCGCCGAGGCCGTCCACCTCGTACGCGTAGACGGGGCCGGAGCCGGTCTGCGCCACTCCGTGGCGGGCGATGCCGCCCGCGAGTTCGACGGCCAGTTCGAGCGCTCGGGTGCCGAGCACGGGCTCCAGCAGTCCCTCGTCACACAGCCGTACGACGCCGTTGAGCGCGACCACGGCCGCCGCGTTGGCCGGGATCAGGTAGCCGTACTGGCATCGGTCGTCGCTGGGGCGGAATCCCGACCAGGTCATCCCGGTGCGGCCGACCGGCGACCCGAGGCCGCCGCGGTCCAGCGTGTCGCCCTGGAATGGACCGGCCACGCGCTCGAACCGGTAGGGCGAGGCCCGTTCGTGGTCCTGCTCCACCCGCCAGACTCGCATGACGAGGTCGGCCGCCGCCGCGAAGTCGCTGTCCAGATGCGCCGCCGATCCGCTGGCCGCCCACAGCTCGTAGCCGAAGGACAGCAACGAGCACAGCGAGTCCACCTCGTACTTGCGCTCCCACACGTAGGGTGGCGGCGCCGGCCGGTCGTGCTCGTCCGCGTGGCCGCCGGTGGGCCCCTCGTTCACCGCGTTGGCGTAGGGATCGGCCAGGACCGCGCGGGCCATCCGCCGGACGACCCCGGTCAGGACGCGCAGCACGGCCGGGTCCGGCAGCCCGGTCAAGTACGGCCGGAGCTGGCCGACCGTGTCCCGGTGCCACATGGCCTCGATGTCGCCGGTGATGACGAAGGGCTCGGCCGGGTCCCCGCGCAGCGTGGTCGTCCAGGCGTTGGCGAAGCAGCGCCGGAACATCTCACCGGCGCCGAATTCCGCCTCCAGCCGAGCCGCCGCCCGGGCGGACACGGAGGCCAGACTCCCGGCGAGAACGGTCCAGTGTGCTGCGTGGACGTCGGCTGACAAGAGAAAGCACCCCTCAGCTGATAAGTGGAGCCGGCTCGCTGCCGCAGGTGGCGGCGGGATCTCCGCACCGCGGGCGTCTTTGCTGGCGCACGCTACCCTAGTACTGTCAGATGCGACAGCGTTGTCACCCCCACGATGGATCTCCGGCAATCCCTGGCCGGACGGGATCCGAGGAGGCGCCGATGAGCAGCAGTCCTGACACCCCGCTCCTGCAGTTGTCCGGAATCGTCAAGCACTACGGGACGGTCCGAGCCCTCCAGGGCGCCTCGCTGACCGTGAACCCGAACGAGGTCGTCGCACTGGTCGGAGACAACGGCGCGGGCAAGAGCACCATGATCAAGGTGATCTCCGGGGTGATCCAGCCGGACGAGGGCGAGATCGTCATCGACGGCCGGCCGGTCACCTTCTCCAGCCCGCTCGATCTGCGAAGCCATGGGATCGAGACCGTCTATCAGGACCTCGCGCTCGCCCCTGACCTCGACCCCGCCGCGAACCTCTTCCTCGGCCGCGAGGTGCTGCGCGGCGGCCTGCTGGGCATGCTGGGCATGCTCGACAAGCCGAAGATGCGGCGCCAGGCCGACGACGCGTTCGCCCGGCTCAGCGTCGGCCTGCAGGACACCCGCAGCACGGTCGGCACCATGTCCGGCGGTCAGCGGCAGGGGATCGCGGTGGCGCGAGCGGTGCTGTGGGCGAGCCGCCTGGTCCTGATGGACGAGCCGACAGCCGCCCTGGGTGTCGTCCAGACCGGCCGCGTCCGGGCGTTGATCGAATCCGTGCGGGAGCAGGGCGTGTCCGTGGTGCTGGTCAGCCACAATCTTCCCTTCGTCTTCGAGGTGGCGGATCGGATCGAGGTACTGCGGCTGGGCCGGCGGGTGGCCGCCTTCACGCGGGCGGAGGCCACGGCCGAACGCGTGCTCGGCGCCATGACGGGCGCGATGACCGAGGTGCCGCCCGACGATCTCGCCAAGGCCCCGGCCGGTTCCGCGATCGGCGACCCGGCCGGTACGACCCCGGATACGATGATCGGTACCGCGATCAACGCCAGGACGGACGGCACCCGCCGGGTGGACGGAACCGGCGGTGCCGGCGGAACCCGCGGGATGGAGGCATGACCGGCCCTGCCGACGTGTCCGCGGCCTTGTAGTGATCGACAAGCCGCAGGAAGGGGGACGGACTGTGACTCGGCCGACGATGAAGCAGGTCGCCGAACTCGCCGGGGTGGGCATGAAGACGGTGTCCCGGGTGGTGAACGGGGAGGGCCGGGTGAGCCGTGCGACGCGGTCGAAGGTGGAGGCCGCCATCGCCGCGACCGGCTACCGGCGCAACGAGGTGGCCAGGAGCATGCGCGGCATGCGCTCCGGGCAGAGCACCGGAGACATCGGCCTGCTGCTCGGAGACCTCACCAACCCGTTCTTCGCGGCCGTCGCCTCGGCGGTGATCAGCGTGGCCCGGGCGCGCGGCTACGCCGTCGTGCTGGCCAGCGCGGACGAGGATCCCCAGGCCGAGCGCGCGGCCGTCGATGGCCTGCTCGGCCGCCAGGTGGCCGGGCTCCTCAT
The DNA here is from genome assembly GCF_052068215.1 of Nonomuraea sp. H19. Classification (NCBI taxonomy): domain Bacteria; kingdom Bacillati; phylum Actinomycetota; class Actinomycetes; order Streptosporangiales; family Streptosporangiaceae; genus Nonomuraea; species Nonomuraea sp. H19. The sequence goes on along the minus strand of NZ_JBQHCV010000007.1, from coordinate 354,099 downwards.
CGTTCCCGGCGGCCGAGACTACCGTTACCTGCAGCCGGAGATCGAGCGCGGCACTCCGGTCGTCTTCGTGGACCGCCCCGGCGCCGGAGTGGAGGCCGACGAGGTCGTGCTGGACAACGCCGCGGGTGCGCGGATGGCCGTACGGCATCTCGTCTCGTACGGGCACTCCCGGATCGGCGCCATCGTCGCGCCGAGCCGCTGGACGACCACGCAGCGCCTGCGCGGCTTCCGGGACGCCATGCGCGCCGAGGTGGGTTCGGCCGACCCCGCACTGATCCGGCGCCTGTCCACCGGTTCCGTCGCCGAGGCCGAACGCGCGGCCCGCGAACTGCTGGCGATGCCGGACCCACCGACCGCCGTCTTCACCACCACCGGCTTCATGACCCAGGGCCTGCTGCGTGCGCTGGGGCCGCGTCGCGACGTCGCGGTCACCGGCTTCGACGACTTCCCGCTGGCCGACATGCTTCCGGTCCCGCTGACCGTCGTCGCCGGGGATCCGGTCAGCCTGGGCACGGTTGCCGCGCAGACCCTGTTCGCCAGGTTCGACGGGTGGACCGAGCCACCGGCCCGCCGCGTCATACGCCCCACGCTGGTGCCGCGCGGCAGTGGAGAAATCCGCCCATCCGCCGCATCGATTCAGTCCGCCCTGCTGCCCTCAGGATCGCCGGCGCACTCCTGACCAGGCGAACGCCCACGCCTGGCTACTTTCCCTCGGGCCGATGGGGTATGGAAGCGGTCGATCTGGTGGGGGTCGGTCACTCGGGCTCGTCCTGAGCTGAGCGTGCTCAGGGTGAGGCACGGTCGCCGTGTCCTCACCCTGAGCCTGTTGGGCGTTACTGCCTCCACTGCTCCGCGGGCGACACACCGGGGAGTGGCTTGCCGATGAGGGCCAGCGGGATGAAGAAGCAGACCTGGCCGATCGCCATGATGAGCGTGGCCAGCGCCTTGTCGTCGTAGTGCCGGCACGCCTGGGCGTACAGCTCGTCGGGGACGCGCTCGCCGGACGGGTTCCTGGTGAGGACGGCCTCCACCAGCGCCAGCGCGATCCGTTCGGCGTCGGTGAAGCAGGGGGCGTCCTGCCAGGACGCCACGGCGGTGATGCGTTCCTCCGTTTCCCCCGCCTTGCGGAGGTTGCCGGTGTGCAGGACGGTCAGATAGGTGTTGCCGACGATCTGCCCGGCGCGCAGCTGTACCAGGCTGATGGTGGTCTGCGGAATCGACCCGTTCCCGGTGGCCTTGAACAGGGCTCCGCCGATTTCTTTCAGCTCGGGGATGAGCCGGGCGGGGTTGGGCAGACGCGACTGGAGATCGTCCTGCTTGGTGAGCGTGGTCATAGTGGGGCTTCCCTTCTGGATCTCAGCGGTGTGTCACTGCTCTGACGGATCGCACGAGGTGGAGGTGACCGGCGAGGGCGATCGATTTCCGGTGAGGCCGGCGATGGCTGCCTTGCCGGTCGCTGCGCCTTCGCCGATTACAAGGAGGTGATGGCGGCGCGGTGCACCGCGACGGCGAGCCGGTCGTGTTCGGGGTAGGACCAGCCGAAGCCGAAGCGGCGCCGGGTGTAGCCGAAGGTGCTGTTGAGCCCGTGGCCGATCCTGGTGATGCTGTGCGGACCGGGCACGTCCGCCCAGAACGCGGCCTCCTGCTCCGGCGTGGCCGACCACCGCTGGATCGGCAGGAACCGGCCCTCCTGGGCCTCGGGCAGTCCCAGGTACAGGTCCAGCCCGTACGGGACCCGGATGCGCTCTCCGTACACTTGCTGCAGCGACTGTCCGGTCACGCGCCGGATCACCTCGTTGACCATGGCGAACGTGACGAACCCGCCGTAGCCGTAGGCCGACCCGGGCCTCCAGTACGGCCGCTGCCCGGCCAGGCGACGCGCGATCACCGCGTCGTCGGCGAGTTCGGCCGCTGACAACCCGCCGTCGACACCGATGACGCCGGAACGGTGGGTGAGCACGTCCCGCAGAGTGATCGTGTCCTTGCCCGCGGCGGCGAACTCCGGCCAGTGCCGGGCCACTGGGATGGTCGAGATCGAGGACGCCCTCCTGCACCAGCAAGGCCACCACCAACGTCGCGGCGCCCTTGGCGGAGGAGTAGACCCCGGTCAGCGTGTCACCGCTCACCTCTTGCCCTGCCCACAGATCGACCACCTGCCGGCCGTGCACGTAGACGGCGAGCTGCGAACCGGTTTCGCCGTCCTGCTCGGCCACCACCGCGGCGAACTCCCGGCGGACCTCCTCAAAGCCGTCCGCGACCGTTCCGTGGGCATCCGTCTTCATGATGATCAGCAACCTTTCGTGTGGATGGTCGCCGTCATGACGGATCGCATGTGGCAAAGGTGATCAGCAGGCTTCGGGTCACCTTTCTCGGGTTCGATTCGTCAGAGGTACGACGTACTTGAGGAAAGGGAATGTGACCGTGAAGCCCCATGACTTTCTGGCCGTCGAGTTCGAGGGCCACCGCCCTCACCTCAAGGCGGTTGCCTACCGCATGCTCGGCTCGCTGACCGAGGCCGACGACGCCGTTCAGGAGGCGTGGCTGCGGCTGGCCCGCTCGGATGCCGACGACATCGACAACCTCGGGGGCTGGCTGACCACCGTGGTCGGCCGGGTGTGTCTGGACATGCTCCGCGCTCGGAAAGTGCGACGTGAAGAGCCGCTGGAAGCCCGTCTGCCGGATCCGCTGGTCAGCCGTGAAGATGCAGCCGACCCCGAGCAGCAGGTGCTGCTGGCCGACTCGGTGGGGCTGGCACTGCTGGTGGTGCTGGAATCACTGACTCCGGCGGAACGGCTGGCGTTCGTGCTGCATGACATGTTCGGCCTGCCGTTCGAGCAGATCGCGCCCATCGTGGACCGGACACCCGTGGCGGCCAAGAAGCTCGCCAGCCGGGCGCGCCGGCGGGTCCGCGGCGCCGCCCCGAGCCCGGACCCTGACCTGGCCGGCCAGCGCCGGGTGGTGGATGCGTTCTTGGCCGCCGCACGCGGCGGCGACTTCGGCGCGCTGCTGGCCATCCTCGACCCCGGCGTGGTGCTACGCGCCGACGGCGGCGTGCTGACCGGCGGCATGAAGATCATCCATGGTGCCGAGGCCGTGGCCGGGCAGGCCGCCACCTTCCAGCGCATGGCCACCGCCGCCGTCACACACCCCGCGCTGATCAACGGGCTCGCCGGCCTGGTCAACACCATCGACGGTCAGCCGATCTCCGTCATGAGCTTCACCATCGCCGACGGCAAGATCGCCGCGATCGACATCCTGTCCGACCCCGACCGGCTGGCCCACCTCGACCTCACCTACCCGGAGCCCTGATCCCGCCCCGTAGCGCAGGCCGCCGGTCCAGCCGAGGGCCTGTGCTACGTCGCCCTATTCGGGGCATCGAGCGTTCGCATCCGGCCGAACATCTCAGTCGTCGTGGGCGATGAGCATGAGCTGCCGCCACAGCAGCACCACGAACACCGCGGAACCAGCGAAGGCGAACCAGAAGGGCGCCGCGACACCGAAGCGGGCGGCCAGGACACCGCCGATCAACGAGCCGACCACCAGACCGGCGTAGACGCAGACGGTGTTGACGCTGCCCACTCGGCCCTGCAGTTCGCGCGGGACCGCGCGTTGGCGGACGGTGACCGAGGTCGTGCCCCATATGAACGCGTGCGCGCCGAAGGCCAGGAAGATGCCCCCGGCGACCCACGGCGAATGGGTCAGGGCCAAGCCCAGGTGAGTGAACGTTTCGATGATGAGTCCGATCCGCATCAGGGCGCCGAGGCTCACCCTGCGGGTGATGGCCCCGTACAGGCCGGTGCCGATCAAGCCGCCGATCCCGCCGATGGTGGTCATCAGACCGAAGCCCAGGGCGCCGAGGCCGAGCTGCTCCTGGGTGTAGAGGACGAGAACCGACCAGGCCGCGCCGAATGTGAAGTTGAAGATCAGGATTGTGAGCGCCAGCGTGCGGACCGCCGCGTGCTGGATGGTCCAGCTGAACCCGGCGATCAGTTCTCGTACGGTGTTAGGCATGAGATCGTCGGCCTGTCGGCCGTGCGGCGGCAACGTGATCCGGGAGACCAGGACGATCCCCGCCATCACCAGGAGCAGCTGGCCCGCGAACGGCCAGGTCAAGCCCAGGCCGAACAGTGCCGCGCCGATCGGCGGCCCGGCGAGCTGATTGAGCGTGATGAACCCCGTCCCCAAGCGGGCGTTGGCGATGACGAGATCGTCCTTGCTGACCATCATGGGAGTCAGCGTGGCCGTCGCGTTGTCGGCGAACACCTCGGCGATGGACCGGAGCGTGAGCGCCACCAGCGCCGTCGCCACGGTCACGGTGCCGGTCACCATGAGCGCGACGAGCGCCGCCAGCACCACGGCCCGCACCGCGTTCGCGACGAGCACTATCCTGCGCCGGTTGTACCGATCCGACAGCACGCCCGCATACAGGCTGAACAGCAGCGGCGGCGCCCAGCCCACCAGGGCCGACAGCGAAATCATCAGCGGGTCGCGAGTCAACGTCGCGATCAGCAGTGGGCCCGCCGCGGCCGCGACCCCGTCACCGAGATTTGTCAGCCAGCTCGAGGCCAGCAACCACCGGAATCCCGTCCCCAGCCGGGCAGGCAGGACTCGCTCCATCACTGTGATCACGAGCGCAAAACCATACGTTTTGAGAGCATCTACGGCAACGCGTTTTCGCGTCTACGCGCTATGTGGTGAGGAGGGTCACGGCGACCGCGCTCACTGGCGACAACGTGAGCAGGTGCTGGAGAGCGGAGTGCAGGGGTTGGTGTCGTAGGCGGCCCGAATGCGCTCGAACCAGCCGGGTGGCGACGATCTCGGCCCTGGGGAAGGCGTCGGCGATTTGTCCCTACTGCGGGACAGCGAAGCGACTCACCGCAGTTCGTGACCGACCTGGAAGGGACGTTCCGTCCTCAGCGCCGCTCGTCCGGCGGCAGGCAGACGGTGAGCGCGCCCGCCGCGGCCTTGGCTTTGACCCGGGTGGTGGGCTCGCGTTTCCCGCCGTCGAGCTCGTACGTCAGCGGGACCCCGAACCTGGCCGACACCTTCTTGGCCCGGGTGATCCGGACGAACGGCGAGTCGTCGGAGCGTCCTGCGGCCATCCTGCCGATCACCCGCGCCCATTGGACCGGTCCGCTGGCGGTGGAGACGCCGACCTCCAGCCAGCCGTCGTCCGGCCGCGCGTCGTCGAACGCCTCGATGCCGCCGGCGATCGTGCTCACGTTGCCCAGCAGCAGGCAGCTCGCCTGCCCGTCGAACCAGGTCGTCCCATCGATCTTGATTTTCATCGGCACCAGCGGCCCGCCGACGTGCCGGACGGCCGCCTTGACGTAGCTCAGCTTGCCGAGCCGCTTCTTGGCCCGCCCGTCGGCGTCGGCGATCATTTCGGCCTCGAACCCGGCCCCCGCCATCACCGCGAAGCGCTCGCCGTTGAGCACCCCCAGGTCCAGCTTCTCCCGCCGCCCGTGGAAGCCGATCCGCACCGCCTCCTCGAGGTCGGCGGGGATGCCGAGGTTGGCGGCGAACAGGTTCGCCGTCCCCGCGGGCAGCACCGCCATCGGCACGCCGGATTCGGCCAGCACGTCGGCGCAGCGCTGCACCATGCCGTCGCCGCCCCAGACGAACACCAGCTCGGCGCCCTGATCGAGGGCTTGCCGGACCTTTTTGGGCGCCTTCCTGCTCTTGGGCACCTCGTACCAGAGGAGCTCGCCGACGTCCTCTTCGGTGATGAGCACGCGCAGTCTGTCCAGACCTGCGCCGAGGATCTTCTTGCGGTGCGCGACGACAGCCACGATGGGAGACATGCGTTCCGGACTACCCTGAGCGCCGGATTCCAGGCGGAGGAATCGATCGCCTCTGCCGGGGTAGCCGTGCGCGAATGCGTATCGGGAAAGGACGCCAAGGGCACGGCGACCACGGACTGGGATTGCGACTGACGGTCGCCAGCCTCGCGGCGGCGCTGGTCATGATCCCGTTCAGCCTGCTGCTCGTCGTGGCCAAGATGCCCGTCGACGGACTGGACGCGGAGGCCGCGCGGAATCTGCACGAGTACGCGCTCGCCCATCCCGACGTAACCAGGTTCCTCATTGTGTGGACGGATCTGTTCGGGCCGTGGCCGTGGCGCCTCGCTGTCATCGCGTACGCCGCCTGGCTGCTGTACAAGGGGGCGTTGAGGCTGGCCGCCTGGGCGGTCACCACCGTGACCGTGGGCGGGCTGCTCGGCCTGGCGCTCAAGATCATCGTTGCCCGGGCCAGGCCGCACCTGCCGGACCCCGTCGCGCTGGCGCCGGGCGACTCCTTCCCATCGGGCCACGCGGTCAACGTGACGCTCGGCGCAGGGGTGATCGTCCTCCTTGTCCTGCCCATGCTGCCTCGGTGGGGGCGGGCGGTGGCCTGGGCCGTCGCCTGTTTCCTGGTGCTGTCGGTCGGCTACACGAGGATCGCGCTCGGCGTGCACTGGGTGAGCGACGTGGCCGCCGGGATCGTGCTGGGCGCGGCCGTGATCGCCGCGACGGCGGCGGCATTCGAGACGTGGCGGCGTGACCAGGGGCGCAGGCCCGCCTCGCCGCCGGCCGAGGGAGTGGAACCCGAGTTGGTGAGGGTGACCAATGCACGCAAGTGAGCACGTGAAGCACTACGCGTTAGCGATCTTGTTACCGATGCTTCTGATGGCCGGAGTGACCTACGGCGTGGGCAAGGCGATCCTCGCCTGGCCCACCGGGGAGACGTCGGTGAACCGGAGCCTGGCCGCCGACCGGACCCCGCTGTGGAACAGGCTCACCGACTTCGGCAGCAGCCTGTCGGACACCCCGTACATCGTGGCCCTCACCGTGATCGCCGCGATCGTCTTCAGGCTGGTGTACGGGCGCTGGCGCGAATCGATCTTCCTCGTCGCGGCCGTCTGGAGCCAGTCCCTCATCTTCCTGGCCACCACCGCGCACGTCGGCCGGCACCGGCCGCCCGTGCAGCACATCGACCCGGCCCCGCCCACCTCCAGCTTCCCGTCGGGGCACGTCAGCGCCGCCGTCGCGTTCTACTGCGGGGTGGCGCTCGTCCTGACCACACACGTCCGCAACAGAGGGCTCCAGGTGCTGATCTGGGCGCTCGCGATCGCCGCCTCGCTCGCCGTCGGTCTCTCGCGCCTGTACCGCGGCATGCACTTCCTCACCGACGTGCTCTGGGGCGTGCTGCTCGGCGTCGGCTGCGTCGTCATGGCCGCCAGGGCGATCCTGTACCGGCGCGAGCGGCAGCGCTCAGAACTCGTTCGATCCGCGTAGACCGAGGGTCGGCCGTTGGGGTCCTCGGCCACTCGGTACAGCGGCATGGCCATCGGCCGGCGGACACGGCCGTGGCGAGCGTGAGCCGGAGTGCAAGGGGGATCGGCGCCGGAGCAGCGGGCCCTGGCGCTGTCGAATGGTGTGATCACCGGCATCGGGTGGCACGCACGACGACATCGTGGAGGGGGACCGCTCGGCCCCCGTGGCCGGTGAGCGTGCGGAGGTGCTCTTCGGCGGTGACGATCTCCCACGCCATGCCGTCCATGCGCGCGGTGATGGCCGCGGAGGTGGCCGACGCTTCGGCAGGGGGGTGGTGGTGCCCGTGGCCGGTAGAGCCCGGGGTGTGCAGATGCCCCACGATGAGCAGCGTGCCGCCGGGGGCCACCCATCCGGCGATGCGGTCGTAGAACTCCAGCTGGGGCATCGCCGGGTGGGCGTAGTGGGTCATGACCAGGTCGAATTGCGCGCCCGGCCTCCAGACGCTCAAATCCGCTTCAACCCACTGCAAGCGCTCGGGGGCCCCGCTCGTCGCCGCGCGCTCGGCAGCGCGAGCAAGGGCCTCGGACGAGATGTCGGCCGCGGTGACGTGCCAGCCGTGGGAAGCAAGCCAGATCGCCTCGGCACCGCCGCCGCACCCCGCATCCAGTGCCGTGCCCGGTCTCAGGCCGCTGGTCTCACGAGCGAGGTACGGGTTCGGCGGGTTGCCGCCCATGGATCCGGGGCCCCCAGCTCGCCCCTGTTGCCAGTGCCGCTCCCAGAAGTCCTTGTCGAATCCGTGCGTCATAGGTCGTCCTCCTCGTTCCGTGATCTCTTCGCCGTAGCCGGTGACCTCGTCGCGGCCACGTGCCAACAGCTCCGCCGGGCTCACCCGCGCCGGCAGATCGTGCACCCCCTCTGCGGGTGCGGTCCTCGGTTCGTTCTTCATGGTGCTGATGGAGAAGGCGGATGTGCAAACCTTGTTGCCGAATGGCAAAATCGAAGGGTGGATGAAGCCATTGACCGCACACTTGACGCCGTCGGACCGAGGCTGAAGCGCCTTCGGCTGCATCGCGACGTCACGCTCGCCGACCTCGCGGCGGAGACTGGCATCTCCACCAGCACCTTGTCCCGGCTCGAGGCGGGCCTGCGACGTCCCACGCTCGAGCAGCTGCTTCCGCTTGCTCGCGCCTACGGGGTCACCCTCGACGAGCTCGTCGATGCGCCACCGACCGGCGACCCCCGCATCAATCTCCGTCCCATCCCCTGCAGCGACGGCTCGATCATCCTGCCGCTGACCCGTAGGCCCGGAGGAATCCAGGCCTACAAGTTCGTCCTCCCGAGCGGAAGCGACGACGCCGAACCCGACCTGCGCACCCACGAGGGCTACGACTGGGTCTATGTCCTCAACGGAACGCTCCGCCTCGTACTCGGGGAACACGACCTCATCCTCAAACCCGGGGAGGCCGCGGAGTTCGACACGCGCACCCCGCACTGGTTCGGGGCCACCAGCGCTGGTCCCGTCGAGTACCTGAGTCTCATCGGGAAACAAGGCGAACGCGCGCACGTCCGTGCAGCACCGAGACATGGCCCGGCCGAGTAGATGAGACAAGCCAGGACGGCAATCGTCGCTGCTGCATGGCACCGATGAACGAGGGCGCCCGTCCGGGTCAACCGCGGTCGGGTTCCCTGCGTCGTATCCGTTGTGGATCTTGCCAGGCTCCGGAGGCTGCGTATCGCGGCCGCGGCCGTCACCCTGTTGTTCACCCTCGGCGTCTTCGATCAGCTGAAGGTACCCGCCCTGCCGATGCCGGCACGGGCTGCCGCCTCCGTCGAGGAGATCGCCGACCGGCTGCGCGGGCACCTCGACGACGACGTCACCTACGCTCCCTATGTCACCCTCCCGGGCACCCCCCTTCTGGCTTGGTGCTGGCCGGAGAGCATTGAGACACGGATGCCGCCCGAGGGCGTGCCCGCCTACAGCGGCAAGCTGCTCCCACCAGAGATGGGCGCGGCGCTGGAGGTGCGGTTCTGGATCACCTCCCCTGAGGCGGCGGTGAGCGCGGTCGCGGCGGCCAGCCGTGGCACCGAGGAGTGCGGCCGCTCCGGCAATGACGTGCTCAAGGACGTGGCCGACTTCAACCAGTGGGGGTGGCTTGGCGTGCAGGCCTTGGTCACTACGGATGCCTGGACGGAGGACGGCGACCCGGGCGCCGGGGTGACGATCGTGGCAGCGCGTGGCGGGCTGCTGGCGGAGGTGACGTGGGCCTGGCCGTTCGAGGTGGACGGCGAGCCGGACCCGCATGTACTGCTCCAGGGCACTGTGTCGGCCACGTCCGTGCTGGCCACCGTTGGCGGCGACCCTGCCAGGCCCTTACCCGCCGCCACCACCACGCGGTCGGCCTTGGCCGCGATGGCCGCGGCCCTGCCCCCGCCGTCCGTGTACGGCAAGGACATGGTGTCGTGGCCGCGCCCAGGGGATGGTCCCCTCTCCCACGAGTTGGTCTGCCAAGATTCCTTCTTCGAGCAGAACGCCTACGACGGTGCGCCCGCCGTCACCCGCCGGCTGATCGGCGAGGTCTCCGTTCGTGAGGATGTGCTGTTCCTGCCCGATGAACAAAGCGCTGAAGAGGCCCGCGTTCGGCCGCTCACCGCCGGATCAGGAGTCGCCACCGACAACGGGGCCAAGCCCTGTGACTCCGAGGACTCAAGGTCCTACAGCATCGCCCCTCGCCGCGAACCTTTCACTCGGGGCCCGTGGACCGGCGAGATCGAGATCTTCGCCGTAGGTCGCCCTGATTTGCTACGCCAGCCGTTCGATCACGACTCCGTGGCGCAGGTCGCCGTGGCCGTGCGTCATGGCTCCACCATGGTCTACCTCCGTTGGCAGGCATCGGACCGGGCCGACCCGGCCGCCGCTTTGCGCGCGGGTCGCGCCGCCCTCACTCGTACGCTCGACCGCCTGCCCACAGGCGGCTGAAGCCGGCAACATCCCCTATGGGCTCCTCAGCCAACTGGGCCGCCTCGCCCAGGATCCGCACTCAACGGCTGTTCACCTTCGCAAGCAGCTGAGGACGGGCAAACCAGTCGACATCGAGTCGCTGGCCGGTCAACGACTCCAGGGTGGCCATCGCGGTCTCCCAGTCAGGGCCCGGGCCGGAACGATCGCGGAGGTCGCGCAACGCATCGAGGTGGTCGGTCAAAGCCTCCGGGTCGGTACCCCACCGGGCCAGCGGGCGCAGCGTCTCCACCTCGGTGACCACCACGCCGTCGACGAGATAGTAGAGCCTGCTGAAGTTGTTGATCAGCCAGAACACCGAATGAACTGTGGCGCTCTGGCTGAGCCGCCGCAACGCGTCCTCCTCAGCGGTGGCGGTGCCGTACCCCACGATGATGACCGTGCCGCCGCGCTGTTCGAGGAAGACCGTGTCGTCGTCGTAATCGGCATCAGCCGGCCGGTAAGTCGTCACAGTGTCCGGGTCACCGTGCAATCGGCGTACCACCTCATGCACTGTCAAACCCGCTTGGTGAGGACGGACCACCGTCCAACACAAGTTTTCCCCGGGGCACGGCGAAAGATCGCTCAACTGCTCGAGCATTCGCACGTAGTGCTCGATTTGCTCCGGTGTCGGGCCCGCCATGATCGTCTCCTTCGCAGTCGCGGTCGCCCGACCGTACTGCCAAATGTGGCTGGCGGCACAAGGCGCACGACTTGCCCGCGACGCGCAATCGCAGGTGGGCAGCTCGAACGCACTGACCGTGTCGATCAAGGCGCGGAGCTTCAGTATCGCTTCGGCTCCGGCCAGTCCCCACCTTGCGCCGGTGATCCCGCCTGGACCGTGATGGAGCCGCTGTGGGCCCGAGCCGGCAGCCTCTTCGCACGGGAGACCGAACGGATCGGCGCCGCCGTGGTCAGCCGCGGCCTTGACGCCGTTCTGAGCGGTCTGAGCAGCCCCCTCCGCTACGTCGACGGCACGCTGCACCTGCCCCATCCGCCCTGCCGCCGCTACCCGCCCGAACTGAACGGGCGCCGCCTGGTGCTGGTACCGCTCGCCTCAGGGTTCAGTGCCAGCATGTGCGACGTCGAACGCGCGGAAATCCTCGACCTGTTCGCGGGATCACCAGAGGCGGGGGTGTTCTCCGGAAGCTGACCCCCAAAGTGGCCCGGCGTGACGGCTGTGACGCTGGGCGCCGAGATCGCCGTCAACGTCACGAGCCTGGTCCATCTCAGCCGCGTCTTCATCGAACGGCTGCCCGCCCGCGACGGCGGCGTGATCGTCAACGTCGCGAGCATGGCGGCCTACCAGCCACCCCCCATTCGCGGGTGGGTGCTGCGTGGCCATCACGCGACTGCCGGTCCCCGGGGAGCCGGGGACCGGCAGCGGGACTGCTTCCTACTTGAGCCAGAGCATGTAGCCGGAGGGCACCGTGGTGCACTTGTACGCGTCGAAGTTCTCGCGTACATACTGCTGACCGGCGTTTACGCAGGCGCTGTAGCTGCCATAGACGCCCCAGGGTTTCCAGTCCGCCGCCTGGGCGGGCAGGCTGGTTCCGACGACCGCCAGGGCGGCGATTCCCACACTTGCAAGCGCTGTCCGCACACGCATCCTTGACTCCCCTTCACAACCTCGGACAATACTCAAAGATCATCTCAGGATGAGGTAAGGCGGGTGACCGGAAAGATTTATCAAGTGATCTAATCAATCTCGGCAGCTCTCGCCCTTGCCCTGCCCTCTCGCGTATGACAGAAAGGAGGGTCGGTCCAACCACGCCAGCGCGCCGCGCCGTGCCCAGGAACACCCCGGTGGGGCTTGCAGCGACTGTCTGGCGTGCTCGGCGGCCGGGGCGGCCGCAGGGCGCCACTGTTCACTTGATGTGCCCGATGGCGGGCTCTTCGCGAACACCTCCATGTTGCGCGTGGCCGGCGCCGAGTAGTCGCGGACGTTCCTCGTTCATCGCCGGTCAGCGGACGAGAGGAAGTCGAGCAGCAGTTCGTTGACCGCTTGGGGAGCTTCGAGCGGCATCCAGTGGCCTATGCCGTCCAGCCGCTCGTAGCGCCACGATGCGGTGACGTGCTCGGCGGTTCCGGTCATGGACTGCTCTGTGAGATAGCGGTCGCCGCTGCTCCACACGCCCATGGTTGGTACGGGGATGGGCGGTATGTCCGCAGGCCTGCTGAGCAGCATTTCGGGCGGAACTCCCTTGCGGTAGATCGCCAGTCCCGCGGTCAGCGCCTGGGGATCGCGCATGCGGTCGATGACCTCGTCGGGTTCGGGGTGGGTGGTCAGCCAGTCCCGCATGTTCGCGAAGTCGTCCCGGCTCAGCCATTCCTCGGCGATGTCCGGGAACTGAAACAGCAGGAAGTACCAGGACTTCTCCCGCTGTTCCAGGCCGGCCGACCCCATGGAGCCGGGATGGCCGACGGACAGGCAGGTGAGGCTGGTGACCCTGGCGGGCGCGGCCATGGCGGTCAGCTGTGCGAGGGCGGCTCCCCAGTCGTGGCCGACCAGGTGCGCCTGCCGTACCTCGAAGTGGTCGAGGAGGCCCAGCAGGTCGCCGACGTGCAGGGCCAGGTCGTAGCCGTCCACGTCCTGCGGTTTGTCGGAGGCGCCGAAGCCGCGCAGGTCGGGGGCGATCGTACGGTAGCCGGCGGCGTTCAGCGCGGCCACCTGATGGCGCCAGAGCGCGTGGGTGTCCGGGTAGCCGTGCACGAGCAGGACCGCCGGACCCTCCCCGCTGTCCTGGACTTCGAGACCGATTCCGTTGATCTCTACACGCATGACATGATCCTGATCATGTGACTCCTTCGAGACGGAGAGCGAACGAGCCCCGGCTCGGCTCGGCCCGGCGCGCTCGCGCGGACGCCTCGCCGGCATCCCCATGGCCCGCTGGTCAGAAAAGGGTCAGTGGCTCGTTCGGCATGGGGTCGGGCAGCGGTTCCAGCTCGGGCACGCGGGCCCGTACGTCGTCGTGGAAGCGGCGGGCCAGAGCGAGGGCGTCGGCGTTGTCGGGAGTGTGGATGAACACCGTGGGGGAGCGGCCCTCGCGCAGCCACTCCGTGACCGTGTCCACCCATGGCCGCCAGCCTTCCACCGTGCGGTCCGTGGCGTCGCGTCCCAGGTAGCGGATGATCGGGCGGTCGGTGAGGGCACGTGACCGGCGCGGCACGCGGGGCTTCTTGGTCCAGGCGTCGCGTTCGGCGTCGCTGGTGGGCGGGCTCTGGAAGAGCGTGGTGGTGTCGAACGGGACCCACTCTGCGCCGGCGCCCGCGAGAACCCGTTCGAGGTGCTGTGCTGAGCGCTCGTCTTCGAAGAAGGCGCGGTGGCGGACCTCGACGGCGTACCGGTGCGAGCCGGGCAGCCGGCGCAGGAAGGCCGCTAACGCGCCGAGGTCGGCAGGGCCGAACGAGCCGGGGAGTTGCACCCAGAGCGCGTGCGTACGCGGCCCGAGCGGCTCCATCGCCTCCAGGAAGGCGCCGAGCGCCTCATCGGCCCCGGTGAGGCGGTGCTCGTGGGTGATCGGCTTGGGCAGCTTGACGACGAAACGGAAGTCGGGGGCCGTCTGGCGCGCCCACGACTCCACCGTGCCGCGCGTCGGCGTCGCGTAGAACGTCGTGTTGCCCTCCACCGCGTTGCACCAGGTCGCATAAGACCGCAGGCGCTCCCCGGGCGGGAGCGGGCCGGGCAGGAACCGCCCCTGCCATGCCGCGTGCGTCCACATCGCGCACCCCACATGAAGCCGCATGGACTCGACGTTATCGGAGAGCGCGGTACGTCTCGCTGTTCGGGCCCGTCACGCCGGGCTGCGGTCCGGCGCCGTGCTCCGGCGAGCGGCATCATGGGACCGGCGGGCCGGGTCCGGCCTGACGCCGCTTGGCGAGGTCACCGGTGGCGGGGTCGTAAGGTGGCCGCATGGGCATGGTCGGGACGGTCGGGCTGGTGCTGCATCCGCAGCGCGACTCCAAGAAGGCGATAGACACCATTCTGAGCTGGGCCGCCGGCAAGGGGGCCACCGTGCTGGGGCTGCCCGAGGAAGTGGGGCGGATCGACTGCTCCGCCGTGGCCGTCGACGCCGTCGCGCTCGTGGAGCGGGCCGACCTGCTGGTCGGGATCGGCGGCGACGGGACGATGCTGCGCACCATGCGGCTGCTCGCCGGGCGGCCGACGCCCATCCTCGGGGTGAATCTGGGGCGGCTCGGGTTCCTGGCGGAGATCGACGTGGACGAGCTGGAGGACACGCTGTCGGCCATCGACGGCCATCGCTACACGATCGAGCCGCGCATGGCGATCAAGAGCAGCGTCGGAGGCGCGGAGGTGACCGCGTTCAACGACATCGCGCTCGTCCGGATCCCCGGGGAGGGAATGGCCGCGGTGTCCGTCACACCGGCCGGCACCGACTTCGTTCGCTACTCCGCCGACGCGGTGATCGTGGCGACCTCCACCGGGTCCACGGCCTACAGCTTCTCCGCGGGCGGCCCCATCGTGTCGCCGCGGGTGGAGGCCGTGCTGGTCGTGCCCGCCTCGGCGCACTCCTCCTTCAACCGGGCCCTGGTGCTGCCCGCCGACGAGGAGGTGACGCTGGAGGTGCTCCCACGCAGCGGGCGGCTGGCCATGGAGGTGGACGGGGCCGTGGTCGGTCATCTGTGCCCCGGCGACAGCGTCACGGTGACGGCGTGGCCGGGGGCGGCGAAGGTGGTGCGGCTCGGCACCACCTTCTACGAGCGCGCCCGGCGCAAGCTGCGGGTGGACGGTAGCGCCGCGGTCGATTGATCCGCTCGGCGTGGCCGTCCTCTCGCTCCTGCGGCGTCCGGCACCAGGTCTCGGCTCGGCGGCTCAGGTGTCGGCTCGGCGGCGGTGGCGGGCAGGCGGGCGCTCGGGGCCGTCCTGCGGGGCGGGCTCGGTGGGACGCGCTGAAGGCCCCGGCCGGCGCGCCGGCGGGGAGAAGTAGGCGCCTGGGGCGGGTTGCTCGCGATGATCGTCCGGTCCTGCGGGGAAGGCGCCGCCGCCCCTGTCCCGGCGGACGGAGCCGCCACTGCCCGGGCCGGCGAAACTACCCGGGGTGGCGAGACTGTCCGGGGTGGCGAAGAAGTCATCGTCGGGCCCGCCGTCCGGGCGAGTGAAGAAGTCGTCGTGCGAGTCGTCCTCCGTGCCGCGACGGGACGGCGGCTCCCCGTGGGCGGAAGACGGGGCGTCACCGGCGTGGCGGGCCTGGCGGGAGGCCGTCAGGGCGGCCAGGGCCGTGGTGATGGGAACGGCGGAGATGAGGCCGAGCGTGCCGACGACGCTGCGTACGATCTCCTGGGCGATCACCGGCGTCGCCAGAACCTCCCCCAAGGGCTGCCGGCCGATGCTGAACAGCAGGAGCAGCGGCAGCGACGCGCCCGCGTACGCCAGGATGATCGTGTTGATCACCGAGGCGATGTGGGCCCGCCCGATCCGCCCGGCCGCCCGGTAGAGGCGCCTGAACCCGTACGAGGGGTTCGCGTGGGCCAGCTCGGCCACCGTCACCGCCTGCGTGACCGTGACGTCGTCGAGCACCCCCAGCGCGCCGATGATGATGCCCGCCAGCAGCAACCCCTGCGTGTCGATCGACGTGCTCATGCCCAGGGTCAGCGCGCTGTCGTCGGTGATGCCGTTGAGCTCGGCGAACCCCAGCGCCGCGTACGAGAGCACGCCGGTGAGGGCCAGGCTGGCCAGCGTGCCGAGCACGGCCATGGACGTGGGCACCGAGAAGCCGTGCGTCAGGTAGAGCACCGCCAGCATGATCGCCGCCGCGCCGACGATCGCCACCAGCATGGGCGGCTTGCCCTCCAGGATGCCGGGGATGACGAACGTCAGCAGCAGCACGAACGTGATCGCCAGCCCGATGAGGGCGGTGACGCCGCGCCAGCGGGCGAAGGCGATCACCGCCAGCGCGAACGCCCCCACGAACAACCACAGCGGTGCCGCCCGGTCGTGGTCGGAGATCTGGTAGGCGCCGTCCGCGTCCCGCAACAGGATCACGTCGTCACCGGGAGTGAAGTGCTGCGCGCCGGGGCCGCTGGGCAGGCGGAGCGCGACGTCCTTGCCCACGTCCGGGCCCTCGGCGACCTTGACGGTGGCGTTCCCGCAGGTGGCCGGGTCCGGCTGGGGTGCGCCCTCGGTGGCGGGCGGGCAGGGCTTGAGCGTGACGGTGGCGATCGTGCCGGTGAGCCGCTCGACCCCGGCCTGCGGCGGGCCGGCGTCCTGCCCCCCGTCCGGCCAGAGCCACAGCAGGCCCGCCAGCGTGACGATCGCCAGCGGCAACAGCACGGCCAGGCTGGCCACGATCGTCCGCCGCGAGCTCGGTACGGCGGTGCCGTGCGCGTGGTTGGCGCCCATCGATGTGCAGGTCCTCCTCAGCTGACGACTAGTGACAGTACTGCACGGCGAAGGGCCGGGTAGGCGTTAGGCATGGCGTGGTTGGTCGGCACCTCCGGGTGGCAGTACAAGGACTGGCGCGGGGTGCTCTATCCCGAAGGGGTCCCGCAGCGGCTCTGGCTGGAGGTGTACGCGCAGGCGTTCCCGACGGTCGAGAGCAACAACGCCTTCTACCGGCTGCCCAAGCCTGAGACGTTCGCCGGCTGGCGCGATCGCACGCCCGGCGGCTTCGTAATGGCCGTCAAGGCCAGCAGATTCCTCACCCACATCAAGCGGCTGGCCGATCCGGAAGAGCCGGTCCAGCGGCTCATGAGCGCGGTCGCGGAGCTGAAGGACAAGCTCGGGCCGATCCTGCTGCAGCTCCCGCCCACGCTCAAGGCCGACCCCGGCCGGCTCGACAGATGCCTGGCCTGCTTCCCGCCCGAGGCGCGGGTGGCCGTGGAGCCGCGGCACGACTCCTGGTGGACCGACGACGTACGCGAGATCATGCAGGCCTACGGAGCCGCCCTGTGCTGGGCGGACCGGCTGGGCCGGCCGCAGAACCCGCTCTGGCGTACCACCGACTGGGGTTACGTGCGGATGCACCAGGGCAGGTCCGGCGTCGAGTACGGCGACACCTCGCTGAAAACCTGGGCCGGGCGGGTGCGCGAGGCGGGCTGGCGGGACGCCTACGTCTACTTCAACAACGATCTGGGGGGAGCGGCGGTCCGTAACGCGAGACGGTTTGCCGGACTCGCCTAGTGCCCCACACCCGTCTTCACCGGAACCGAGCGGTCACGACCTGGATACTTGCGATGGACCGCCGAACGCGGCCCCATCATATGGCGCGCGGCACGGCTCGCTGCGGGCGGTCAGGGTGAGTTCCACCGTGAGGCGGACCTCGGCGGCGCCCGTGCCGGGATAGAGCGGCAGGCAGCGGCCGCCGGCCAGCAGCGTCCTGCGGCCGATCGAGGTGGTGAGCAGGGACAGCTCCTCGTACGTGGCGGGCGCGGCCAGGCGCAGCATCCAGGCGCCCGTCCGCGTCCGGCTGCGCGTGCCCGCCAAGGCGTAGTAGTCGAGCACGTTCTCGCTGACTGAGACGACCGCTCGCATGGTGAAACGACGTCCCTCGACCGTGAACACCTCCGCCGCCGGCGCCCGGTAGATCGAATGGATGTATCCGATCATGAAGGCGCCGGAGACGGGCAGGCCGTGCACGGTGAGGCGCCCGGCGCCGCCGCCGGCGCCGAGCGCCAGCACCGCCGCGAGCGCCAGGAGCAGCCTGGTCAGGCCTTTTCCTTGAAGTAGCGGGCGGCGCCCGGGTGCAGCTGGACCGGGGCCACCTGCTGGCCCAGCGTGAGGTCGAGCTTCTTGGCCTCCGGGTGCACGGCCGACAGCTCGGCCTTCTTCTCGAACAGGGTCTTGGTGATGTCGTAGGCGAGCTGCTCGCTCATCTTGTCCGGCACCAGGAGCACGTTGGCGATGCCGACGGTCTTGACCGTGCCGCTCAGCTTGTAGGTGGACAGGTCGACGTCGAGGCCCACGTACTGCTCGCCGTACGTGGTGCGCATCTTCTCCAGCACGTCGGAGGTGTCGAGCAGCTTCATGTCCGGCTTGCTCGTGGCCAGGTCGGTGATGCCCGCGGTGGGCAGCCCGCCGACCCAGAAGAACGCCTCGATCGTGCCGTCCTTGACGGCCTGCACCGACTCGTTGATCGACAGCTGCTGCTTGGTGATGTCGGTGTCGGGGTTCAGGCCCGCCGCCTCCAGCATGCGCCGCGCCACGACCTGGGTGCCGGAGTTGGCCGGGCCGAGCGAGACGCTCTTGCCCTTCAGGTCGGCCACCTTGGTCGCGGTGACGCCCGGTGCGACCACGACGTGCGTGTAGTTGTCGTAGATCCGGGCGATCGCCTTGATCGGCTGCGGGGCGGTGAAGGTGTCCTTGCCGTTGACCGCGTCGGCCGCGGTGTCGACCTGGGAGAAGCCGATGTCGGCCTTGCCGCTGGCCAGCAGCTTGATGTTCTCGACGGAGGCCGAGGTGACCGACGCGTTGGCCCGGGTGTTGGGGATGCTGGCCGACAGCTGCTTGGCCAAGCCGCCGCCGTACACGTAGTAGACGCCCGTCGTACCGCCCGTGGCGATCGACAGCCGGTTGCCCGAGCCGCCACCGCTCCCGCCACCGCCGCAGCCCGCCGCGGTCAGGACGGCTGCGGCGACTATCGCAAAGATCCGCTTCACGCTGGGTCCCTTCTCCTTCTTCTGACGAGATGCACGGCGGCGGCCACGGCCAGCACGGCCAGGCCGGCGACGATGGGTACGGGTTCGAGGAACAGCAGCAGCACCGCGGCCACCGCCGCCAGCACCCGCTCGGCCGGGCCGCTCAGCCCGCCCGTGGCCATGGCGAGGGCCGCCACGGCGACGGCCGAGACCGCGGTCATCAGCAGCACGGTGCCGATCGGCCCCTGCCCGAGCAGGGCCTGCCCGTTCGGGGTCAGCACGAAGGCGAACGGCACGAGGAACGCAGGCAGCGTGTAGCGCCAGGTCATCATCATCGTCTTGTACGTGTTGCCGCCGGTGATCGCCGCCGCCGCGACCGACGACAGCGCCGTGGGCGGGCTCACCTCCGACAGCACCGCGTAGTAGAAGATGAACATGTACGCCTCGGGCTTGGTGACGCCCAGCTTGAACATCGCCGGGCCGATGATCACCGCGGCGATGATGAAGCTCGCGGTCACCGGCACGGCCAGGCCCAGCACCATGACCGCGATGGCGGACAGGGCCGTCGTGAGGACGAGGCTGCCCGCGCCCATGTCCACGATGATGTCGGCCAGGCTCTGTCCGAGCCCGGTCAGCGTGATCGCACCCACGATGATGCCTGCCGCCGCGCACACCGCGGTCACCGGCAGCACCTCCAGCGTCCCCTTGGCCAGCGCCTGCCCGACGTGCTTCGGGGTCATCCGGTGCCGCGGGTCGAGGAACGACAGCGCGAACGCGACCGCCGTCGCGATCACCACGGCCTGGAACGCCGACCGGTCCAGCGCCATGAGCACGATGATGAGGATGAGCGAGCTGAAGTGGTAGCCGAAGCGCAGCAGCAGCCGACCGGCTTTGGGGGCGTCCACCGGCACGGCGTGGGTGCCGAAGCGGCGTGAGTCGATCTCGATGGCCAGGAAGATGCCCAGGTAGTACAGGAGCGTCGGGATCGTCGCGTACAGCAGCACTTCGAGGTAGCTGACCTGGATGTATTCGGCGATGATGAACGCCGCCGCGCCCAGCGTGGGCGGGGACAGGATCGCGCCGATGCCGCCGGCGGCCAGGATGCCGCCCGCGGGCTCTCTCGGGTAGCCGGCCCGCCGCAGCACCGGCCAGGCCACGCTGCCGAGGCTCACCGTGGTGGCCACGCCCGACCCGGACACGGTGCCGAGCAGGAATCCGGCCGTGGTGACGGTACGGCCGGGCGCGGCGCGGGACTTGCGGAAGGCGGCGAAGCTCAGGTCGATGAAGAACCGGCTGGCGCCCGAGTAGTCCAGCACGGCGCCGTAGATCGTGAACAGGATGATGTAGCTCGCGGCCACCTGCATCGGCACGCCGAAGAAGCCCTCGGTGCCGGTGTAGAGCTGCGACACGATCTGCCCGAGGTCGAACCCGCGATGCCCGATCGTCCAATCAATCGGCAGATATGCCCCGTAGTAGGCATAAATCAGGAACAGTATGCAAATGATGGTCAACGACCATCCGACGGTACGCCGTACCGCCTCCAGCAGCAGCACCGTCAGCACGAGCCCGGCCACGATGTCCAGGTCCGTCAGCGCGGAGCCCGAGCCGCGGACCCGGATCCCTTCCATGTCGAACAGCGGGTAGACCAGCACGGCCAGCGCGGCGGCGGCAAGCAGCCAGTCGGCGACGGTCGGCCGTTCGGCGCTGCGCGTCCCCTTCGGATGCGCCACCGCCCTGGACACCCCGGCCAGCGGGTCATCCTCTCCGCCGGCCTCCGGCGTGGGGGCGGGCTCGCGCCTGAGCCGCCGGCGCACCAGCGACGACATCCCTGAGCGGTAGCACAGGAAGACCAGCGGCAGCGCCACCGCCAGGAACGTCATCCGGTGCTGGAGAGCCTCGACCGGCCGGAACACCACCACCAGCGAATAGGCCGACAGCAGCCCGCCCACGATCCACACGCCCAGCCTGAGCGCCCCGCCGAGTTGCCGCGCCGGGCGTTCCTGCTCGTGGGCGGAGACCAGTTCGGCCTCACGATCACTCAGCTCGGTCAAGACATCCTCCCCGACACCGCGTTGCAGGGACTTTACGAGCCGGTTACCTGGTGTGGGAAGACTCTGTTATCTGATTGATCTCCTTACTCAGAACAAAGGCCGCGAATCCGCCGCCAGCCGGTCGATGGGCACCTCGCCCGCCTGGCTGCCGTCGCGCAGCCGTACCGCCGCCTGACCGCTCGCCACCTCGCGCGGCCCCACCACGAGTTGGTACGGCACCAGCCGATGCGCCCTGATCCTGGCGCCGAGGCTGCCCCGGCCGGCGGCCGCCAGCTCCGCCCGCAGCCCGGCGGCCAGGCAGCGGCGCAGCAGGTCCTCGGCGGCGGGCAGCTCGGCGTCCGACAGCGGCAGCACCACCGCCTGGACGGGCGCCAGCCACGCGGGGAACGCGCCGCCGTGCACCTCGATGAGGTGCGCGACCAGGCGTTCCATGCTGCCGACGACGCTGCGGTGCACCATGACGGGCCGGTGGCCGCCGACGTAGCTCAGGTCGAAGCGTTCGGGCTGGAAGTAGTCCACCTGGACAGTGCAGAGGGAGCTCTCGCGGCCGGCCGGGTCGGTGACCTGGACGTCGATCTTCGGCCCGTAGAAGGCGCCCTCGCCGCGCTCCTCGTCGTAGTCCTGGCCGCGCTCCTTCAGCGCCTCGCGCAGGACGGCCTCCGAGCGCGCCCACATGGCGGGGTCGTCGACGAACTTGTCGCCGTCGCCGCGCAGCGACAGGCGGTAGCGCGCGGCCCTGATGCCGAGCTGCGCGTGCGCGGCCTCGATCAGGTCGAGCGCGGCCGAGACCTCGGCGGCGGCCTGCTCGGGCGGGCAGAACACGTGGCCGTCGTTGAGCTGGATGGAGCGCACCCTGGTCAGGCCGCCCAGGACGCCGGACAGTTCGGCGCGGTACTGCCCCCCCAGCTCGGCCAGGCGCAGCGGCAGCTCGCGGTGGCTGCGCCGGCGGGAGCGGTAGATGAGCGCGTGGTGCGGGCACAGGCTGGGGCGCAGCACGAACTCCTCGCCGCCCACGTTCATGGGCGGGAACATGTCCTCCGCGTAGTGCGCCCAGTGTCCTGAGCGCTGGTAGAGCTCCCGTTTGCCCAGCACCGGCGAGTTGACGTGCTGGTAGCCGTTGCGGCGTTCGAGCTCGTGGACGTAGTCCTCGATGGCCTTGCGCAGGGCCGCGCCCGCGGGCAGCCAGTAGGGCAGGCCGGAGCCGATCATCGGGTCGGTGTCGAAGATGCCCAGCTCGCGGCCGAGCTTGCGGTGGTCGTTCATGATCATCCTTTGCGAGAAAGGGCGAACGACCAGCTCCCGGGCGTTCGCCCGGGAAGCATGGAGTCAGCGCGCCGGGACGAGGTCCGGCGTCGTCGTGACGAAAGCGCGCTGCATGCCATCGACCATAGCATTCGAGCGTCTGTGAAAAAAAGCTTCAAGAAGACCCCAAGGATTGGCAAATGATATAAAGGCTGCGTGGCCGAGATCACCCTGGACGTCTGCCAGCTGCAGGCGTTCGCCGAGGTCGGCTACCAGGTGGCGGGCGGCGGGGGCGCGCACGGGGCGATGACGGCGCTGCGCCGGGTGGTCCCGGTCGACGCGTACGAGTTCGTCGCGTTCGACCCCGCCACGGGGCGGCATCACAGCGTCATGTCCGACGGGCATCGGCGCATCGACGGCGACGCCGCCGAGGAATACGCCGGGCTGGACGCGTACCGCACGGCCCTGGCCACCAGGGCGCCGGTGAGCATGCCCCAGCCGGGCACCGAGCGCTACTTCCGCCGGCACCTGGCCCCCTACGGATGGCGGGCCGGGCTGACCGCGCCGCTGTTCCTGAATGAGGGCCGCTACACGGGGCTGCTGCACCTGGCGTCCAGAGAGGCGTTCCCGCGGCGCACCGGCGCGCTCGTGGCGGCGGTGAGCCCGATGCTGGCGCACGTCACCGACCTGACCAGGTGCGTGATCGACCCGGTGGGGCTGCCTGCCGGCTTCCGCGCGGTCGCCTTCGACCGGCTCGGCATCCGGCGCGAGGTTCCCGGCCGCGAGGTCTCGGCCGCGCTGTGGGACGATCCGGCGATGGCCGCGTTCGCCCGGGCGTTCATCGACTCGCGGGAGCTGAGCAGGCACGGCCTCTGGTTCGACGGCCGCGGGCGCTGGCACGAACTGCGGCTGCTGCGGGCGGGCGTCGGGTTCCAGGGCTCGCTGCAGGGCGCCATCGCCGCCGAGCGCCCGTGCTCGCTGCCGTACGACCTGACCGGCAGGGAAGTGGACGTGCTCACGCGGGTGGCGGCCGGCGACTCCAATCCGCAGATCGCCGCCGCGCTGGTGCTCAGCGTCCGCACGGTGACCACGCATCTGGAGCACATCTTCGCCAAGCTGGGCTGCGACAGCCGTACCCGCCTCACCACCAAGGCCCTCGCCGAGGGCCTGTGCCGGCTCGACGTCTAAACGGCCACCCCCGCCGGCACGCCCGCGTGCACCATCTCGAACCAGACCGTCGTCGAGCCGTCCTCGCGGGTGAAGCCCCAGCGGTGGCTGAGCGCCTCGATCAGCGGCAGGCCACGCCCACTGGTGGCCTGCACGCTCGTACGGCACACGCACGGCGGCTCGTCCGACCCGGCGTCCGCCACGTAGACCCGTACCGCCGAGTCGGAGCTCGTCACCGTCACCGTGAACGAGCCGCCCGCCCCTGACCGGGTGTGCAGGACGGCGTTCGTGGCCAGCTCGCTGGTGAGCAGGACCACGTCGTCGTACAGCGGGTGGTCGCGGCCGAGCGCGGCCGTCACGAGCGCCCTGGCCCTGGACACCTGCGAGGCGACCCCCGCCAGCCGGGCCCCCAAAGCGGTGGAACCGGGCGCATCATCCCCATTGACGCGGTCAAAGTCCGGCGGTGCCACGGCGACCTCCCCCATAGTCGGGCCCCATCCTCAGACTGCGTTATGAGACGCGCCGGACATGGTCGGGAGATTATCGCGAAAAGGTAGGAATGCCCTTTCCCAAGGTCGCCTGCGCGGTCGCGGACACCGACCGAGTACGCTGCGATCGGACGAGGCGTCTAGGCCCGTGGGGGAATCGTCGAGGCCCGTGGGGGAGCGGAGGAGGTCGCGTGAGCAGCCTGGAGGCCGTCTGGGTGCAGCCATACGATCGGCCGGGGGCGGCGGTCGTGACCGGAGTCTTCGACATCCTGCACGTGGGACACGTGCGCTATCTGGGCGCGGTGGCGGCCCGCGGGCTGCCGCTCGTCGTCGGGGTCGAGGACGATCCGCGGGTGCGGGCGTGGAAGGGGCCGACCCGGCCGTTCAACCCGGCGGCGGAGCGGGCAGAGGTGCTGGCCGCGCTCCGCTTCGTGGCCGGCGTGTTCATCGTGACGGGGCCGCCCGAGTCGCACGGGCCCGAGGACTACATCGACCTGCTGGTCCCGATGCGGCCGGGGGCGCTGGCGCACACGGCGGGCGATCCGCACGCGGGCGCCCGCGCGACGGCGGCCGCGATCCTCGGGGCCGATTGCTGGGAACTGGAGGCCATCCCGGACCGCTCCACGACCCGGATCGTGAACGCGGCCGGCAAGGGCTGACCCCGCGCCGTCCACCGCATCTCCGCCCCCACCACCCGTCTCGGCACCCGGCGCCGGCCACCACCACCACCACCGCACGCACGCAACCGTCACCGCGACCCGCACGGGGCAATGACCGCTACGGCGATGGCCGCCGCGACACACGCCGCGGCGAATCCGAACGATCCTGCTTCCGCCCAGGCCCGAGGTCGCCGGCGTATGCCACACATTGCAGGTGGGTTGCTCCGACCTCCTCGAGAGGAATCTCGGCTGCGCGAGCGAAGGGCTTTCTCCCGATGAGTGCGCGTTCGGGCTGAACATGAGAGTCAACTGCCTGCGAGACCTCAGAGAGGGCATCTTCCGGAACATCGCGACCTGTGACTCCGGCTGGACTCATTTCCTCAGAGACTGTGGCGGCCCCAAGGGGCTGAGCGCCGACAGCCCTACACCCTGCACGCACGCCGCAAACTGGAACGAGGCCAGCTATTCGATCTGCGAAAAGCAGAGCGACTCCACCGAAATGGTCGGAGTGGACTACGTGAACCCCTCGGACGGCAGCAATGACCCATTGCCGGTCTGCTGGGCGCCCAAGGAGAACAAGCACCCGATGGCCGAAGAAGCCGAACACGCCATCGGCGGAAGGAGCGTTCGCGTCATCCATCACCGCGGCGAAACCCGCTATGAGTCCATGAGATCCCACACCCAGGCCGTCGAGCAGCGCTGCGGGCCCCGGAGGACGGGCTGCCCGACGATGCCCTTCAGCGTCCTGCGACAGCGACGCTTGAGCGGATCAGGGTGCTGCTGCCTGGTCGGAGAGCCTAGTGCCGCGGTCATGACCTCAGGAAGGACGATGATCATGCGGGGATTGGGGCGCTGCCACCTTCTCGGGATGGCTCAGCTGTGCTCTGGCCTCGGCGAGAGCCTCCGCCTGCCGCATCCAGTCCCCGCCGTCAAGACCGAGCCCGACCATGTCGGCTCCGGCCTCGGAGTAGGCCTGGAGGCGTTCTGCCACCTGGGCCGTGCTGCCGGTGACTGGGACGTTGGCTGCTTTCTCCGGCGGCATGCGATGCACCTCCACGAGAATGCGGGTGATGGATTCGATGGCAGCCGGGTTGTCGACGAGGATCGCGTGGCCCCCTACGGAGATCGAAGGGACTGGGCGCTCGAGCTCGTCGGCGATCTCGCGCAGCCGTACCACCTTCTCGGCCAGAGTTGCAGGGCTGATCAGGGAGGGTGCCCAGCCGTCCCCGTAAAGGACGGCGCGGCGCATCGCCGCTTCGGAGTTCCCGCCGATCAGGATCGGCGGGACCGCAGCAGCGGGGCCAAGGGTGATTTCCTCGTCCCCCAGCTTGGTCGGCTCGCCACGGATGAGGCCCGGCAATGCTTGCAGCGCGACGTCGGTCAAGCGTCCCCGCCCGTGCAGCGGCCCTCCGACCGCACGCCAGAACGGCGAGCCCGGGAAACCACCGATCCCGACGCCGAGGACAACGCGGTTGCCCGACAGATGCTGAAGTGTCTGCATCTGCGTGGCGACCCATGCCGAGGGACGCAATGGAAGGCTGAGCACGCCGAACTCGATCCCGATCCTTTCGGTCACGGTTGCGGCCGCGGCCAGAACGAGCGTGGCGTCAAAGCTCGGCGTCCCATCGCCGACGATGAAATCGGCCATGCTCACCGCATCGTAGCCAAGATCCTCAAGGTGCCGCGCCATCGCAATGTCGGGAACGCCGGTCTGCGTCATGGGCAAGGTCGTGCTGATCCGCATCGTGATCCTCCATGAGCGTCTGAACGGGAATGCAGACCACGCTAGAAGCTCAAGCAGTGTTGAGGTCAACTGTCCCAGCTGACAGCCCGCGCTGAGCGAGATACCAGGCACGCCCACCCGTGACGCCGGCTCTATGGTCTTTGAAGGCGGGCTTGGAAGGGGATGAGCCAGCGCCCGCAACCTCCGTACCCGTCAACCGGGCTGCGGGCCTTCTTCTGGAGCTGCTTACGTGTGCCCTACCCGCTCGACATCGACAGCGGGCCCGCCACCGGACCTGCCACCCATCGCTGAGCGTTCCGGCGGGAACCGTCACACTGTCACGGCCTCCCGTTCGGGTGCGGGACGGATTGTCGGAGCCGGCGGTTAGGGTCCGGGCCATGATCGCTTGTTTATGGCGGGCCCGCCGCACCGCGGCGACGGGCCGGGGCGCCTGGTGGAACGAGGTGCCCGCATGAATCCCTGGCAGGAGGTCCTCGACCGCATCGAGGCGGGTGATGACGAGGACCTGGCGAAGTTCCTGGACGGGCTGAGCGACTTGGGCCGGCGGGCGGTCGCCATGCAGCTCCCGGGCCACCTGGCCGAGGAGCTGCGCGGCGGGTTCGAGGCCCGCTGGGAGATCGAGGGCCTGGCACCCGGATACCGGCTGGCGGGGGCGGCCTGCTTCACCGGGGTTCAGCAGGTGGCGGCCTGGTTGAACCGCAGGGAGCTGCGCCGGCTGCGCGACCCCGAGCAGGACGCCAACCGCATTGTGTCCCTGCTGCGGCGCCGCCCCGTGGAGTGGCGCCGTGACCTGGCCGTCCGATTGGTGGACCGGCTGAGGCCGCCGACCGGCAGGACGTGGCGGCGCATGGAGGGCATGCCCGGCTGGGACCTGGCCGCCGCGCTGGTGTCCGAGACGGGCATCGAGCCGCCGGACGGCGACGCCTTCGTCGTCGGGTGGGTCTGGCGACTGGTCCTGCGGCGGCGCAGGGGCGGCCGTGGCCTCGACGGCGATCCACTGCTCGGTCCCCTGCTGCCGCGCCTGTTCCAGGCGCAGGGCGTGGCCGACCCGCTCGCCCTGGACGAGCGCTGGAACACGGGCCTGAGCATTCTCGGCGAGCTGGCCGTGCTGGCCGATGAGGGCCGGGTGCCGCGCGGGACGCTGATCGACGGCTGCGCCGGCCGGTTTCTGACCGGCGGCCCGGCCGAGGAGATCGCCCCGTTCGTACGGTTCTGGCGGCTGCTGCGGCCGGAGCCGGAGGAGATCCCGGTCCTCGACTTCGTCCGCCTGCTGCCGTCAGCCGCGCCGCCGCTGGCGCAGCTCGCGCTGGAGGAGCTGCAGCGGGCCGAGGCCGCGGGGCTGCTGGACGACGAGCTGTTCGCCGAGGCCGTGGGGTCGCTGGCGTACCGGCCGGAGAGGAAGCTCCTCCAGTCCGCCGTGCAGTGGCTGGCGCGGACGCCCGCGCCGAGGAGCGGCGGCGCGGTGTCCGCGCTGGCCATCGTGTTCGACGTAGAGACCCCGGCCCTGCGGGAACGCGCGGTGCGGCTCGCGGTCAAGCTGGCCCCGCACGCGGACGACACCGGCCGGGAGGCGATCCGCGAGGCGGCGGCCCGGCTGCCCGCCGACCTGCGCGAGCGCGTGGCCGCCGCCTACGGCGCGATCGCCCGTGTGGAGCCGGAGCAACCGGTCGCCGCCGTCCTGCACGTGCCCGCGCTGCCCGCTCTCGCGCCGCCGTTCGCCTCGCCCGCCGAGCTGGTCGCTGAGCTGCGGGCGCTGGGCTGGTTCCCAGAGCCGCAGCGGTGCGAGCGCGTCCTGGCCGGGCTCGTCGAGCTGACCCATCGCGACCGCGACGGCATGGCGGCGGCGCTGCGGCCGTGGTGGGAGGAGAGCCGGTCGCAGCCGGGCGACCCCAACGTGTCCGTGTTCGACCGCAGCGGGCACGAACACGGCGTCCCCATTCTGCTGGCCCGCTGCGCGCTGGCGGTCGTGGCGCCCGAGCAGAGCCGGCAGGTGAGCACGTCGCTGGCCCAGACGAGCTTCTACCACGTCTCCAGCGAGTGGCCGCCCCAGCGCCTCGTCCGGCGCCGCCTGGAGGAGGTGATCGCGCTCTTCGAGCGCGGGCAGACGATTCCCGCGCTGCTCGCCACGCCGACCGCGCCCACCGGCCACGTCGACGCCGAGACCTTGGTAGGGCGGATGGAGCGGCTGGGGGAGAGCGAGCCGCTTCCAGCCGACTTCGAGCAGGCGCTGCTGCGGCTGCCCCGGCACATCGATCCCGAGCTGCTCGTACGGGCGGAGAAGCTGCCGTCACAGGCGGGCCGGGCGCTGGCCGCCTGGTTGCGCGACGGCGGGTGGCCCGACCCCGCAGTGGACTGGGAGCTGCACAAGGAGAGCTCGCCCTACGTCTCCCGCAGCTGGTCCCGCCAGCTGCGGCCCAAAGTCGTGCCAGCTGCGGGCCTGCCCGACTGGCTGGCGGAGCTGTGGGTGATCAACCCCCAGTACACCTATCTCTCCTACCCGCGCGACGCCTTGTGGTGGCCGATGATCATGCCCTCGCACCGCGAGATCGTGACCGCCTGGCTCGTGCGCTGCAGGCCCTGGGTGTCCAGCTCCAACGACTTCAGGATGGAGGCCCTGGCGACTCTGGCCCACGGCGAAGGCCCCGTGGGCGCCGCCACCGCGGTCGCGATCGCGGGCGGGCTGGGGCACCGGCGGGACGCGCAGCGGGCGGCGGCCGACGCGGCGCTCACACTGGCCGCACGCGGGCAGTTCCCGGCCGCCGACCTCGGGTGGGCCGTGGCGGAGCTGATCCGGCACGAGCTCGTCGTGCTCAAGAGGATCACTGCCGCGCTCGGCGACCTGACGGCGGCCGGCGCGCACGCCGAGGTGTGGCGGACGCTCGCCGTGGCCCTCCCGCTCCTGCTGCCCGGCCCCGGCGAACGGCCGCGCGCCGGGCTGGGCGAGCTGCTGGGGGTCACCGCGCGGGCGGCTGTGCTCGCGGGCGCGAAAGGCGAGATCTTCGGGCTGGCGGAGATGGCCGCGCGCAAGGGGTCGAGCCTCGTGCTGCACGAGGCGAGACGCCTGTACGAGGCCATCTCCCCGTGACGACATAGCTCATGCCTTCGAGCATGGCGCGGGCCGCCGCCGCGATGCCGCACTTGGCGTACGTCGTCACATACACCCCGGGCGAGCGCCCGCGCCACCGAACTACGGATCACCGGTGGCGGCGCCTACCGGGGGCGCATGGGCCTTCCGCGTGGCGAGGAGGGAGCCTGGGCGGAGAGGGCCGCATGATCGCGTAATCTTTCGTGGCATGACGGCCGACCTGGTGGCGAAACGGGTGACGAATCTGCTGGCACCGCAGGTGCTGGTGATCCTTATGCCGCCGGTGGTCGGCCTGCTCGCGCAAGGGTGGAGCGGGGCCGCCTGGGGCCTGGTGGCGTCGGCGTTCTGCGGCGGCGTGCCGGCCGCGGTGATCGCGGTGGGCGTGCGCTCGGGCCGCCTCGACTCGCACCACATCGTGGACCGCGCCCGCCGCACCCGCCCGCTGCTCGCCGCGGTGGCGGCCGTGCTGGTGGCGCTGGGGCTGCTGGTCGTGATGGGGGCGCCGACGCTGCTCGTGGCCACCGTGACCGCGATGCTGGCGGCGCTGGCCGTGACCGTGCCGATCACGTTGCGCTGGAAGATCTCCTTCCACGCAGCCGTGTCCGCGGGCACGGTCGTGGTGCTCGCCCACGTGCTGCCCGCCTGGCCCACCGCGTTCGCCGGGGCCGCCGTCGTGGCGCTGGTGTGCTGGGCCAGGGTACGCCTGGCGCACCACACCTGGGCCCAGGTGGTCGCCGGAGCGGCGGTCGGCACGCTGACGACGTGGGTCACGCTGGCGGCGTTCGGCCTGGGGTGAGGGCCGTGGAATAGCCGCGCGCCCGCCGGGGTTGCCGCGAACATGGAAGCTGCGAACCGCGGCCGCGTACGCGTCGAGCGCACGGCCAAGCGTGTGAGGACCTACCTCGGCAGCCGGGTGGTGGCCGACACCACCTCCGCCCTGCTGGTGTGGGAAGTCCCCTACTACCCCACCTACTACTTCCCGCTGGAGGACGTGGACGAGTCCGCGCTCAAGGCGACCGGGGCCACCAAGCACTCCCCGAGCAGGGGCGACGGCGTGGTCCACACGGTCACCTCCGGCACCGCGGAGGCCGCCGACGCGGCGCTGGCCTACCCGGACTCGCCGCTTGAGGAGATCCGCGGCCACGTCCGGTTCGAGTGGGACGCCATGGACGCCTGGTTCGAGGAGGACGAGCAGGTCTACTTCCATCCGCGCGACCCGTACACGCGGGTGGACATCCTGCCCAGTTCGCGGCGCGTGCGGGTCGAGGTGGACGGGGTCACCGTGGCCGACTCCCGCAGCGCGCGCATCCTCTTCGAGACGGGGCTGCCGGCCCGCTACTACCTGCCGAAGCCGGACGTACGGCTCGACCTGCTCGAACCCACCGACACCGTCACCCACTGCCCGTACAAGGGGACGGCGGAGTACTGGTCGGTCAACGGCAAGAAGGACCTGGCCTGGTCGTACCGGACGCCGCTGCCGGAGAGCGAGCGGGTCGCCGGGCTGATCGCGTTCTACAACGAGAAGCTCGACATCTACGTGGACGGGGAGCTGCAGGAGCGGCCGAAGTCGAAGTTCTCCTGACCAGCTGGGCTGCCACGTAAACGGCGATAGCATCGAACCGAGCGTGAGCAGGAGCGGGCCGAGGATGGGCTACGAGCCGATGACGCTTTCCGAGCTTGCCATGCGTCTGGTGGCGAGCACCGACGACAAGATCCAATGAAGCTCGTATGGGAGTTCCTGGAGGAGTATCGCTGGGAACCGCCGGACCATGAGTCGTCGTTGCTGCAAGCTGAGCCGCAGCCCGTGGGAGACGAGCGATGGGACGCGCTGCTGGCCGCGCTCGTCTGGGCGCCTGCCGCCTTCCGCAAGCACGGTGTTTACCTTGATGACCTGGTGGTGGACTGGTCGCTGACCTGCATCAGGATGTACGTCATTGGGATAGCACTGCATCTAGTCGGTCAAAGCCCTCGGCCACACCGCGGGCCATGGGGGAGGAGACAACGAGATCGCGGGTGTCCTGCGAATCGAACAGCATTGTGGTGGTCAGCGTCGTCCTGTCGTCCTGTTCGGTGAAGTCGTGGCTGACCAGCGACTCGCCCGGGTACCAATGGTCGTCGAAGGACTCCGTGTAAGCGAGGCGGGCGGGCGGATCGATCTCCCGGTAGACCCCACTGGAGGCCATCGAGGCGCCGTCTGGCCCATCCCAGACTAAGCGCCACGCGCCGCCGACACGGAGATCGACCTTGGCCACGACCGGGTTCCAGCCGTGCGCGCCGTACCACTTGACCAGCAGCGAGGGCTTGGTCCAGGCGTCGAAGACCAGATGGCGAGGGGCGCTGAAGACCCGCAGCATCACCACAGTCCGGTCGGACGGCGTCAGGACGGTGACCCCAGCCGTCATACGGACCACCGCGGATCGCGGCCGATGAAGCCGAGCAGCCGGTCCTGCGGCGGGGCGTCCTCCTCGATCCGCACCTCCGGGCCGAACACCTCCACGCCTGGACCGAACGCACCGGGCGTGCGGTACTTCTCCAGCAGGTCCACCGGCAGCGCGGTGATGGCCGACCAGTGGTATTCCACATCGGCGGGGTCCATCGTGTCGTCCTGGCCGGTGGCTCGGGCGAGGTCCCATCCGTGCAGCGGAAGATCGGCGCTTGGGACCTTGTCGATGTGCTCCTCGGCCGTCATTCTGCCGGTGGGCGTTTCACACTCAAGGCTCGCCAGCGAAGGGTCGTCCAGGATCGCCTCGACGTCGGCCCGCGCGGAACTGAACGCGGCGACCGGATCCTCGTCCACGGACGGCGCGGCGCTGAGCGTGCGGTCAAGCTGGCGCAGTATCACGCCGTGCATGTCGATGATGTGCTGCACCACATCCCGGGCAGTCCACTTCTCGCACGGGGATGGGTTGTTCCATTGATCGGGGCGTATGGCCGCGACCTTGCGATCAAAGGCGTCTGCGCGCCGCCGGTAGCGGTCGGCGATCTCACCCATCGTTGGCCTCTTCATCCTTGAGTTTGTCCAGTAGTTCGTCGAGATTCTGGTACCGGTCCTCCCAGAACCGGCTATAGCCCTCCAGCCAGTCGGTGGCGGCCTTGAGCGGACCCGCCTGGAGTCGGCAGGGTCGCCGTTGCGCATCCCGGCCCCGGGAGACGAGCCCGGCGCGTTCGAGCACCCTGAGGTGCTTGGAGATCGCCGGCTGGCTCATGTTGAACGGGCGGGCGAGCTCTGTCACGGTGGCCTCGCCAGACCTGAGCCGGGCGAGGATCGCCCGCCGCGTCGGATCGGCGAGGGCGGCGAAGGTGTCGTCGAGCATACTCATCCATAACCTTGAAGTTCAATAACCACCTGGTTTCATACTGCACTGGCGGGCTCGGCGTCAATCAGCACTCGTGCGGCGGCCGAAGGTTGTGACCTTTATGGTTCTGCCGTCGGCGTGCGTCGCTGGTCGTGACAGGTTCGGGCGCGGTGTTGGTGTTGTCGTCGCCAGGTTGACCAGCGGATTCGGTACCAGAGGTCGCGGACCGGCTGGGCGATGAGGTGGTTGAAGAGGTGGTGGATTTCGCTGCAGGTCAGCGCGATCAGCCCCGCGGGTGCTGGGTTGGCGGCGCGTTCAGTGACCAGCACCCGCTCTCGCAAGCGATCGCTGATCTTCTTTCGCTGATGCAGCGGAAGCGAGCACAGGATGAAGGAGCCTCGCGCGAAGCTGGGATGCCGGGTCAAGATCGTGGACATGCTGCACAGTCCCACCGGTACCCGGACCGTCGGAGAGTTGCTGATGGGGCAGCGCGGGACCGTGGTGGATGTCCTGCGTGGCGGCACCCTGGCACTGGTTCAACTGGATGCCGACTGGGCCGATCTGCCCGGGGGAGTACGGCGCTGGCCGGTCCAGTGGGACAACCTGCTCATCTACTCGGTAGAGAGCGGAACGGACGCCCCGGCCGATGATTACCGCCTTGGGCTGTCAGGCGCGGGCCGCGAAGCGATACGGCACGCGGTACCAGCCGACACCGAGAACAGCCTGTGCGGAGAGAAGGTGTATCCGTTGCCCATCTGCGGCGGGTCTCTTTCCTTCTCTCGCACGGCCACACGCGCATGTGCTACCTGCGTCCAACTCGTGATGGAAACGGACCGGGCCGTGACATCGCCCTCTCAGGAGGAGGGTCCAGCTCGCTTGGTGGGGCAGCAGGCCGAGCCCGACCGCCCCGCCCGTGATGCCGCGTCAGGATGCGGTCCAGTGGGGGTCGCGGCCGAGGTAGCGCAGGAGCGCCGCCACCTCGTCGTCGCTCGCCTCCGGCTCCAGCGCGGCGGCGTACGCGCCCCAGGCGCGCAGCGGCTCGACGATCTCCCTGGCGACCTGCAGCAGGGGTGTGGCCAGTTCGGGCGTGAGGGGTGACGCCTGGCCCGTGGCGACGGCGATGTCCCAGGCGTGCACGGCGGCGTCGAGCGCGCACGCCGTGGAGCCGGACCACGGGGACATCTTGTGCGGCGGCACCGGCGTCGCGACCTCGGCGGCCTCCGGGTCGACGCCCGCCCACGCCTTGGCCGAGCGCGCCAGGGCGTCCTCCAGGAACGCCGACGAATCTCCCTCCAGCACTCCGGACGGGTCGAACGGGTTGAACGCGGGGCCGGGCTCGCCGGTCAGCGCCGCGGCGAAGCCGATCTGGTCGCCGGCCGCGTGCTGGAGGACCTTGGTGACACTCCAGCCCGCGCAGGGCGTGGGCAGGTCCCAGCCGTCGGCGGGAACGCCGCTGACGGCCTTGCGCAGCGCCTCGTGTGCGGCGTCCAGAACGTCCCAGCCGCTGGTGGTCGTGTCGCTCATCGGTGAGCCCCCTTTCGTGGAGAGCTTCAGTTTAGCAGAACGGAATGCTTTGTTCCACTAGCTGGCGGCGGCCTTATCCGGCCCGTATGCCGGCCGCCTTGGCGATCAGGCCTCTCATCAGCAGATCCAATGCGTGCTCGAAATCCGCCGCCGGGTCCACGCCCCGCCGCGTCCCGCGTAGCAACCTGCTGAAGTGCGGCAGCGCCACGGGATCCATCTCGCGGATGTACGCGCCGACCTGCCGGCCGCCCGCATGCACTCCCGGGTCGCCGGTGAAGCCGCCCGTGGACTGCAGCAGCGTGCCGAAAACCAGGCCGTTGACCGCGCCCAGTGCCCGCCACGTGCCCACGTCGTCGAACCCGGCCTCGAACAACGCGCCGACCAGGGCGTCGAGCGGCTCCAGCGCACGTGCGGACGTCGGGTTGGACTGGTCGGTGACCAGTGCGAGCGGCACCACCGGATGCCGGCTGAACGCCCGGTACATGCTCAGCGCCAGCTCGCGGACCCGCTCGTGCCACGGCAGCGCCGGGTCCGGCCGCTCTATCTCGCTGAACACTCGCTCCGCGATGCCGTTGAGGAGGTCCGCCTTGTTCGAGACGTGGTTGTAGAGCGACATCGCCTCCACGCCGAGAGCCTTTGCCAGCCGCCGCATGGAAAGACCCTCCAGGCCCTCCTCGCCGGCCAGCGCCAGGGCCGCGTCCAAGACCTTCTCCCTGTTCAGCGGCTCGCGCCTGGCCATCCAGTGCTCCTTCCTGCCCTTCCCGATTGACAAAGCTTACGGTGTATGTCCCATACTTACGACGTAAGCGTACGGCGTAAGTATGGAGGTGCCCGATGGAAGCTGACGTGATCATCGTGGGCGGCGGGCCGGTCGGGCTGCTGCTGGCGTGCGAGCTCAAGCTGGCGGGGGCGGACCCGCTGGTCCTCGAGGCGGCCGGCGGCGAGGAACGCCGGACGCGCAGCCTCGGGCTGCGCTCGCTCAACGCGCGCAGCATGCAGTCCCTGGCCCTGCGCGGTCTCGCGGAGCCCTTGGCGCAGGAGCAGTGGGCGATGCTCGATGAGCTGGCCGGCCGGCGCGAGCCCGGTGGGTCAGACATGGTGGCCCTGATGATCGAGCTGCTGGGCAAGGGGCTGATGAGAGGGCACTTCAGCGGGCTGCCGCTGCTGGACGAGGCCGGGAACGCCGAATACCTCCTGCTCAAGCAGCACCGGCTGGAGAGCGTTCTCGCCGAGCGGGCCGCCGGGATGGGGGTTGCGGTTCGGCAGGAGTGCGAGGTGGTGGACGTCGCTCAGGACGCCTCGGGTGTCGTGGCCACGCTCGCCGACGGGCGGGCCGTACGCGGCGCCTACCTGGTGGGGTGCGACGGCGGGCGGAGCGTGGTGCGCAAGCGGTCGGGGTTCGCCTTCGACGGCACGCCGCCGACCATGACCGGGCGGACCGCCGTGGCCGAGCTGGCCGACCCGGGAGCGATCGCGTCGTCGCTGCGCAGCCCCGGTGGGCTGGTCAACCTGTCGCTGGTCCCTGGTGAGATCGCCACGGTCGAGTTCGACGGCGGGCCCGACCAGCGGGACGGGCCGATGACGGCCGGGGAACTGCAGGCCGGCCTGCGGCGGGTCACCGGCCTCGACGTGGTCGTCAAGCGCGTGGAGACCGGGATCCGGTACAGCGACAACACGCGGCACGCGGAGACGTACCGGAAGGGGCGGGTGCTGCTGGCGGGGGACGCGGCGCACGTGCACTCGCCCATCGGCGGGCAGGGGCTCAACCTGGGGCTGCAGGACGCGTTCAACCTGGGATGGAAACTGGCCCTCGTCGCCCGGGGGCGCGCGCCCGAGGGGCTGCTCGACACCTACACCGCCGAGCGGCATCCGGTGGCGGCCAGGGTGCTGCGGAACACGCGGGCGCAGGTCGCGCTGATGCGGCCGGGAGCGCAGGTGGACGCGCTGCGCGAGGTGCTGTCGGAGGTGCTGGAGCTGCCGGAGGCGTGGCGGCACTTCGCCGGGATGGCCGACGGCACGGACGTGGACTACGCGCCGGGCTCGGCCGTCTCGCTCGTCGGGCGGTTCGCGCCGCCGCTGGAGCCGCATGAGCCGGGCGGAACGGCTCCCGCGCTCGCCGAGCTGCTGCGGGACGGGCGCGGGCTCCTGGTGGGTCCGGCGGCCCCGGACGACGCGGCGGTGGCGGGCCATCGCGATCGCGTGCGTCTGGCCCGTTCCGCCGCGCTCGTCACCTCCCGGGCGACCGCGCCCGCCGCCGCGCCCGCCGCCGGCACCGCCGCCGCGCCCGGGGACGCGGCCGGGGACGTGCGCCTGGTGCTGGTGCGGCCCGACGGCTACGTCGCGTGGGCGGGCGAGCGTGACGGGGTCGGTGAGGCGCTCGCCACGTGGTTCGGCCCATCGGCGCGCGCGACAGGATGACGCCCGTCCCGCGGGCGGGGCGTCAGACGAGCAGGCGCGTCAGAACCCGCGTGCCGAACTCCAGGCCCTCGACCGGCACCCGCTCGTCCTTGCCGTGGAACATGCCGAAGTAGTCCAGGTCGGGCCGGAGCATGAGCGGCGCGAAGCCGTACCCCGTGATGCCGATCCTGGCGAAGGACTTGGCGTCGGTGCCGCCGCTCATCACGTACGGGACCGGCCTGGCCAGCGGGTCCTCGGCGACCAGCGCGCCGGCCAGCTCGTCGAAGAACGCCGACGGGTACGGCGCCGCGGGCGCGTCCTCCAGGTTGACGAACTCCCGGGTGATCTTCGGCCCGAGCAGCTCGTCGAGCGTCTCCAGGAACTCCTCCCGCAGCCCCGGCAGGTAGCGCCCGTCCACGTGCGCCTCGGCCGTCGAGGGCACCACGTTGACCTTGTAACCGGCCGCCAGCATCGTCGCGTTCGCCGAGTTGCGGATCTGGCTCTTGAACAGGCTGCCGAGCGGGCCGAGCCGGGCCGCCTCGGCGTCCAGGTGGTCCAGGTCGATCGGCCGGCCGGTGATCTCCGACAGGCTCCGGATGAGGGCCGCGACCGACGGCGTCAGGCGTACCGGCCACTGGTGGGCGGCCAGCCGCGACAGCGCGTGCGCCAGCGTGGCGACCGGGTTGTCCACCGGGGGACGCGAGCCGTGCCCGGCCACGCCGTGCGCGGTGAGCTTCATCCACGCGGTGGCGCGCTCGCCCACCGCGATCGGGTAGACCCGCTGCCCGCCGGAGGCCACGCTGAAGCCGCCCGACTCGCTGATGGCCTCCGTCACGCCGTCGAACAGCTCGCGGTGCTCGGTCACCGCGTGCCGCGAGCCGTAGTCGCCCGTCGCCTCCTCATCGGCCAGGAACGCCAGCACCAGGTCACGCTTGGGACGTACGCCCCGCGCCGCCAGGTCGAGCACGGTCGCCAGGGTCATCGCGCACGAGCCCTTCATGTCGACCGCGCCCCGGCCGTACACGCAGCCGTCCACGATCTCCCCGGAGAAGGGGTGCATCCGCCACTCGGTCGGGTCGGCGGGGACCACGTCGAGGTGGCCGTGGATGAGCAGCGCGTCGGGGGAGTCGCCGGCGATCCTGGCCACGACGGTGGTACGCCGCGGCGCCGACTCGAACACGACCGGTCCCAGGCCCGCGTCGGCCAGCAGCGTGGCGACGTACTCGGCCGCCGGGCGCTCCCCCGAGCCAGGGTTGGTGGTGTCGAACCGGATCAGATCCGAGCAGATCTCGGCAACGCTCTTCACGCTCTCTCCTTAAGCTTCAGCGGCGGCACCCCGGGCATGTCGATGTCGAAGATCAGGCCGTAGAAGGCCAGCTCGGCCTCGAGCACCGCGACGATAGTTTCCTCCCTGCGCCATCCGTGCTGCTCGCCGGGGTAGGTGAGCAAGGCCCACTCTTTGCCATGTTTGTCCAATTCGGCGGTGAATCGCTCGGCCTGGCTCACGTCCACGATGGCGTCCTCCAGGCCGTGCAGCATGAGGCACGGGCCGGACGCGCGGGCGGCGTTCAGCAGCGGCGAGCGCTCGGCGTAGCGCTGCCGCGTCTCGGGCAGCGGGCCCACGAGGCCGTCCAGGTAGCGGGACTCGAAGTCGTGCGTCTCGGCCGCCCAGCTCTCCGGGTCGGTGATCGCGTAGTGCGCGACCCCGCCGGCGAACACGTCGCTGTGCACGAGCGCCGCCACCGTGGTCCAGCCGCCGGCGCTGCCGCCCCGGATGGCGATCTTCGCGGCGTCGGCGCGGCCCAGCTCCACCAGGCCGCGCGCCACTTTGGCGCAGTCCTGCACGTCCACCACGCCCCACTGGTGCCGCAGCCGCTCCCGGTAGGCCCGGCCGTAGCCGGTCGAGCCGCCGTAGTTCACCACGGCCACGCCGAGGCCGCGGCTGGTGAAGTAGGCGATCTCGAGGTCCAGCATGATCGGCAGGTGGCCGGTGGGGCCGCCGTGCACGAAGACCACGTACGGTCCGGGCCCCCGGACGTCCGCCGGCGGATAGAGGTGCGCGTGCACGCCCTCGATCGTCACGGCCTCGGGAGTGGGCAGCAGGTCGCGGTCCGGCAGCGGTTTCGGGGCCGAGACGATCTCGTGCGCGCCGCTTTCGAGGTCGACCAGCGTGACCTCCAAGGGCGTGTACGGCGTCGCGCCCACGGCCGCCGCCCGGCCCGCCGCGACGGACACGGTCGAGGCCCAGTGGGTGGCCGCGCCGCCGATCTCCCGCAGCTCGCCGGTGCCCGGATCCAGCACGCCCAGGCGGCGGCGGTCGGCGGTGCCGTACACGACGACCAGGCGGCCGTCGTCGGCGATGGCGAGATACGTCATGCCGGGTTTCCACGCGGCGCCGCCGAACTCCAGCTCCACCGGGGTCAGGTTCGTCCCCGGGGTGCCGTCGACGTGGACGAGGTGGACGTTCCACCAGCCGGTGGGGTCGGTCACCGCGTACAGGCTCGCGTCGTCGCGCCACTCGGCCTGCGCCACCGACTCCTGGGGGCCGCCGGCGACCACGCGGTGTTCGCCTGCCGTGCCGTCGTCGCGCAGCGGGGCCACGCGCAGCTCGGTGCCGTCCCAGGGCATGTTGGGGTGGTCCCAGCCGATCCAGGCGATATATCGGCCGCCGGGGGATATGCGGGGATTCATCAGGAAATGCTGGGCTCGGACGATGACCCTGACCGGGCCGCCGTCCAGCGGCACCGCCACGAGGTCCCGCACCTCGCCGGTCTCGCGCACCGCCCACACCTCGTCACGGCCCGGAGGGAGATAGAGGTCCGCGTACCGGGAGGGGCCTTCCGGGGTGATCGGCACGGGCTCGGCGTCGTCTTCCAAGCGGTAGAGGCGCTGGTCGGCCCAGTTCGTGAAGACCAGGCCGCCGCCGGGCAGCGGGCGCCAGGAGCGGCCGCCGTACTCGACCACCCGGTTGCGCGCGTTCCACCCGGGGGGCAGCGCGTCGGCGCGGGAGCCGTCCGGCAGCCGGCGCACCACGCAGCGCCTGCCGCCCTCGTGCGGGCGCGGCTCGTCCCACCAGACCTCGACGCCGGCGGGCGTGCCCACCGCCTCCACCCACTGCGGGCCGCCGTCGGTCCGGGCCACGTCGATCGGTCGAATGCTCATCAACTCACCAATTGCCGTCGGTACAAGGGGGAAGGGGGTGCTCGGGCGGGTGCAGGACGTAGGCGATGCCGCCGCTGCCCGAGCTCCTCAGCCAGACGTTCTCGAACGCTGCCCGCGGATAGATCCGGCGAACCTCACCGTCGCACGGCGCGGCCGGGTCGTTCACGACGACGTCGCCCCCGGCCGTGAAGCCGGCGACGACCAGGATGTGCCCGTTGGTCGAGTAGCAGGAGCCGGGCAGCTCGTGCGCCTTGAACGACTGCGACGTGATCACCGGGATCCCGGCCCTGACGAACCGCTCCAGCTCCCGAGCCGACCGCAGCCGCGTCACGAACCCGGACAGCCCGTACCTGCCCGCGTAGGCCACGTTGAACGGCCAGTTGCCGGTGCCCTGGTAGCTCTCGTCGTAGGTGCCCATCGCCGCGTGGTCCACCAGCGGCGCCGGGTCGTCCGCCCCCACCCAGGCCAGCTCGGCGGGATCCGGGCCGCGGCCCCAGTAGCCGAGCACCATGGCCACCGAGGCCGGCCCGCACCAGTTGGCGCCGCCGCCGTCCCACCGCGGATGGTGCCCGGCGTGTGCGTGCTGCGAGTGCCGCGGCACGGCCAGTTCCACGGGGGCGGCCGCGGCGGGGGTGCTCGGCACGACCGGGCCCTGCGGCGGGGCCGAGGCCATCACGCCCAGCCCCGTCACGCGGGCGCCCGTGCCGTGCCGGGTCACCCGGACCTGGTAGGCCACCACCGGCCGCCTGGCCACGAACGTGTCCACCGCCACGTCCCCGTGCTCATCGCCCTGCCCGGGAACCGACGTGCGCGGATCGCCGTGCTCGGACCAGTGCCCCATCACGTACCACTTGGTACGGGCCCCTGACGCGGTCCTGGCCCGCAGCGCGACCTCGATCCAGGCGCCCGGCGGGGTGCGCGCCGTCCACGAGGGCACGAGCTGGGTGGCATGGAAGCCGATCTCGTGTTCCTCGCCGGCCCACACGTCCTCGGCAGTCCCGGGCAGGGCGAAGCGAGTGAAGGAGACGCGGGCCAGATCGACGGTGAGCACCAGGCACATTGTGGTTTCGTACGCGGTGTCGCACATCGGATGGTTTACGTACCAGCCGGATTGTGTCAGTGCTGATCTCTACGGTTCCGGTCATGACGCAAGCGATCCAGGCTTACTCCTATGCCGGCCCCTCCGTGCTCGCCGACGGCAAGCTCGGCCTCTCGACCTCCGGTGGCACGGCGTTATCCGGCCCGAAGACCCACCCCAGGTTCTTCAGCGGGCTGCTGTCCCAGGCGGCGCCGGCCGCGGCCGGGCTGCTGGCCGTGGCCGACGTGGCGCTCACCCGCTACCACCAGCCCCGGCCCGGCTGGACCCGCGACCCGGTGGTGACCTGCGACGGCGGGCGGCTCAGGTTCGAGTCGTTCTCGGCGTGCGGCGGCGTCTACGCCCGCCTTGACGTGCTGGAGCTCGACGGCGACGTGCTCGACCGGGGCACGACCAACGTCGACGTCAACGGGCCCTTGCGCGAGGCCCTCGCCAGGGTGGGCGGCAGGGACCCGCTGCACCTGGGCGTCGGGCCCGACGAACTGACGGTCACCACGCTCGACGGCGCGGTCGTGGAGAAGAAGGTGCCGCTGCCGTCCCGGTGGCTGCGCGGGTTCGCCGAGGTGCAGGTGATCGCGGCCGGGTTCGACCTGCGGGCCGAGCTGGCGGGGCCGCAGGCCGTACGCTTCCTGCGCTCGCTGCCGCGCTCCGCCCGCGCCACCGTCTGGGCCCTCCCGGCGGGCCGCGACCTGCGCGTCGCCGGCGGCGCCGGGCGCGGCGCCGTCTGCCTGTCGGGCACGGGGCGGATCGCCACGCTGCTGCCGCTGCTCAGATTCGCCAAGGCCCTGCGGGTGTACGGTCCCGCCGACGGCTCCTCCACGGCCAGTGCGTGGGAGCTGGAGCTGCCCGGGATGCGCTACACGCTGGCCGTCTCGCCCGAGCCGTGGCGCGGCTTCTCCGGCGAGGGGGCCGTGCTGTCCGACCTGGCCACCGACGAGGCCGCGGGCGAC
The DNA here is from genome assembly GCF_052068215.1 of Nonomuraea sp. H19. NCBI lineage: Bacteria > Bacillati > Actinomycetota > Actinomycetes > Streptosporangiales > Streptosporangiaceae > Nonomuraea > Nonomuraea sp. H19. The sequence goes on along the minus strand of NZ_JBQHCV010000007.1, from coordinate 312,392 downwards.
GCCGACGTGGTCGGCATGCTGCTCAACTTCGAGCCCACGGTCGAGCTGGGGCTGCTCGCCGACCGCTCGGGGCTGCCCATCGAGCGGGTACGCGCGGCGCTCACCCAGCTCGGCACCGCCGGGCGCGTCGGCTACGACCTGCACGAGGCGGCCCACTTCCATCGGGAGCTGCCCTACGACCGGGACCAGGTGGCCCAGCTCAACCCGCGGCTGACGGCGGCCCGGGCGCTCGCGGAGTCGGGGGCGGTGCGGGTGCTGGGGGACGCGGCCGAGGTGACGACCGACGGCGGGGTGCGGCGGGTGCGGATCGCGGCGGGGGAGTGCACGTGCCCCTGGTGGTTCGACCACCGGGGGTCACGGGGACCGTGCAAGCACGTGCTCGCCGCCCGGATCGCCGCCCGCGTCGGCGTCGAGGTGACCACGTGACTCCCGCCGGCCCGCCGGTCACGTCCCCCGCGGCCGGCCCGGCACCGGCTCGTCCGGCGCCCGCTCTGCCTGCGCCCGCTCTGCCGGCGGCGACCTCGGCCGGTTCCGCGGCGCCGGCTGTCTCCGCGGCGGGCCTCGGCGGCGGCTCGACGGACGGGGAGCCGGTCGGCGGGGAAAGCGCGCGGGAGGCGCCCGGAGCGGGGGCGTGGGAGGCGGTGGTGGCCGCCATTGACAGCGGGGATCCGGAGCGGGTGGCCGAGTGCGTGCTCGCCCTCGACGACCACGGCCGCCGCGTCGTCGCCGCCGCGCTGCCCGAACACCTCGCCGTGGCCGGGAAGCGGGCGGAGGCCAGGCGGCTGGAGCGGGTGACCAGGCGCGAGAGGCAGCCCTCTCGCGACGAGAGCTGGATCGACCCGATGCGCGTCGCGGGCGCGGGCGTCATCAGCGGCCCCGCGGCCGTCGTGGCCTGGCTCAACCGGCGCGACTTCCAGGACCGCCGGCAGGAGGCCGGTGACATCACCGCAGTCCTGGAACGCGTGCTCGCGGCTCGCCCGCCCACCTGGCAGGCCGACTTCGCCACCCGCGCCGCCCTCGGGCTCCGCGCCCGCACGTGGGGGCGCCGCGCCGCCGACGCGGGCGCGCTCGCGCTGGCCATGCTGCGCCGCAGCAGGGTCACCCCACCCGAGCACGACCCGCTGGTCGTCGCCTGGGTGAGCCGACCGCCGACCGCCGCCGCGCTCCACGACGACCCGCTGCTCGACCATCTCCTGCCCCGGCTGTTCGAGGCGGAGGGCGTGGGCAGGGCGCTGCGGGACGAGCGCGCCGAGCCGCTCGCGCCGGCCACCTGGCTGGCCTCGCTCACGGCGCTGGAGCGCGCCGGCCGGATCGGCCGTGACCTGCTGCTCGACGGGTGCGTACGACGGTTCCTCCGCGGCGGCCCGGCTGCCGACCTGCGCTTCTTCGTCCGCCTGCACGAGCTGCTCGCGCCCGCGTACGACGAGGCGAGCAAGCGGGCCCGTGACTACCTGCGGTTGCTGCCCGTCGCGCCCGGACCGGTGGCGGAGCTGGCGCTGCGGCACGTGCGCGGGGCCGGCGGGCTGGATCCGGCCGAGGTGTCGGAGGCGCTGCGGGCGCTGCTGTTCCGGCCGGAGCGGAAGCTGGTGACGGCCGGGCTCACCTGGTTCGACGAGGTCGCCCGCGCGTCGCCAGGCGACCTGGACGAGCTGGCCCCCGCGCTGGCGCACGCGTTCGGCTGCCCCTCCGCCGACGTGCAGGGCCGCGCGGTACGGCTGGCGGTCAAGTACGCCAAGCGCTTCGGCCATGAGGGCGCTCTGGCCGTCAGGGAGGCGGCCGGGCTGCTGTCGCCGGAGCTCGGGGAGGCGCTGGTCGCGGTGTTCGGTGGGGAGGCGGCTGAGGAGGCAGGCGAGCACGACAGGTTCACGCCGGTGCCGCTGCCCGAGCCGCGGCGGCCGGAGCCGTTCCCGCCGCCGGTGCGGGCGGCCGCGGAGCTGGGGGAGGTCTCGCACCACGATGGGTGGGAGGCGGCGGAGCTGTGGCTGGCCGGGGTCGTCCGGCTGCACGCCGGCGACCGGGCTGGGCTTATGGCCAAGCTGCCGGAATGGCGGCCTTCGCCGGAAGGGCCATGGCCGCACGTCTGGCAGTGGGCCGAGGAGATCGTCAGGCTCCTCCGCGCGCATCCGGGCGGGCAGGGGGCGGCGCGCTTGCCGCTGCCCGGCTCCGTATCGGCGCTTCACCTGTTCCTGTTGCGGCGGTGGGCCGAAGTCCGTGACGGGCTGGTGGACGGGACGCTGCCGCCGTACCTGCTGGCCGAGCCCACCGAGTCCACCGGCCACCTGGACGCGGCCGAGCTGGTCGAGCGGCTGGAGGGCTACGAGCGGTCGGGGGCCGCGGCCATGCCGGCCGACCTGCAGCAGGCGTTGCTGCGGCTGTCGCGCGAGATCACGCCCGAGGTCGTGGCGCGGGCCGGCCGGCTCACGTCGGAGGCGGGACGGGTGGCGGCGCGCTGGATGGGCGGCGGGCGGCCCGAGCCCGTCTCGGGAGCCTCCTGGTCATACGGCGGCACGACCCTCTACCTGGTGCCGAGGATCCAGTCCGAGCCGACGGGGCTGGCGCTGGTCGACGAGCTGCTCGTCGCCCCCGGCCGGCAGCCGGGCGAGCAACACGGCGGCTACCTGGAGTGGTGGCCGTACGTGATGCCCTCCCACAGGGAGGTCGTCGCGCTGCACTTCCTGCCGCACCTGCTCTACCACTGGAGCGCCGGCCGGGTCCGCCCGCCGCAGGCGCGGGCCCTGGCGCTGGCCGGCGGGCCGGCGGGGGAGGCGGTCGCGGTCGTGCAGGCGTACTTCGCGGCCGACCGGTCCTGGACCCGGACGCCGGACGAGCGGGCGCGGCTCGTGGTGGACTGGGCGGCCCGCGGTGATCTGGACGCCGCGCGGTTCGGCCGGCAGCTCGCGCTGCTGCTGCGCAGAACGTGGCTCAAGCCGGGGCCGGTGTTCGAGACGCTGGAGGGCGCCGCCGCGCTGGGCGCGCATCGCGAGGTGTGGCGGGTCATGACCGAGTTCCTGGCCGGCTACCTCCCGGACCCGGGGGAGCGGCCGCACCCGCGCCACACGCAGGCGCTCGCCTTCGCCCTGCGCGCGGCGCGGTGGGCCGGAGCCCGCGGGCCGGTGCCGTGCGTGGCCGGCATCGCCGCGCGCAAGGCGTCGAACAACTTCGTCCGCGAGGCACGCAGGCTCCACACGTACCTGACGTGACAGGCCAGGTCAGAGGTACAGGCCCGTGGACTCGTCGCCCGCGGAGGGGGTGATCTCGCGGCCGGCGCGGATCGCGTACAGCTCCGCAAGGGTCGCCCCCGACGGGCCCACGCCCTGGGACGTGCCCAGCCACGCGACGGCCTCGTCCCTGCTCAGCGGCCCGACCTCGAGCTGCGCCAGGCAGCGGCCCGGGCGCACGACGGCGGGGTGGAGGCGGGTGAGGTCCTCGTTCGTGGTGATCGCCACGAGGACGTCGCGGCCCTGCCCGAGCAGGCCGTCGGTCAGGTTGAGCAGGCGCGACAGACCCTGGCCCGCCTGGGCCTTCGCCCCCGCGCTGATCAGCTCGTCGCAGTCCTCCAGGACGAGCAGCCGCCACCGCTGGGTGTCCTCGTCGGTGTCGTAGCCGACCGCCACCTCCATGAGGTAGCCGGGCTCGTTGAACAGGCGCTCGGGGTCGAGCACGCAGTCCACCTGGCACCAGTCCTTCCACTGCTTGGCCAGCGAGCGCAGCAGCGTGGTCTTGCCGGTGCCGGGCTGCCCGTGCAAAAGGATGAGGCGGCCGTTCACGTCCGAGGCGGTGACGGACATCAGCCTGTCGAGCGCCGGGCGCACCTTGCCCGAATAGTTCGGGCTGATCTCGGCCCACGGCTGCGCGGTGATCGGCTTCTCCGAGCGGGTGCCGCCGTGCGTGCCGCGCCACCAGAAGCCCATCTCGACGTGGTCGGACTCGGGCACGGACTCTTCGGCGCCGGCGATGCTCTGCTGGAGCACCGTCTTGGCCAGTTCCTCGTCCACCGCCGTCACGCTGACGGTGGCGGTGCGGTTGCGGTGGCGTATGACGCGCAGGGTCCAGCCGTCGCCGCAGATGAGCCGCGACTCGGAGCCGTCCTCGACCCGCGCGGTGCGCAGCACGCGGGCACCCGGCGGGCTGAGCGGGGCGTCGGGACGCACGCGCTCCAGGTTGGCCAGGCGGGACCACGGCTGGGCGCCCGTCGCGAACGGCGACAGCGCCAGCGCGTCGATGACGTCGATGGCGGAGTCGGCGTCGTCGATCCAGATGTTCATCGGGAGCCCAGAGGAGTCCGGGCCGGGGAACGGCACCTCCCTGATCACAGACATGACATTCATGATCTAAGGCGGAGGGCCGGATGTCGAAGGGTTTTGCCGGAAATCCCGGGTCAGTTCTTGCTGAGCGCACCGGTCTGCGTGACGAGGCCGGGGCCCGGCACGTCTCGCCAGGTATAGGTGAGCCGGTCGCCCTGCAGATCCAGCCAGATGGTGCCGGGGACGCAGCCGCCCTCGTTCTCGCCCAGGGAGAAGGTCAGCCGGGTCCGCTGCACCCTGGACAGGATGATGGTCCCCTCGCATTCGCCGTCGATGTTCTCCTCCGTCCAGGACGCGGCGGAGTCACCGGTGACCAGTTCCACGGTGTTGTGCGCCCCGTAGGAGTCGTTGGGGTTCGTGCTGCTGGTGTGGCCGGACCAGTCTCCGTCGAAGGCGGCGGGGATCCGCAGGTCGGCGCTCGCGGTTTCCTCGGTGGCCGGCGATGGCTCCCTGTCAGGTGACGACCGTGTGGCGGGCGGGGCCGCCGACGGCGAGCGGTCCCCCTCGGTGGCGGGGGCGCGGTTCAGCAGGTACGCCATCGCGCCGGCCGCGCCCAGAACGATCACGGCGGTCACGGCGCCTACGAGCACGCCCCGGCCGGGCCATGCAGGCGTGGTCGCCGCCATCTCTTGCGGACCGGTGTAGAAGTCGTGGTCGGGAAGCCGGGCCGTCGCGGCGCCGGGTGGCGAGGGCGAGCCGGGCCAGGCGCCATGAGCGGCCGGGGACGCGGATGGCGGGGCGACGTTCGGGTTGACCAGGGACACCATCAGCTGCTGCGCCGTCGGCCGCCACGACGGGTTCTTGGCCAGGCAGGACCCGATCAGCCCGCGCAGGCGCGGCGGCAGCGGCGCGAGGTCCGGCTCGGTGTGCAGCACCCGGTGCAGCACCGCGGGTACGGTGCCCGCCTGGAACGGGCTCGACCCCGTGGCCGCGTAGACCATCGTCGCCGCCCACGCGAACACGTCGGAGGCGGGCGCCGCGGGCGTGCCGTTGATCTGCTCGGGCGCCAGGTACGCGGGCGTGCCGATCACGCCGGACGTCATCGTCGCGGCCCCCTCCGCCCTGGCGATGCCGAAGTCCACCACCCGCGGCCCGTCGGGGCCGAGCAGCACGTTGGCCGGCTTGAAGTCGCGGTGCACGATCCCGGCCGCGTGGATGGCCGCCAGCGCGGTGGCCGTGCCGACCACCAGCCGTTCGAGCTCGCCGCCGCTCAGCGGGCCGCGCTCGGCCACCCGCTCGGCCAGCGAAGGACCGTCGACGAACTCGCTCACCACGTACGGTCGCGGCCCGTCGATCGAGGCGGCCAGCACGCGGGCCGTGCAGAAGGAGGCGATGCTCTCCAGCGCGTCGAGTTCGCGCGCGAGCCTGGCCCGCGTCTCCTTGTCGCCCGTGCTCAGGAGCTTGATGGCGACCGGTTCGCCGGCGGGGGAATGGGCGAGGTAGACCACGCCCTGCCCACCTTCGCCGAGCCGGCCGGCCAGGCGGAAGCCGCCGAGCGTCGCCGGGTCGTCCGGTGTGAGTGGGCTCACCATGGCCGCTACGTTACCGGTCGGCCTGCGGAAACAAAGATCGCCCGGTACCTTGTGTCGTCGGGTCAAATCAGTCCATACATGGAGGTATCGGGGAAGTGTCCAAGGTCACGTTCCGCGAACGGGTGCGGTACTGGTTCGACAACACCATGTCCAAGGGCACCGCCTCGCTCATCGGCTGGCTGGCGATCGTGTCGCTCGGGCTGGTCGTGGTCGTGGCCGCGCTCACGCTCTGGCTCGCGCCGGGCGAGCCCGAGGGCGTGAGCCACGCGGGGGAAGTGCTCTGGATCGCCCTCATGCACGCGCTGTCCCCCCTCAAGATCGCCAGCGACAAGGGCTCGATCGCGTACATGACCGTGATGTTCGCCGGCTCGCTCGGCGGCCTGTTCATCGTCAGCATTCTTGTCGGCCTGCTGTCGAACGGTCTCAAGGCGAAGGTGGACCGGCTGCGCAGGGGCCGCTCGCGGATCGTGGAGTCCGGTCACACGGTGGTGCTCGGCTGGTCGGACCAGGTGTTCACGATCGTGGCCGAACTCGTCAAAGCGCAGGCCAGCCAGAAGAGCTCGGTCATCGCCATACTCGCGGAACGTGACAAACTCCAGATGGAGGAGGACATCCGCGAGCACGTCGGCAGCCTCGGCAGGACCCGCCTCGTGTGCCGCACGGGACGGCCCACCGAGCCGCGCGACCTCGCGCTGATGAACCTGGCCGTGGCCACCTCCGTCGTCGTGCTCTCGCCGGAGGGGGAGGACCCGGACGCGCACGTCATCAAGATCCTGCTCGCGCTGGACAAGCGCGACGGCACCCACCCGCCGGTGGTCGCCGCCCTGGCCTCCAGCCGCAACATCGCCGCCGCCCGCCTGGCCGGCGGCCCGGACGTGCACCTGGTCGACTCCGACGACACCGCCTCCAGGCTCATCGTCCAGTCCTCCCGGCAGTCGGGCATGTCCGTGGTCTGCATGGACCTGCTGAACTTCGACGGCGGCGAGATCTACCTGCGCACTCCCAAGAAGCTCGTCGGCGTCACCTACGGGGACGCGCTGCACGCCTACCAGACCGCCTCCGTGATCGGCCTGCGCCGGCCGTCCGGCGTCGTGCTCAACCCGCCTGTCGACACCGTCATCAACGCCGACGACCAGGTGATCGTCATCGCCCACGACGACTCCCACGTCCGTCTGGCGGCCGGCAAGCCGTCCGTGGACGAGGCCGTCATCGTCGCGTCCGGGCGCACCGCCCCGGAGCCGGAGCGCACACTCCTGCTCAACTGGAACGGCAGGGCCGAGCAGATCATCCGCTACCTCGACGGCTACGTCGCGCCCGGCTCGGTCCTGGAGGTCGCCGCCGACCACCCCAAGGCCGGCACCAACCTGGCCGGCCTGCGCAACATCACGGTGAACGTCAAGGACTGCGACACCACCGACAGGTTCGCCCTCGAATCGCTCGGCGTCGGCCTCTTCCAGCACGTCATCGTGCTCTCCGACGACCGCTTCGACCTCCACCACTCCGACACGCGCACGCTCATGACGCTGCTCCAGCTCCGCGACATGCAGAGCACGCTCGGCGAGCACTACTCGATCGTGAGCGAGATGCACGACGAGAACAACCGCGCCCTGGCCGAGGTCACCGAGGCCGACGACATCGTGATCAGCGACACCGTCATCGGCCTGCTCCTCGCTCAGCTCGCCGAGAACCGGCACCTCGCGGACGTGTTCAGTTACCTGTTCGACTCGCGCGGGTCGGAGATCTACCCGCGGCCCGCCGCCTCGTACGTCAAGACGGGGACGGAGGTGACGTTCTCCACGGTCGTCGAGGCCGCCAGCCGCAGAGGGGAGACCGCCATCGGCTACCGCGACGCCACGGCACGCAACAACCCACCCCACTACGGCATCGTCCTGAACCCCAGCAAGTCGGACTCCATCGTGCTGGGCGAGCGGGACTCGGTGATCGTCCTCGCGGAACGCTGATCCGGTATGAGGCGAATGGGCTCGTAAGTTAGCGTTTGTCCTGTGAGGACCATTGACTGGGTCGACGGCGCCGTCGAGCTCGTGGACCAGACGCTGTTACCGGACAAGTGCGTGATGCTGCGCATCCACGGCGTCGATGAGCTCATCGACGCCATCAAGAGGCTGGCGGTGCGCGGCGCGCCCGCGCTCGGCGTGGCGGGCGCGTTCGGTGTCGTGCTGTCCGGCGGCGACCCCGCCCAGATCGCCAGGCTCCGCGCCGCCCGGCCGACCGCCGTCAACCTCGCCTGGGGCGTCGAGCGGGCCGTCGCCCGGCTGCCCGAGGGCCCCGAGGCCGTGCTGGCCGCCGCGCTGCGCGTGCGCGACGACGACATCGCCGCCTGCAAGGCCATGGGGGAGCGCGGCGCCGACCTGCTGGAAGGCGACCGGCTGCGCATCATGACCGTGTGCAACACCGGCGGGCTCGCCGCCGTCGAACGCGGCACCGCGCTCGGCGTCGTGCAGACGCTGCACGAGCGCGGGCGGCTGGCCGAGGTGCTCGCGCTGGAGACCCGCCCGCTGCTGCAGGGCGCCCGGCTCACCACCTGGGAACTGGCCAGGATGGGGGCGCCGCACCAGCTCATCGCCGACTCGGCGGGGCCGTACCTGCTGGCCAAGGGCGAGGTGGACGCGGTGCTCATCGGCGCCGACCGGATCGCCGCCAACGGCGACACCGCCAACAAGATCGGCTCGTACGCGCTCGCGCTCGGCGCCGAACGCGCCGGGGTGCCGTTCGTGGTGGTCGCGCCCGAGTCCACCATCGACCACAACACCCCGACGGGTGAGCACATCACGATCGAGGACAGGGGCGCCGACGAGATCGTCTCGATCAGGGGCGTGCGGCTGGCGCCCGAGGGGACGCAGGCGCTCAATCCGGCGTTCGACATGACGCCGCACGATCTGATCACGGCGATTGTGACGGACAAAAGAGTGATCCGCCCGTAGGCCAAATCACTCATCTTCGGGACCCGTCTGCTTTGCGCGCGTTACGCTCAGTGGTCCCGACCATGACCTTCGGAGCTCACCGTGGCCATTGACCTGGTGTTACGGCGCGACTGGAACGCTCGTTCGCCGCGCGGCGACTACACCCAGCTTGACTCCACCAAAGGGGTGAAAGTCCATTACACGGGCGGCAGAGTCGACCCCGGCATCGTCTCCGACCACGACGACTGCGTGGCCCTGGTGCGGACCATCCAGGGCTATCACATGGACGGCAACGGCTGGATCGACATCGGCTACTCCTTTGTCGCGTGTCCGCACAGGAAGGTGTTCGAGGGGCGCGGGCTGCACCACCTGCCCGCCGCGAACGGCCCCGGACTCAACGCGGGCCACTACGCCGTGCTCGGGCTGGTCGGCAACGCGGGGCTGGTGCAGCCGCCCGACGGGATGCTGCACGCGATCCTCGACGCGGTCCAGCACGTACGCGACCGCGGCCGCGCCGGCAAGGAGATCAAGGGGCACCGCGACGGGTACTCCACCGACTGCCCCGGCGACCCCCTCTACGCCTGGATAGGCCGCGGCGCGCCGCGGCCCGGCGGGACCCAGCCGCCGGCGCCGGCCACGCCGCCGTTCCCCGGGCGGTTGCTGAAGTACCCGCCGGTCATGCGCGGCGAGGACGTGCGCACCTGGCAGGCCCAGATGCGCAGGCGCGGCTGGGACCTGGCCGTGGACGGCGCGTACGGCAGCCAGTCGCGCGACGTGTGCCGCGGGTTCCAGCGCGAGCAGGGCGTCGACGACGACGGGATCGTGGGTCCGGTCACGTGGCGGCTGGCCTGGGAAGCGCCCGCCTCTTGATAGGGGGTGACCCGGGGTTAACGGCCCCGAGGCGCTCCGCCTACTATCCGAACGTGACCTTTGCGTCCCTCGAAGGGAGCGGCTGCCGCTTCCACGCCGGCGTGCTGCGTACTGTGCGGTTTGGGGGCGGCCCGTACGGTCATGCTCTGAATGAGCGCCACCGGGCGGCATCGACGAGAACCGAAGGGAGGGAGCGCGGACACTCCCGCCGGCCGGATCGGGCGGTTCACTCCGCGCACACCTGATGGAGCTGGCAGCGGGGTTCGCGCCCGTCACGCGCGACGACTGGCGGGCGCTGGCCGTCGAGGTCCTGCGCAAGTCCGGGGTGGAGGCGGGCTCGCCGGAGGAGGCGCTGTCCGGCGCGACCTACGACGGGCTGACGATCACGCCCCTCTACGACCTGGACGACCTGCCCGGCGATCCGGGACTGCCCGGGTCGGCGCCGTACGTTCGCGGCACGCGTACCGTTCCCGGCTGGGACGTCCGGCAGCGGCACGCCGTGCCCGACCCCGACGCCGTGCTGGCCGACCTGGAGAGCGGCGTCACCTCGCTCTGGCTGGTCGTCGGGCCGGACGCGATCCCGGTGGGCGCGCTGGAGACCGTGCTCAAGGACGTCTACCTCGACCTGGCGCCCGTCGTGCTGGAGGCCGGAGAGCTGGCGCGGGAGGCCGCCGAGGTCCTGTTCGCGCGGGGCGGCGCGGTGAGCGGCAACCTGGGGGCCTCCGGGGCCGACGGGGTGGAGCTGGCGCTGCGCTGCGTCGCCGAGTTTCCGGGGCTGCGGGCGGTCACCGTGGACGCGACGCCGTACCACGACGCGGGCGGCAGCGACGCCGAGGAACTGGGCTGCTCGATCGCGGGAGGCGTCGCCGAGCTGCGGGCGCTCACCGGGGGCGGGCTCTCCGTGGAGCAAGCGCTAGGGCAGATCGAGTTCCGGTACGCCGCCACCGCCGACCAGTTCGCCACGATCGCCAAGCTGCGGGCCGCCCGCCGGCTGTGGGCCAGGGTCGCCGAGGTGTGCGGCGCGGCCGAGCACGGCGGGCAGCGGCAGCACGCGGTGACCGGCTCGGCCATGATGACCGCGCGCGACCCCTGGGTGAACATGCTGCGCACCACCCTGGCCTGCTTCGCCGCCGGGGTGGGCGGGGCACAGGCGGTCACCGTGCAGCCGTTCGACGCCTGCCTGGGACTGCCCGACGCGTTCTCCCGCCGCATCGCCCGCAACACGCAGTCGCTGCTGCTGGAGGAGGCGGGGGCAGGGCGGGTGATCGACCCCGCGGGCGGCTCCTGGTACGTCGAGAGGCGTACAGCCGAGCTCGCCGAGCGGGCGTGGGCCTGGTTCCAGGAGATCGAGGCGGGCGGAGGCATCGACGCGGCCGCCGGGCTGGTGTCCGCGCGGATCGCCGCCACCCGGGCCCGCCGCGACGACGACATCGCCCACCGCCGCTTCCCGATCACGGGCGTGAGCGAATTCCCCGACGTCAACGAGAAGCGCCTCCGTCCGCCGACCACCGCCCAGCCCACGCCCTCCGCCCCCACCGGGAGCTCTCCTGCGCCCGGCGCGTCGGCCGCGCCCGCCGGTGTGCCGGCGTCGCCGGTGGGTGTGGCGCCGGGCGATGCCGACCTGCCGGGCGCGGCCGAGGCCGGGTTGCCGAAGGTGCGGTATGCGGAGGCGTTCGAGGAGTTGCGCGATCTCGCCGACGCCCAGCCCGAACGGCCCACAGTCTTCCTGGCCACCATCGGCCCCATCGCCGCCCACACCGCCCGCGCCGCGTTCGCCGCCAACCTGTTCCAGGCAGGCGGCCTGGCCACCGAATCCGCCGGCCCGGGCACCGACCCCGAGCAGATCGCCACCGCCTTCGCCGTCAGCGGCACCACCGTCGCCTGCCTGTGCTCGAGCGACAAGCTGTACGCCCAGCACGCCGCCGCCGTCGCCGCCGCGCTGCGCAAGGCGGGGGCCAAGAGGGTGTGGCTGGCGGGGAAGGGCCACTACGACGGCGTGGACGCCAACCTGTACGCGGGTTGCGACGCGCTGCACGTGCTCCGCACGACCTTCGACGACCTGGAGGTGACCCGATGATCCCGGACTTCTCCGGCATCCCGCTCAGCGGCCTGCCCGAGCAGGGGACGCAGGAGCCGAAGCCCGAGGGAGAGCTCTGGGAGACGCCCGAGGGCATCGGCGTCAAGCCGCTCTACACCGCCCAGGACCTCGAAGGGCTCGACTTCCTGCGCACGTATCCGGGCGCGGCGCCGTACCTGCGCGGCCCGTACCCGACCATGTACGTCAACCAGCCCTGGACCATCCGCCAGTACGCCGGCTTCTCCACGGCCGAGGACTCCAACGCCTTCTACCGGCGCAACCTCGCCGCCGGGCAGAAGGGCCTGTCGGTGGCCTTCGACCTGGCCACGCACCGCGGGTACGACTCCGACCACCCGCGCGTGGCCGGCGACGTGGGCATGGCCGGGGTGGCGATCGACTCGATCTACGACATGCGGCAGCTGTTCGATGGGATCCCGCTCGACCGGATGTCGGTGTCGATGACCATGAACGGCGCCGTGCTGCCGGTCCTCGCGCTGTACATCGTGGCGGCCGAGGAGCAGGGCGTCGCGCCGGAGCAGCTCGCCGGGACCATCCAGAACGACATCCTCAAAGAGTTCATGGTCCGCAACACCTACATTTATCCCCCGACACCGTCGATGCGGATTATTTCGGATATTTTTGCTTATACGAGTGAGAAAATGCCGAAATTCAATTCCATTAGTATTTCCGGCTACCACATCCAGGAAGCCGGGGCGACGTGCGACCTGGAGCTGGCCTACACGCTCGCCGACGGCGTCGAATACCTGCGGGCCGGGATCGCGGCGGGGATGGACATCGACCGGTTCGCGCCCCGGCTGTCGTTCTTCTGGTGCATCGGCATGAACTTCTTCATGGAGGTCGCCAAGCTGCGCGCCGCCCGGCTGTTGTGGGCGAAGCTCGTTTCCGGATTTAACGCGAAAAATCCGAAATCTCTTAGCCTTCGTACGCACTGCCAGACCTCCGGCTGGTCGCTGACCGCGCAGGACGTGTTCAACAACGTGGCCCGCACGTGCGTCGAAGCCATGGCCGCCACCCAGGGCCACACCCAGTCGCTGCACACCAACGCCCTCGACGAGGCGCTCGCCCTGCCCACCGACTTCTCCGCGCGCATCGCCCGCAACACCCAGCTCCTCCTGCAGCAGGAGTCGGGCACCACCCGCCCGATCGACCCCTGGGGCGGCTCCTACTACGTCGAGCGCCTCACCCACGACCTCGCCGAACGCGCCTGGTCCCACATCGAGGAGGTCGAGGCCGCGGGCGGCATGGCCAAGGCCATCGAGGCCGGGCTGCCCAAGCTCCGCATCGAGGAGGCGGCGGCCCGTACCCAGGCCCGCATCGACTCCGGGCGGCAGCCCGTGATCGGCGTGAACAAGTACCGCGCCGACAGCGACGAGGTCGTCGAGGTCCTCAAGGTCGACAACAGCGCGGTACGCGCCCAGCAGCTCGACAAGCTGGCCAGGCTCCGGGCCGAACGCGACGACGCGGCCGTCCGGCACGCCCTCGACGCGCTCACCAAGGCCGCCGCCCACCCCGCGCCGGGTCTGGACGACAACCTGCTCAAGCTGGCCGTGGACGCCGCCCGCGCCAAGGCCACGGTGGGTGAGATCTCCGACGCGCTCGAGCGGGTGTTCGGCCGGCACGTCGAGCAGGTACGTACCATCTCAGGGGTGTATCGCGACGAGTCAGGCCCGGTCGCCACCATCGAACGCGTCCGCCAGGCCTGCGCCGACTTCGCGCGGGACGAGGGCCGCCGCCCGCGCATCCTGGTGGCCAAGATGGGCCAGGACGGCCACGACCGCGGCCAGAAGGTGATCGCCACCGCCTTCGCCGACCTGGGCTTCGACGTGGACGTCGGCCCGCTGTTCCAGACCCCTGAGGAGGTCGCCAGGCAGGCGGTCGAGGCCGACGTGCACATCGTGGGCGTCTCCTCGCTGGCCGCCGGGCACCTCACGCTGGTGCCCGCGCTGCGCAAGGCGCTGGCCGGCCTCGACGCCGAGGACATCATGATCGTGGTGGGCGGCGTCATCCCGCCCGGCGACCACGACGAGCTGCGGGCCGCGGGTGCCGCCGCGATCTTCCCGCCCGGCACCGTGATCGCCGACGCCGCCCTCGACCTGCTCGACCAGCTCAGAGCCCATCACACAACGTGACCGAGATCGACCGCTGGACGGCGACGGGCGAGGTGATCCGCAGCGTGACCGTGTGGGCGCCCGCGCCCGTGAGGTTGCGCGGCGAGGCCAGGTAGCGTTGGCCGTTCTCGGAGATGGCCGCCGAGCGGCGGCTCACGGTGACGCCGTCGATGATCCAGGCGTAGCCGAAGGTCACCGAGGCGCCCGTCCGCGTCACCAGCGCCTGGAGCGTCACCTCGCCGCCGGCCCAGCAGTCGCCGTTCCTGGTGCCGCCCGCCCGCAGGGAGGCGACCCTGAGCCGACCGGCGGCGGACGTGCTGCCCTCGGTGGGCACGATGCTCGGCGTGCCCTCCGACTGCGGGGTCGGCCTGGCGGTACGGGTCCGCCTGGGCCGCTGCGTCGGCGTCGTGGCCGCCTCGGAGGTCGGTGCGCCCGTCACCGTCACGGTCTCGGCCTTGGGAGTGGGCGTGGTGGGGGTGAGCCACACGATGGCACCGGCCAGCGCCAGCACCGACACGGCTGAGATGACGGCGATCAGCACGGTCTTCATCCGCCGGCGGCCGGAACGCGCCGCCGGAGCCCGCTTGCCGGCGGACGGCTCGCCCGCGACCAGGACGTCGACCAGCGCCGAACGCTCGGCCGGCATCGGCACCCCCGCAGGCGGCTCACCGGCTCCCGGCCCGTCGGCGGAGTGCCCGAGCGAGGCCGAGTGCTCGGCCGTGATCAGCCGCTTGTCCGGAGCCGGGTGCCCAGGGCCGGCCGGCCGCCCGGCCGAGGCCGCGCGTCCGGAAGCGGCCGGGCGGTCGGTTGCGGCGGGGTGCCCGGAGGCGGCGGGTTGTTCGCCCGTGACAGGGCGCCTGCCCGAAGCCGGGTGCTCGGTTGCGGCCGCGCGCCTGAAGGCGGCCGGGTGCTCGGTTGCGGCGGGGTGCCCGGAGGCGGCGGGTTGTTCGCCCGTGACAGGGCGCCTGCCCGAAGCCGGGTGCCCGGCAGGGGCTGAGGGCTGGTCCGGGGCCAAAGGCAGCTCGACCGGGGCCGCGAGCGGGAACGAAGCCGAGGCGGGGCTCTGGCGCGCATCGGAGAGCCGGCGCGAGCCCGCCGTGTCCTGCTGCTCGCCGCCGATCAGCCGCAGCAGCACGTCGCGCATCGCGGGCCGGGCGGCGGGATCCTTGGCCAGGCAGGGCGGCACGACCTCGCGTAACGGCCGCGGCAGGTCCCCGAGCTCCGGCTCCTCGCGGAGGATGCGGTTGATCACCGCCGCCAGTGAGCCGTCGCCGAACGGCGGCACGCCCGTGGCCGCGAACACCATCACCGACGCCCACGCGAACACGTCCGCCGGCGTCCCCGCCGCCTGCCCCGCGACCTGCTCGGGAGCCATGTACGCGGGCGTGCCGACGACGTTGCCGGTCCCGCTCAGACCCGAGCCGAACGCCCGCGCGATGCCGAAGTCGACGACCCGCGCCCCGTCCGGCCCGAGCACCACGTTCGCCGGCTTGAGATTCAGGTGGACGACGCCGGCCTGGTGGAGGGCGTCCAGAGCGGTCGCGGTCGCCACGGCGAGCCGCTGCAGCTCCGCCCCGCCGACCCGGCCCGCCCGCTGCAGCGAGGGCCCGTCCACGTACTCGGCCACGATGTACGGCCTGCCGCTGGCCGACGCGTCGAGCACCTGCGCGAGGCAGAACGGCTCGACCCGGCGCGCGGCGGCGATCTCCCTGGTGAGGCGATCGCCCCCCGCCAGTCCCTCATGCAACACCTTGACGGCCACGGGCGTCCCGTTGCGCGCCTGGCCGAGGTAGACGACACCATGGCCGCCCGCGCCGAGCCGCCCGACCAGCCGGTAGGGTCCCACCGCTGCCGGGTCGCCCTCGCGGAGGGATTCGACGTTGGGCATGAGGGGAGTCACTCCTGTGACAGCTGAGAAGAGAACTCCAGCACCCTACTGGCAAAAGTCAAAACTTGTCAGAAGTTAGCCTGAGTAAACGGCAGAAAGGGGTGTGCCGGGTGCACTCGCTGAAGGACTACGCGCGCGGCGTACGCGCGGGCTCGCGTACGTGGATCGCCCGCGCGATCACGTTGGTCGAGTCGACCAGGCCCGACCACATGGCCCTCGCGCAGCGCCTGCTCGTCGAGCTCACCCCGCTCTCCGGCCAGGCGCGCCGGGTCGGCGTCTCCGGCGTCCCCGGGGTGGGCAAGTCCACCTTCATCGACTCGCTCGGCACGCTCCTGACCGGGCAGGGCCACCGGGTCGCGGTGCTGGCCGTGGACCCCTCGTCCACCAGGACGGGCGGCAGCATCCTCGGCGACAAGACCCGCATGGCCCGCCTGGCGGTGGACCCGGCCGCGTTCATCCGCCCGTCGCCGACCTCCGGCACCCTGGGCGGCGTCACCAAGGCGACCAGGGAGGCCATGGTCGTGGTGGAGGCGGCCGGCTTCGACGTCGTCCTGGTCGAGACCGTGGGCGTCGGGCAGTCGGAGACCGCGGTGGCCGACATGGTGGACACGTTCCTGCTGCTCACCCTGGCCCGTACCGGCGATCAGCTGCAGGGCATCAAGAAGGGCGTGCTGGAGCTGGCCGACGTCATCGCGGTCAACAAGGCCGACGGCGAGCACCAGCTGCCGGCCAAGAAGGCGGCACGCGAGCTGGCCGGCGCGCTGCGCATGCTCCGCTCGGACTCCGCCCCGCCGCCCGTGCTCACCTGCAGCGGCCTCACCGGCGACGGCCTGGACCGGCTCTGGCGGCACGTGCTGGCCCATGAGGAGTCACTCGACCTGGCCGCCAAGCGCCGTGCCCAGCAGGTGCAGTGGACCTGGACCCTGGTCCGCGAGCGGCTGCTGGCCGAGCTGCGCAACGACCCCGAGGTGGCCGCGATCAGCGAGGAGGTGGAGCGCGAGGTGCTGGCCGGCTCCCTCACGCCCGCGCTGGCGGCCGACCGGCTCTTGTCCGCCTTCAAACGCCCCTGACAGCGTCCACCCGGCAACCGGATAGCAGCCGCCGGGCGAACGGCCGGCCGGTCGTGGCCGCCCCTGGCGCCGAGCCAGTCGAGGAACGCGTCCTCGATGGATGCGTACCGGCACCCTAGGCTGGACCTACCCGTCGTAGAAGGAGTCCAGGGTCTTGCCGTGGCGTTCCTCGACCGCCTTGCGCTTGATCTTCAGGCTGGGCGTCAGCTCGCCGGTCTCCACGGCGAAGTCGTCCGCCAGGATCGCGAACTTCTTCACCGTGGCGTAGCCGGCCTGGTCCGCGTTGACCTCATTGATCGCCTTCTCGATCTCCGCGCGCATGCGCGGGTGCTCGCGCAGCTCCTCCGGGTCGGTGGGCAGCGACTCGGCCTGCGCCCACGGCCTGACCACGTCCATGTCGAGCGTGACCAGGGCCGTGCAGTAGTTGCGCCGGTCGCCGTGCACGAACACGTGCGACACGTACGGGCAGGCCGCCTTGATCCGGCCCTCCAGGTACGTCGGCGCGACGTACTTGCCGCCCGAGGTCTTGATCAGCTCCTTCTTGCGGTCGGTGATGACCAGCCGTCCGGCCGAGTCCAGCTCGCCGATGTCGCCCGTGTGCAGCCAGCCGTCCTCCAGCGCCGCCGCCGTCTCATCCGGCAGGTTGTGGTAGCCGCGCATGATGCCGCGCCCGCCGATCAGGATCTCGCCGTCCTCGGCGATGCGGACCCCGGTGCCCGGCAGCGGCGGCCCGACCGTGCCGAACTTCACCGACTCCGGCCGGTTGAAGAAGCTGCCCGCCGACGACTCGGTCAGGCCGTAGCCCTCCAGGATGGTCAGGCCGGCCGCGTCGAAGAACTCGGCGATCTCCAGGGACAGCGGGGCCGCGCCGGAGACGAAGTAGCGGATCCGGCCGCCGAACCGGTCGCGGAGCTTGGCGAAGACCAGACGGTCGGCGAGGGCGTACTCGATGCGGGTGGTGAGCGGGATCGTCGCGCCCGCCTGGCGCGCCTTGCTGACCCGGATGCCGGTCGCACGGGCCCAGTTGAAGATCTTCAGCTTGACGCCGCCCTCGCGCCGCACGGTGGCGGCGACCGTGTTGTGGATCTTCTCGAAGATGCGCGGCGCGGCCGCCATGATCGTCGGCTTGAGCACCCCGAGGTTGTCGGCGATCTTGTCGAGGCGGCCGTCGATCGCGGTCGGCACCCCGATCTCGATCATCACCACTTCCAGCAGCTTGCCAAACGAGTGGGACAGCGGCAGCCACAGGAAGTGCAGGTCGGCCTCGGAGATCAGGCCGATTTCGCGGACGGCGCCGGCGGCGTAGAGCCAGTTGTCGTGGGTCAGCTCCACGCCCTTGGGCCGGCCGGTGGTGCCGGAGGTGTAGATGAGCGTGGCCAGGTCGTCCTGGGCGATGGCGTCCACCATCGCGTCGTAGTCGCCCTCTCCGCCGCTCACCGAGTCGAGGGTGACCACCCAGCCGTCGTCGCCGGGCGTGCCGTCGATGACCACAACGTGCGTGACGCCGGGCAGTTCCTTCCGCACGGACCTGATCTTGGCGACCTGGTCGTCGTTCTCGGCGATGACGATCGTGCTGCCGGAGTCGGTGATGACGAAGGCGGCCTCGGCGGCCGTGTTGGACGGGTAGATCGTGGTCGTGGCCGCTCCCGTGGCCAGCACGGCCAGGTCGGTCAGGATCCACTCGAGCCTGGTGGAGCACAGGATGGACACCCGCGTGCCGGGTCCGGCGCCGAGTTCCGCCAGGCCCAGCGCCAGCCCGCGCACTCGCTCGCCCACCTCCCGCCATGACATCGATGACCAGCCGCCGGTTGAGGGCACTCGGTACGCCTCGGCGTCTGGGGTCGCCGCGATCCGGTCGCGTAGCAGGGCGGGAATGCTCGACATGCCTGGCCTCCTGGACGGTGTTGAGCAGACTCTAAGGCGACAGGGCCGGGTCAGTCGATGGCCGTGATCGACCGCGCGTGCGCCGGGGTCGCGGTGGCGACCAGATGGGCGGTGCGCATCTCCCAGGCGCCGCAGGCGCAGCGAAGGTAGGAGACCAGCCCTTCGGAGGTGTGGTGTGAGGAGACGACGGTCAGGGAGAAGGGATCGTGCAGATCGCTGGAGTGCATGTCTCCAGCCTGATGTAATGGCCTTATGCATTTCAACGCTTACGGCGGCAACGGGGCGGCCCTCGCGGCGGCGCTGGTCAACGCGACGGACTTCAGCGCGCCCGCGGTCGAGGCGATGCTGATCGAGCACCGCCTCCTGCGCACCGCCATCACCGCCGGACAGGCCGGCGAACTGCAGGTGTGGGCGCGCCGGCTCGACCCGGTGTTCGGTGAGCTCGACCAGGACGTCCAGATCAAGCTGATCAACGAGCTGCTCGACGTCACCGCGGCCAAGCCGTACATCAGCGCGCACGACGGCCGCGAGCCCCACCTGCACTTCTACTCCCCGGACGCCGACATCGTCGCCAGGGCCAAGGACACCACCGCGGGCGGCCTGGCCATGGCCATGTCGTTTTCCGGCGGCCAGCGACTCGGGCGGTGCGACAGGGACGGGTGCGAGATCGTCTACGTGGACACCTCGCGCAACGGGCGGCGCCGGTTCTGCTCGCTGGCCTGCGCGAACAGGGTCAACGTCGCGGCGCACCGGGCCAGGCACCTTGTCAGATGATCTGCGCGTCGCATAGGCTTTCACACGTCCTATCGCCGAGCAGTGGGGGCAGTTGACGTGAGGATCTGAGGTCGCGGGCACCGCGCCGTTCCGCCCTGTCATGGGCATGCGCGCACACCTGGACCTCTGGGGACCTCTTCGCCCCTCCTTGCCGAGTTCGGCTTGTGCTCCCGTGTGTCGCGTGCATCTGCGGTGATTCCCGCCAAGTCACGAAATTTCGATTTTTGTGATGGGAGCCGCCTTATGTCTTTTTCCATTGTCGTCGATCACGTGTCCTTCGGCTGGCCCGACGGCACCACCGTGCTCGACGCGCTCGACGCCGCCTTCCCCGCCGGGCGTACCGGCCTCATCGGGGTCAACGGGTCGGGCAAGTCCACCCTGCTGAAGATCATGGCGCGGGAGCTGGTCCCGCAGTCCGGGTCGGTCTCCGTCTCGGGGGAGGTGGGCTACCTGCCGCAGAACGTCCCGCTCGCGGCCGCCCGTACCGTCTCAGACCTGCTGGAGATCAGCGGGAAGCGGGCGGCGCTGCACGCCATCGAGAGCGGCGACGTGGCGGAGGAGCACTTCACCGCCATCGGGGACGACTGGGACGTCGAGGAGCGGGCGCGGGCCGAGCTCGACCGGCTCGGGCTGGCCCACATCGGGCTGGACCGCACGGTCGGCACGCTGTCCGGCGGTGAGACCATCATGGTCGCGCTGGCCGCCCAGCTGCTGAAACGGCCCGACGTGCTGCTGCTCGACGAGCCCACGAACAACCTCGACCTCGACGCGCGGGAGCGGCTCTACGCGGCCGTGTCCGCCTGGCAAGGAGTGCTGGTCGTGGTGAGCCACGACCGGTCGCTGCTCGAGCTCGTCGACCAGGTCGCCGAGCTGCGCGACGGCGTGGTGCGCATGTACGGCGGCAATCTCCTCGACTACGAGGAGCAGGTCGCGACCGAGCAGGAGTCCGCCATGCGCACGGTGCGCACCGCGGAGGGCGACGTGCGACGGCAGCAGCGGGAGCTGATCGAGGCCAGAATCAAGATCGACAGGAACATCCGCGCCGGCAAGAAGGCGGCCTCCAGCGTGCCGAAGATCGTCGCGGGCGCCCTCAAGCGGAAGGCGCAGGTGACCGCGGGAAAGCAGCGCACCTTGCACCTGGAGAAGCTGGAGGAGGCCCGGGGGCGGCTGAACGAGGCCGAGCAGGCCGTGCGCGACGACGCGGAGATCCGCATCGAGCTGCCGGGCACCGAGGTGCCCGCCGGCCGCACGGTCCTGACCCTCCCGCTCGACCCGCCACCGGCCCGGAATACCGGTCTCCAGGAGCCCGGCCCCGCCCACGCGGACCCGTCCCAAGGCGCGGACCCGTCCCAAGGCGCGGCCACACCGCAGGGGGCGGCCCCACCACCGGGTGCGCCTCAGCCCCAAGGCGAGAGCGATGAGCCGGCGGCGCGGATGGCGGTGCTGGAGACGCTGGTCATCCGGGGGCCGGAGCGGATCGCGTTGCTCGGGCCGAACGGCTCGGGCAAGACGACGCTGCTCAAGCGGATCGCCGAGCACGGCGCCCACGTGCCGGTCCGCTACCTGCCGCAGCGGCTCGACCTGCTGGACGACGCGCTGAGCGTGGTGGACAACGTACGCGCCGTGGCGCCCTCCGCCTCGGTCAACGAGGTACGGGGCCGCCTGGCGCGCTTCCTGTTCAGGGGCGAGCGGGTCAACCAGGCCGTCGGCACGCTGTCGGGCGGCGAGCGTTTCCGCGCCACGCTGGCCGCGCTGCTGTCGGCGGAGCCGCCGCCGCAGTTGCTCCTGCTCGACGAGCCGACCAACAACCTCGACATGCCCAGCGTCCGCCAGCTCGCGCAGGCGCTGTCGGCGTATCGGGGGGCGCTCGTCGTGGCCGGCCACGACCTGCCGTTCCTGGAGACCATCGGCATCACCCGCTGGCTGCGGCAGGATCGGGAACGGGGCCTTACCGAATCATGATCGACGGGCTCTGATTGACGGACAGGGATCAACCGGGCGATAGTGTGGCAGGTGGCTGCACCCCGGTTGATCTCCTGCGTTCTCGCATCAGCAGTGCTCACACTCAGCGCGTGTTCCTCGCCCGCGCCGTTGCCCACGGGTGGCGAGTCCAAGGTCAGCGGCGTGGCCGGTGGCAAGGGCGGCGCACCCGCCACCGATGGCGGCACAGCGGCCGGCAGCAGTCCGAGCCCGAGCGCCCTGACGCCCGAGGCGTACAAGAGCGAGCTCGGCAGCCGTCACAAGGCGATGTCGGCGGCGATCAAGGCGATGGTGGCCGCGCGCGGCGTCAAGTCGCTGGACCAGCGGGTCGCCCGCGCCGAGGAGGCGCTGAGCGGCGCGGCCGACGCGCTGGCCGGGCTCGCCCCGCCCGACGCCGTACGCGCCCAGCACGAGGCGTACGTGACCAGCCTGCGCAACTTCGCCACCGATCTGGCCACCACGGCCGGCAAGGTCGGCGCCAGGGACCTGTGCACGCCGTCGGCCGTGCTCACCGACCTCGACGACAAGCTGGCCGCGCTCGACGAGGCCGGCGAGGCCCTGCAGAGCGCCGGCGACTTCCCCGCCGACGTCGTCGACGTCAAGGCCGGGCGCAAGCAGACCAGGCGGCTCGGCAACGGCTCGTTCATCCTCAAGAGCACGCTCAACGGCCGCAGCTCGCTGGAGATCAACAACGGCGCCACGCGCGACGCCGTGGTCACCGTCATGAAGGGCAGCAGCAAGGCGCTCAGCGTCTACGTGCGCAAGAAGGCGAAGTTCAAGATCAGAGGCGTGCGGGACGGCAACTACAAGATCTATTTCACCCACGGCGTGGACTGGGACGGCAAGAGCAAGGCGTTCACCCGCGAGTGCAGCTTCGAGCGCTTCCAGAAGACGGTGAAGTTCAAGACCACCTTCACCGCGACGCAGATCCTCTGGCACGACTGGCGGATCACGCTGCACGCGATCTCGGGCGGCAACGCCCGGACCTCGCCCGTGGACCCGGACGACTTCCCCGGCTGAGCCGCCTGCCCGCTTCCGGCGGGCGCGGTTCGGGCCGCGCACCAGTGTCCTGATGCGCGGCCCTTTCCGAGTCAGGTCGAGAACAGCATGCCCACCCAGCTGCGCTGGCGGTGGTGACCGTAGTGGCCGCCGTGGCCGCCGTGGCCGCCGTGCGGCGCGCCCCAGGCCGGACCGGGGGCGGGCGGCGGCGGGGGAGCCGCGTGGTACTGCGTCTCCATCCTGGTCAGGGTCTCCAGCTCACCGTAGTCCAGGAAGATCCCACGGCAGTTGTCGCACTGTTCGATGTGGACGCCGTTGCGCTCATAGGTCCGCATGTTCCCGCGGCACTTAGGGCACTGCATCTAAGTCGCTCTCCTTGGCTTGGGTCTCCAGCATGAAACCTACCGCGCGCAACCCCGTCACGCTCGGACGATTCTGTTGCACGATTCGACCAACGAATGTTCGACCTCGTCCAGTTCCCGGCCCTCCCGCTCGGCGTTGACCACGGCCACCGCGGCGAGCTGGATCGTCAGCGCCCTGGCCGGCAGGTCGAGCCGCCGCCACGGGTCGTCTCCCGGGCCGAGCGCGGGCCCGCCGGCGGCCAGGTACGCCCCCAGGAAGCGCTCCCAGACGGCCGGATCCAGCAGCCCCGCCGCGTACCAGGCGGCCGGTCTGGCCAGGTCCCACGCCGGGTCGCCGACACCGAGGTCGTCGACGTCGATGAGCAGCCAGTGGTCGCGGCGGACGAGCTGGCCCAGATGCCAGTCGCCGTGCGTGAACAGCCCCGGTGCCGGCGCCGCGCCGGGCAGCTCCTTGAACGCCCGCCTGATGAGCTGCTCCACGGGCCCGTCACCGCTCATGCGCTCCACCGCGCGGGCGGCGCGCGCCGGGCCGCCCGCGGCGGGCAGCGGCGGCAGCAACGTGAGGGGGATGGCGTGCAACCGGGCCAGCAGCCGCGCCCCTTCCTCCCACGGCGCGGAGCCGGGGTCGTCCTGCGCCACCGGGCGCCCCGCGGGCCAGACCGTGACCGCGCGGCCCTCGGCCGCCAGCACCTCGGGGTCGAGCGGGGCCAGCATCACGCCGCTGGCGGCGGCCGACGCGGCGGCCCGCAGCCGCACGCGCAACGACTCGACGTCGTCGCGGGCGGAATGCGCCTTGACCACGACCTCGCCTCTGCGTAACACCACCACATCGGTGCGCGTCGGGTGCAACACGGGCGTGCCCGCGCCGCCGTACGCCGCGGCTATCCCCGCCAGCTTCTCCTGCAGACCCACTCGTACAGACTAGGGTGCATGAGAATCGGTTTCGCCGTACCGCAGTCAGGGCCCTGGGCCACGCCCGAGAACATGCGCCGCGTCGCGCGGCGGGCCGAGAAGCTCGGCTATCACGAGCTGTGGACGTTCCAGCGCGTCCTCTACCCCGTCGGGCACCCGATGGGGCCGACGTACCGCAGCGTGCACGACCCGCTGATCACGCTGGCCCACCTGTCGGCCCTGACCGAGCGGATCGGGCTCGGCGTGGCCGTGATCAACGCGTACGTGCAGCCGGTGGTGCTGGCCAAGCAGCTCGCCACGCTCCAGACGGTCGCCGGCGGCCGGATCACGGCGGGCATCGGGCTCGGCTGGCTGCCGGAGGAGTTCGCGGCGGCGGGCGTCGGCTTCGAGCGGCGCGGGCGCAGGGGCGAGGAGTTCGTCGAGGTGCTCCGCAAGGCGTGGACGGACGACGTGGTGGAGCACGACGGGGACTTCTACCGGGTGCCGCCGTCCCACATCGACCCCAAACCGGTGCCGGGGCCGCCGCGGATCCTGCTCGGCGGCACCGCCGAGGTCGCGCTGCGCCGCGCCGCGCGGCTGGCCGACGGGTGGGTGAGCGCCAGCAGGGAGGACCTGTCGGCCATCGCCGGCCGGGTGGATCTGATCAAGGGGGCGCTGGCCGAGTCGGGGCGGGACGCGGCCGGGTTCCGCATCGTGTGCCGCGGCGTCACCCAGGTCGGGGCGGCCGGAGACCGGCTGCTGACCGGTACGTACGACAAGATCAAGGAGGATGTGGCCGAGCTGGCCGCCAAGGGCGTGACGGACGTCTTCCACGACCTCAACTTCGTTCGCGAGATCGTCACGGCTGACGCCAAGGAGGCGATGCGCCGGGCCGAGGAGGCGCTGGAGGCGCTGGCGCCCTAGCCGCCGTCCCGGAGGGACAGCGCTTCGGCGGCCACCGCATGACGCAGCCCGCGGATGCCGTCGCGGCCCCGTACGGGGTGGACGGCGTTGGTCAGCAGCACCACGGTGAGCCGCCGCGCGGGGTCGATCACGAGCGAGGTGCCGGTGAACCCCGAGTGCCCGTACGCGCCGGAGCTCGCGCTCAAGGGACCCACGATGGCCGGGTCGCCGATCCGCACGCCCAGCCCGTGGCGGAAGGCGGCGCCCTCGGCCCCCTGGTCGCGCGCCATCTCGGCCACGCTCTCCGGCCTCAGCACCGGCCCGCCGCCCAGCCGCAGCGTCTCCCCGAAGGCCAGCAGGTCGCCGGCCGTGGCGAACACCCCCGCGTGCCCCGCCACGCCGCCCAGCGCGTACGCGGTCTCGTCGTGCACCTCGCCGCGCACGCAGCCGGGCCCCCGGCGCTCCGGCTTCCACTCGGTGGCGGCGATCCGGGCCGGCGCGTGCGGCCGGTAGCCGGTGTCGGCCAGCCCGAGCACGCCGGTCACCCGCGAGCGCACGAGCGCGTCGAGCGGCGCGCCGCCGGCGAGCTCGGCCAGCCGGCCCGCCATGACCATGCCGACGTCGCTGTAGAGGTAGGGCCCGCCGACGGGGTGGGTGACCGGCGTGGTCAGCATCACGGCCATGCGTTCGGCCGGATCGGCGCCGGGCAGCTCCAGGTCGATGCGGCGGGTCGGGACCAGGCCCGCGGTGTGGGTGAGCAGCCGGCGCGGCGTGATCCGCCGATCGCGTCCCGCAGCGCCCGGGATCCAGGAGACGACCGGCTCGTCCAGGCCGATGCGGCCCTCCTCGGCCAGCGAGAGCAGCACGACCGTAGTGAACAGCTTGGTGATCGAGGCCAGGTCGAAGATCGAGTCGTGGCGCGCGGGCGGGCGCTCGACGGCCAGGGCGCCGTCGGCGCCGGCGTACCGTACGAGCTCGCCGGCGGCGGCCGCGGCGGCCACGCGGCCGTCCACGGCGATCAGCGCGACCGCGGCCGAGCAGACCCGCGGCACCGCGCGCGCCAGGATCGACTCGAGCCGCTGTGACATCCCCGCCCCCTCCCCGTTAGCCGCCCCCGTGAAGCCCCCTCAGCCGCTCAGCGCGTCGCTGAGCCGCTCACCGTGCGAGGACAGCAGCGCGCGGGCCTCGTCCGCGCCGAGCCCGTGCTGGATCATCAGCACCGCGATCTTCGCCTGCCCGCCGGCCGCGTCCAGCGCGGCGCTCGCCGTGTCGTGGTCGGCGCCGGTGATGTCGCTGACCATGCGCAGCGCCCGGTCGGCCAGCTTCGTGTTCATCGCGGACATCTCGATCATCTTGTTGCCGTAGGTGCGGCCGAGCTTGACCATGGAGATCGTGGAGATCATGTTCAGCACGAGCTTCTGCGCCGTGCCGGCCTTGAGCCTGGTCGAGCCGGCCACCACCTCAGGTCCCACGACGACCTCGATCGCGTGCTCGGCGGCGGCCGACAACGGCGCGCCCGCGTTGCACGACAGGCTCACGGTGAGCGCGCCGCGGCCGGACGCCTCCGCCAGCGCACCGAGCACGAAAGGGGCCCGCCCGCTGGCCGACACGCCGACCACCGAGTCGAGCGGGCCCGCCTCCAGGTCCTTGATGGCGGCGCCGCCCGCCTCGGGGTCGTCCTCCGCACCCTCGACGGACCGGGTCAGCGCGTCGGGCCCGCCGGCGATGATGCCCTGCACCAGCGAGGGATCCGTGCCGAACGTGGGCGGGCACTCGCTGGCGTCGAGCACGGCGAGCCGCCCCGAGGTGCCGGCGCCGACGTACAGCAGCCGGCCTCCCTCGGCCATCCTCGCGGAGATCGCGTCGATGGCCGCCGAGATGGCCGGGATGGCCACCGCGACGGCGGCCGGCACGGCGGCGTCGGCCTGGTTCATCAGTCGGGCGATCTGCTCCGTCGGCAGCCGGTCGATCTGGCTGTAGCGGGGATCGCTCTGCTCGGTGGACAGCTCGGGTAGCGGATCAATCATGACGCTAATTTCCACCTTTTTCTTCCCTCTTGTAAATATCTTTCAGAACAATGGATTCATGCGAAGTGTGAGAACTGGTGCCGAACGGCTGGTCGCGGAGCCGGCACTCGCCGGAGGCGCCCGCCTCGGGCTGATCACCAACCCGACCGGGGTCCTTTCCGACCTGACGCCGACGCCGGTCGCGCTGCTGGCCGCCGGAGTGAACCTGACCGCCATGTTCGGCCCCGAGCACGGCCTGCGCGGCACCGCGCAGGCGGACGGCAGCGAGAGCGACACCGTGGACGAGAGGACCGGCCTGCCGGTCTACGACACCCACAAGCTCTCGGGAGCGGGGCTGGACCGGGTGGTGGCCGCCTCCGGCGTCGACACGCTGGTCTTCGACATCGCCGACGTGGGGACCCGCTGTTACACCTACGTCTGGACCATGTACGACCTGATGGAGTCGACCACCCGGCTGGGGCTGCGGTTCGTGGTGCTGGACCGGCCCAATCCGCTCGGCGGGAGCGTGACGGAGGGCCCGCCGCTCGATCCGGCGTTCGCCAGTTTCGTGGGCAGGTACCCGCTGCCCGTGCGGCACGGCAGGACGGCAGGGGAGCTGGCCCAGTTGTTCGGGTTCGACGTGGACCTCACCGTGGTCGAGATGGCGGGCTGGCGGCGCGAGCTGGCCTTCGACGCGACGGGGCTGCCGTGGGTGATGCCGTCGGTCAACATGCCGACCCTGGACACCGCGCTGGTCTACCCGGGCACCAGCCTGTTCGAGGGCACGAACTTCTCCGAGGGCCGCGGCACGACCAGGCCGTTCGAGCTGGTCGGCGCCCCCTATGCCGACGCGCGCTTCGCCGCCGCGCTGGCCGCGCTCGGCCTGCCCGGCGTGCGCTTCCGGGACGTCTGGTTCACACCGGCCTTCCACAAGCACGCCGGCGTCCCCGTACGCGGGGTGCAGCTGCACGTGCACGACCGGGACGCCTTCCGTCCCGTGCTGACCGGCCTGTCGATGCTGTACGCGGCCCGCACGCTCTACCCTGACGACCTGCGGCTCGAGCCGTTCCTGGACGACCTCTGGGGCTCCGGCGCGCTGAGACGGCGCCTGGAGACGGGAGAGGACCCCCGCGACCTGTGCCCGCCGCCGGGACGCCCACAAGGACGACTGCTCTATGCGTGACATCACACCAGGTCGCGCCGGTAGAGCCAGAAGACGCGTTCGGCTCGCGCGCCCACGGCCCGCGAGTAGAACCCCAACGGTCCCACCCACGAGATCTGGGCGGTGGACTGTCCAGCGGTCCGCTGTTCGGCCAGGCACCTGCGCAGCAGCACCCGGCCCAGGCCCAGCCCGCGGGCGTCCGGCGCGGTGCCCATGGGGCCGAACCAGGCGGGTCGTGCCCCCCAGGCGGCGAAGGCCAGGATCTTGCCGTCGCGCTCGGCGTAGTGCAGCCCGGCCGCGTTGGCCGCCTCCCACGCCCACCGCTCGTTCCAGTGCCCGGCGACGAACGCGGCGACCCGCTCACGGTCCTCGCCCGCCGCGCGCACGGCCACACCCGCCTCCTCCAGCCGGGCGAGGTCGTCCTCGACGGACAGGTCCGTGCTCAGGTCCACCGTCATGTTCCAGGCCCCGCGATAGAACTCGTAGCCGAGACTCTCGGCCAGGCAGGCGGCGGCGGTGTAGCGCACGTCGATGCCGGGCCAGGCGTAGCAGGGCGGGTTCCCGGCGAAGCGGGCCTGCCGCGCGCCCTGCTCGCGCAGCCACTCCTCGGCCGCCCGCACCAGCGCCCGGCCGCGTCCCTCGCCCTGGGCCGAGGGGTGCACGGCCAGCAGGTCGACGTGCCCGGCCGCCGGGTCCTTGCCGGACATGGACGCCATCACGACGCCGCCGTCGGTCGCCAGCGCCGTCCACCGCCGCTCGGCGGGTGGCCGCGACAGCCGCTCGACGAGGGCGCCGGCCTCCCCGGCGTCCAGTGTCAGCGCGGCGGTGGCGACCCGTGCCGCCTCGGCGAGCCCAGGAGCCGACATGGCGGCCCGCACCGGGTGCGCCATCACACCTCGCTCATCGGGCGGGCGATCACGCTGCGCCGCTCAGGGTAGAAGCACGCGTGCTCCTGCGGCACGCGTTCAGTCAGCTGCAGCAGCGGCCGCTCGCTCGTGCACCGCTCGCCGCGGAACGGGCAGCGGCGGGCGAACAGGCAGCCCTCGTCCGCCTGGCTCTCGTTCAGCGACTCCAGCGGCACCACCGGCTGCTCGCCGGGCTGCTCCAGGCCGTGCAGCACCGGGATCGCCGACAGCAGCGCCTGCGTGTACGGGTGCACGGGGTCGGCGATGACCGTGTCCACCGGGCCGCGCTCGACGACCTGGCCGCGGTAGATGACGTACAGCTCGCCGTCGTCGCCGATGTAGCGGGCGGTGGCCACGTCGTGCGTGATGAACAGCACGCTCACACCCAGCCGCTCGCGCAGATCCTTCAGCAGCGCCAGGATGCCCAGCCGCAGCGACACGTCGATCATCGACACGGCCTCGTCCGCGACCAGCATCTCCGGGTCCACGGTCAGCGCCCTGGCGATGACGACCCGCTGCCGCATGCCGCCCGACAGCTGGTGCGGGTAGCGCGACAGCACCGAGCCCGGGTCCAGGCCGACCAGCGACAGCACCTCGGCCGCGCGCTCCTCCATCCACGACCGCGACCGCCCCGTCTGCCTGGCCCGCAAGGTGAGCGGCGCGTGCAGCGTCTGGTGGATGGTCCTGGTCGGGTTCAGCGCCGAGTACGGGTCCTGGTGGATGAGCTGGATCTTGCGGAAGTGCGGCTCGCGCTGCTTGTGCTTGAGCGGCGACATGGCGACGTCACCGATGGTGATCTCACCCTCGTCGTACGTCTCCAGCCCCGCGATGATCCGCCCCAGCGTGGTCTTGCCGCACCCGGACTCGCCGATGAACGACGCCGCGCCGCCTCTCGGGATCGCGAAGTCCACGCCGCGCAGCGCCCGCACCTCCCGGCTCGCGAGCACCTTGCCGCGCTGCTTGAACGTCTTGACGATGCCAGTCCCGGTGATCACACATGCTCCTTCACGGTCACGGCGTGGCAGGCCACGGTCCGCGGCCCATCCGCGCCCTGATCGACATGGGCCTGCGGGTCCACGGTGTCGCACACGTCCATGCGCAGCTCGCACCGCTCCCTGAACACGCAGCCCTGCTTCGGCACGGTCGCCAGCGTCGGCGGCCGCCCCGGCAGCGCCTGGGCCTCCGCTATGTCGCCGACGAGCCGCGGAATGGCCCTGATCAGCCCTCTGGTGTACGGGTGCCGGGGCGCGCCGAGCACCTGCCGGGTCGGGCCCTGCTCGACCAGGCGGCCGCCGTACATGACCGCGAGCCGGTCGGCCACCTCGGCCACCACGCCGATGTCGTGCGTGATGACCAGCGTCGTCAGGCCGCGCTCGGCGTGCACCTCGCGCACGATCTTCAGGATGTTGGCCTGCGTGATCATGTCGAGTGCGGTCGTCGGCTCGTCCAGCACGACCAGGTGGGCGTTGAGCACCAGCGCCAGCATGATGCCGACGCGCTGGCGCATGCCGCCGGACAGCTCGTGCTGGTGCGAGTCGAGGACCCTGGCGCCGTCCAGCCCCATCCGGCCGAGCAGCTCCTTGGCCTCGCGCACCAGCCCGCGCAGATCGTCCACGCCGTGCGAGCGGCCCAGGTCGAGCAGCTGCTTGCCGACGGTCTTGAGCGGGTTGAGCGAGTTCTGGGCCGCCTGGAAGACGTACCCGATGTGCTTGCCGCGGGCCTTGCGCAGCTCCTCGCCGCGCAGGCCCACCACGTCGCCCAGCCCGTCGATCTCGACGCTGCCGGCGGCGATCCTGCCGGGCGGCTGCACCGCGTTCAGCAGTGACAGCGCCAGCGTGGACTTGCCCGAGCCGGACTCGCCGACGATGCCGGTGATCGTGCCCGGCTCCAGAGTCAGGCTGACGTTCCTGACGGCGGGCAGTTCGCCCGCGGGGGTCTTGTAGACGACCGTGAGGTCGCCGACGCGCACTCCCGGCGCTCGCCCTGTTGTTTGCTGGGCCACCTTTACTCCTCGCGCAGCCGGGGGTTGAAGATTTCGTCCATGGCGTCGACCACCAGCACGATGGCCAGGGTCAGCAGCAGGATCGCCAGCAGCGGCCCCAGCAGGAAGCCGAGCCCGCTCGGCACGGTCAGCGCTCCGGAGCGGAACACGGCCGTGTTGAGCATCTGGCCCCAGTTGTTGGACTCGTACGGCAGCACGCCCAGGAAGAACAGGCCGACCTGCGCGTAGACGCCGCCGGTGATCGCGATCAGCATGTTCATCGCGATGTACGGCGCCATGCTGGGCAGCAGCTCCTTGCCCACGATGTGCGACGTGGACAGGCCCAGCCCGCGCGCCGCCTCGATGAAGCCCCGCTCGCGCAGCGACAGCGTCTGCGAGCGCACCGCCCGCGCCACACCGCCCCAGCTGAGCAGTCCCAGCACCAGGCCCATCTGCACGGCGCTGCTGAACTTCCACACGGTGGACAGCACCAGCAGCAGCGGCAGGCCGGGGATGGTCAGCTTCATGTCGGTCAGCCGCATGAGCACGTTGTCCCAGCGGCCCCGCTTGAAGCCGGAGAACAGCCCGATCGCGGTGCCCACGACCACCGTGATGACGGCGGTCACGAGCGCGGCCAGCAGCACGTAGCGGGACCCGGTGACCACCAGGGCGATCACGTCCCGGCCCTGGTCGTCGGTGCCCAGCCAATGCTCCCAGCTCGGCGGCCTGGTGATCTGGTTCGTGTCACGGGGCAGCGGGTCCGGGTACAGCATCGGCCCGAACACGCCCATGAGCGCGAACCCGAGCATGAGCACCACGCCCACCATGCGGCTGGGCTTGCGCTTCATCACCCGCCACACGCCGGACCAGAAATTGCGCCGCATGGCCGCGCTGCTCGACGAGCTTTCCAGGAGCACGCTCATGAGGTCACCTCCTCCCCGCTGCGAACCCGCGGGTCGATCACGCTGTAGAACAGGTCGGCGACGATGTTCGCCACGATGATGGACACGGTGATCAGCAGGAACGCCCCGCCCATCAGCGCGTAGTCGCGCATCGTGATGCTCTCGATCAGCAGCAGCCCGAGCCCCGGATAGTTGAAGATCCGCTCGATGAACACCGCGCCGCCCAGCAGCAGGCCGAGCGACAGCGCCAGGATCGTGAACAGGGGCAGGATCGCGTTGCGCATGATGTACCTGAAGATGATCGACCGCTTCATCCCGCGCAGCTCCGCCGCGAGGATGAAGTCGTCGCCGAGCACCGTGACGACGCTCGACTTCATCGCCAGGATCCACCCGCCGTACGCGGCCAGCGCGTACGTCGCCACCGGCAGCACCGCGTGCTGGACCAGTGAGCCGATGTATCCGGCGTTGAACCCGGGCTCGTACAGGATGTCCACCGGGCCGTCGGCCGGCAGGATCGGGATGAGCGTGGCGAAGATCGCGCCCAGCAGCAGCCCCAGCACGTACTGCGGGACACCGTGCAGCAGCGACCCGGAGATCGCCAGGATGTCGCCGAGCTTGCCGCTGCGCTTGATGGCGGCGTACACGCCCAGGACGATCCCGACGAAGAAGCTCAGCAGCGTGCCCGCCAGCACCGGTAGAACGGTCCACTTGGCCGCGTCGGCCAGCACCTGCGTGACGGGCGCGCCGGCGTGGGTGACCGACTGGCCCAGATCGAAGGTGAGCAGCCCGGACATGTAGTCGCTGTACTGAGCCCAGAGCGAGCCCCGCGGCTGGAAACCGTAGAGCACGCGTGTCGCCTGCTCTGCCGCCTCCGGGGCCATGCCCTGCTCGATCAGCTTCTGCACGTTGGCGGCGACGGGGTCGCCCGGGATGCTCCTGACAATGAAGAAACTGATCGTCGCTACGACCAGGATCATGACGACCCCGCGGGCCAGATGGCCCGCGAGTCGGCGTGCGATGACAACCATAAGTTACTGCTTCTTCTTCACCATGCCGAGTTGGATCCAGACCCCCGCGGGCAGGCGCAGCACGTCGCTGTCCTGCTCCGGCCACCCGGTGAACCGGGTGGTGTTGGTGAACTGGCTGTTCACGTAGTCCCACAGCTGGATAGCCGGGAGGTCCTGGTTGGCGGCCTTGGCCAGCTGCGCCATGATCGGCTTGGCCTCCTCTGCGGAGACCGCGTTCAGCTTGGCCGTCAGCTCACCCGGGTTGACCTTGCCGACGCCTTCGACGTCGATCTCCTCCTTGCCGCCCATCCAGTTGCCGGCCTTGCCGGGCGCGCTGTGCGCGACCTTGCCGGCGACGTTGGTCCAGCCGTTGGAGGCGCCGTAGAGGCGCTGGAAGATGTCGTACGGCGCCGGGCCGAGCGCCATCAGCCACAGGCCGGCGTCGTACTTGCCGGCCGCGAGCTCCTCGAGGTAGACGGGGTAGTCGGCGACGGTCACGACCTCCGCGTCCACGCCGTTGTCGACGAGCTGGCTCTTGATGTTCTCCTCCGCGGAGATCCAGTCGGAGAACCCGGCCGGCGCGTGCATGGTCATCTTCCACGGCGTGCCGTCGGCCAGCGTCCACTTGCCGCCGGTCTTCTTCAGGCCGGCCGCCTTGAACTCCGCCTCCGCCTTGGCCACGTCGTGCTTGTACGGCTCCAGGCTGGACAGCTCGGGGCCGATCCACTCCTGCGCGGGCTTCTGGTGGATGCCGCTGGTCGTGACGGCCGGGGTGCCACCCTCGGGCGAGGCCACCTTGGTCACCTGGTCGCGGTCGATCAGGTACGCCAGGCCGCGGCGCACGTGCACGTTGTCGTACGGCTTCTTCGTCTGGTTGAACGCCAGGCCGAGGGCCACCGGCGAGAAGCCCTTGATGACGTTGGAGCCGGGCGCCTGCTTGATCCGGTTCATCACGTCGGTGGGCATCGCGGTGAAGCCGGCGTGGTCGAGCTTGCCGGCGCTCAGGTAGTTCCAGATCTGCTCGTTGCCGCCGAAGTTGAGCAGCTTGACCTGGTCGGGGACGACGTTCGCGGCGTTGTAGAAGCTCTTGTTCTTCAGCAGCAGCGCCTCGCCCGGGTTCACCCGCTCCAGCACGAACGGGCCGGCCGAGATGTCCTTCGGCGGGGCGAAGGCCAGGACCTTCTGGCCCAGCGCGAGGATCTCCTCGCGGGCCTTGTCGGCCGCGTCGCCGGTGCCGCGCGAGGTCTTCAGCTTCTCCCAGAAGTCGGCGGGCAGCAGGCTGCTCCACACGTGGGCCGGCACGACCCAGTTGTCCATGACGCCCCGCGCGAACTTGGCGCTGGGGTTCGACATATCCTGGGTTACCTTGACCGTCTTGGCGTCGACGACCTGCACGTCGGCCGCCGCGCCCGCCGCGCCCGGCGTGGTCGAGAAGGCGGTGCTGCCGGTGGTGTAGGCCAGCCCGATGGACAGTTTCACATCGTCGGCCGTCACCGGCTTGCCGTCGGACCACTTGCCGTTCGGCTGCAGGTGGAGGGTGATCGAGGAGTTGTCGGGGGCGATCTCCCAGCTGGCCGCGATGCCC
This sequence comes from Nonomuraea sp. H19, assembly GCF_052068215.1. Lineage (NCBI taxonomy): Bacteria > Bacillati > Actinomycetota > Actinomycetes > Streptosporangiales > Streptosporangiaceae > Nonomuraea > Nonomuraea sp. H19. The sequence goes on along the minus strand of NZ_JBQHCV010000007.1, from coordinate 278,260 downwards.
GGGTAGAACTGGTTCGGGTCGGTCAGGTGGTTCTTGGTCCACCCGAGCTTCATCGCGTTGTAGCCGAGGAAAGAGTTGCCCTTAGGGGCCCACGGGTTGGCGGGGCCGCTCGCGTCGAGTCCCGGCTTGAGGACGTCGATCGCGGTGAAAAGGCCGCCACCACCGCCGGTGCCGCTGGATGTGTTGGTAGGGCCACCGCTGCACGCCGCTGTCGCGGTGGCAAGACCCAGCAACGTCACTATCGCTGCCAGTCGCTTCATTTGCCGCTCCGGGGGATGTCGGACCTGCTAGAGGATCAGTAGGGATTGACCGGACACTACGATCGCGTCAGATCCGCGTCAATAATCTCCAGGTGTTGTGAGGCTAATGTAACTTTCCTTCATAGGTGTTCTGGTTGACGCTAAGCGCCAACTCGTGTCAAGTCAAGTAAAAATCACCACGGCAGCCCCGCTGACCTGGTCCTTTGCCAAATCAACGAGCGCTTGGCCGGCCGCCTCGAAGGGGTACGGAACCGTCGTCACACGAGGCGGATGCGCCAATGCGAGCTCCAGATAAGCCCGCCCGTCAGCCCTGGTGTTGGCGGTCACGCTGCGCAGCGTCCGCTCCTGAAAAAGATGCCGGTCGTAGTTCAGCACCGGGACGTCGGTGAGGTGAATGCCGGCGATGGCCAGCGTCCCGCCCCGGTCCAGCGCCTCCAGCGCGGGCGGCACCAGATCGCCGACCGGCGCGAACAGAATGGCCGCGTCCAGCGGCTCCGGCGGCCTGTCCCCGGCCGAGGCGGCGCCCAGCTCCAGCGCCAGCGCCCGGGAGGCGGCCGACCTGGTGACGGCGTGCACGACGGCGCCCTGCGCGATGGCGGCCTGCGCGGTCAGATGCGCCGAGGCCCCGAAACCGTAGATGCCGAGCCGCCCGCCCGGCGGCAGCTCGCAGCGCGCCAGCGCCCGGTAGCCGATGATCCCGGCACACAGCAGCGGCGCCAGCCGCTCGGCCGGCACGTCACCCGGCAGGGGATAGACGTAGCCGGCCGGCGCCACGAGATATTCGGCGAACCCGCCGTCGGCGTCCCACCCCGTATAAGTGGACGAGGGACACAGATTCTCCATGCCGCGCAGGCAGTAGCGGCACTTCCCGCACGTGGACCGCAGCCAGGCCACGCCCACCCGCTGCTCCGTGCCCACGACCCGGCCGACCGCCTGATGGCCCGGCGAGGTGAGCGGCCGGCGCGGCCGGAGATCGCCCTCCGCCAAGTGCAGATCGGTACGGCACACGCCGCACGCCTCCACCCGTACCAGGACCTCGCCCGGACCCGGCTCGGGCACCTCCCGCTCCACGCGCACCAGCGGTCCGGACGCCATCGGCCCGGGCCGGTCCACCGCCCACGCGCGCATGGACTACGACAGCCTGGAGAAGGCCAGGGAGGCGTACAAGGCGGCCCCGTCCGGGAGCACCGCGTCGTCGAAGATCGCCTCGGGCGAGTGGTTGTACGGCGCCGTGGCCGGGTCCAGGTCCGGCGGGCACGCGCCCAGGAAGACGAACGCCCCGGGGATCTCCTGCAGCACGTACGAGAAGTCCTCCGACCCCATGACCGGCTGGGGCGAGACGAAATACCGCCCGGGACCGAACAGCTCGTCGGCCGTCCGCCCCACGAACCCGGCCTCGCCCTGGTCGTTCACCGTCACCGGATAGCCCATCCCGAACGACGCCTCGACCTCCAGCCCGTGCGCCGCCGCGATGCCCTGGACGACCTCCACCAGCCTGCGCTTGACCAGCACCCGGTTCTCCTTGCTGAAGGTGCGCACCGTGGCCTCGAACCTGGCCTCGTCCGGGATCACGTTGTCCGCCGACCCGCCGTGGAAGCTGCCCACCGTCACCACCACCGGGTCGAACACGTCGAACGTCCTGGTCACCATCGTCTGCAGCGCCGTGACCATCTCGCACCCGGCCTGGATCGGGTCCAGCGCCCGGTGCGGGCTGGAGCCGTGCCCGCCGCGCCCCTTCACCGTCACGCAGAACACGTCCGCCGCCGCCATGATCGGCCCGGGGCGCGACGCGAACAGTCCCGGCGGCAGCATCGAGGAGACGACGTGCATCCCGTATGCCGCCACCGGGCGGCCGCCGGCCGCCTCCAGCACGCCCTCGCCGATCATGTGCTTGGCGCCCTCGTATCCCTCCTCGCCCGGCTGGAACATGAAGACGACGTCGCCCGCCAGCTCCTCCCGCCGCGCGCTCAGCAGGTGCGCCGCCCCGGCCAGCATCGCGGTGTGCAGGTCGTGCCCGCACGCGTGCATCTGCCCGGGAAGCTGGGACACGTACGGCAGGTCGTTCTTCTCGCTCACCGGCAGCGCGTCCATGTCCCCGCGCAGCAGCACCGCGGGCCCCGGCCGGCCGCCCCGCAGCACGGCCGTGACCGAGCTGAGCGCCGTGCCCGTCTTGATCTCCAGCGGCAGCCCGTCCAGCGCCGCCAGCACCTTCTCCTGGGTGCGGGGGAGATGCAGGCCGACCTCCGGCGTGGTGTGCAGCGAGTGCCTGAGACGGATGAGCTCTTCCCGCATGTCCTGCGCGGATTCAGTGAACGCCATGTAGAACATTCTTCACGTAGCGGACGCCGCGTCCAGCGGCGCCACGCAGTCCCCGCCAACCGGAACGGAAGTGGACAAAGTGCGCTCGGTACCATGGCCGGGTGACTCAGCGTAAGCGGATCGACTCCTGGTTGTCCGACATGGACGGCGTACTGGTCCACGAGGGACGTCCGATTCCCGGTGCGGACGAATTCATCAAACGGCTCAGCGAATCCGGCAAAAAATTCAGGGTCCTGACGAACAACTCCATCTACACCCAGCGCGATCTCTCGGTGCGCCTGGCCGGCGCCGGCCTGGAGGTGCCCGCCGAGTCCATCTGGACCTCCGCCCTGGCCACCGCGCAGTTCCTCGAGGACCAGCGGCCCGGCGGGTCGGCGTACGTGATCGGCGAGGCCGGGCTGACCACGGCGCTGCACGAGGTCGGCTACATCCTGACCGACCTCGACCCCGACTACGTGGTACTCGGCGAGACCCGCACCTACAGCTTCACCCAGATCACCCGCGCCATCCGGCTCATCGAGGGCGGCGCCCGCTTCATCGCCACCAACCCCGACCCCATCGGCCCTTCCACCGAGGGCTCCCTGCCGGCCTGCGGCGCCGTGGCCGCCCTCATCACCAAGGCCACCGGCGTCGCCCCCTACTTCGTCGGCAAGCCCAACCCCCGCATGATGCGCAGCGCGCTCAACGAGATCGAGGCGCACAGCGAGACCACCGCGATGATCGGCGACCGGATGGACACCGACATCATCTCCGGCATGGAAGCCGGCCTCTACACCATCCTCGTGCTCACCGGCGTCACCCAGCGCCACGAGATCGACCGCTTCCCCTACCGCCCCTCGTTGGTGGTCGACTCGGTGGCCGACCTGATAGACCTCATCTCAACCTGACCGCGGCTGACAGGTATGCATGGGAGGCTGACCGGCCATGACACGCCTCTACCTGGAGCTCGGCCCGAAGAAGGTGTTCGCCTGCTCGCTCGACTGGCCCGGCTGGTGCCGGATCGCCAAGGGCGAGGAGGCGGCCATCGAACGCCTCATGGAATACGTGCCCCGTTACCGGATCATCGCCGAGCGGGCGGGGCTGGAGTTCGCACCGGGCGAACCGGTGGTGGTGGCGCGCGTGCCGGGCACTCCGGTGACCGACTTCGGCGCGCCGTACCAGGTGCCCGACCTGGATCAGGAGCCCCTGCCGGCGGAGCCGGCCGAACGCGGCGTGGCCCTGCTGCGGGCCGCCTGGGACCTGTTCGACGAGGTGGCCGCGGCCGCCCCGGAAGAGCTGCGCAAGGGGCCGCGCGGCGGCGGGCGGGACCGCAGCAAGATCGTGAACCACGTGGAGGAGGCCGAGCGCAGCTACGCCAGGATGGTCGGCGTACGGCACAAGCCGTTCAAGGCCCCGGGGGACAGGGGCGCCATGCGGGCCGAGCTCGCCGAGGTCCTCTCCCGCCCCTGGCAGCCGCCCCAGACCACCGCCTGGCCTCCCCGCTACGCGTTGCGGCGCATCGCCTGGCACGTCATCGACCACATCTGGGAGATCGAAGACCGGGTGTAAGAAACCTCCACCCGTGCTCCTCCACCGCCCCGGCGGGCCCGCGCACTCTCTGCAAATCATGTGCTCACAGAAAAGCGGGACCCGGCTAGGGTTAGTAGCCAGGTCCCTTCCGACACCCTAGACGGAGGGGCACGTGATCGTAGAGGCGGAGATCACAGGATTGAAGGAGCGAGTAACGTTCCTAGAAGGGATCGTGGGCATGAAGGGTGCGCGGGGAGTGGTGTCGGACCACTCCAGAGAGCTGGATTGGCACGCGGATCTGCTTCACGACATCAAAAACCGCACGGAGAACATGCAACTCGACATCGCCAGCATGAAGGCCGACATCGTCGGCATGAAGGGCGACATCGCTGGGGTAAGGGCGGACATCACGGATGTCCGGAAGGAGATGAACGACCGGTTCGCGATCGTCGACGTTGAGCTCGAGGCAGTCCGGTCAGAGATGGCCACCGGATTCGCGAAGGTCAAGGGGCAGATGTACGAGCGGTTCGCCACCGTCGAATCCCGGATCGAGGCTGTTCAGTCCGATCTCGGCTCCAAGATGGACCGGATCGAGGCTGTTCAGTCCGATCTCGGCGCCAAGATGGACCGGATTCTCGACAAGATCGGCGCGTAGCGCCGCGCAGCCCTCGGCCGGTGCCGGTCGGGGGCTGCGCCATGCGGATGACCTGGCACAACTTTGAACAACCCACACCCCGTCATCACCGATCAGCCGATACGATCGCTCACTGACTGTCAGATGATGACGGAAGCGGTCCGGGCTTCGGTAAATAGGGGCCGTGCGGCCGTCACGGTCGGTGAAAAGGCAGGCGTGTGTGGACGTACAGGCGGAGATTCTGGATGTGAAGCTCCAGCAGGAGATCACCGTATTGCTCGACCTCGGCATCAAGAGGGGTCGGTTACCGCACCGGGATCAATGAGCCGGGGGAGTGCGGTGATGTTGGCCGACAGGTACGCCGCCACCGCCTCGGGGACCAGGTGCCGAGAGATGATCTCTGACCGGTCCAGCCGCACCCGCTCCACCTCGTACACCCCGCGTGAAGGATCCTCGAACTCCGGCCCGTTCCGCAGTGCGAGATCCATGGACAGCAACCGGCACCCGTAGACGTGCTGCGTCTTGATATCGCCCCGCCACTCGTACGACACGGTCGTCAGCGGTGTCACCGCGAAGACGGTCGCACCCAGCTCCTCGAACAACTCGCGGTGCAGGGTGCGCTCGAGTGAGCCGTCACCCGGCTCCACATGACCGCCCGGCACGGTCCAGTAGACGTCGCGTCCTGGCACCGTACGTCTGAAGAGCACCAGCCGCTCGTCGTGGTCGAGCAGGACACCACGGACACTAGGTCGCATAGGGGCACCCTATTTGGCCAGTATGTCCTTCGGGTAGCCTAACCTACGGTACCGTAACCTGAAGGAGAAGATCTTTTATGGCGATGACTCAAACGGAGCTGCTGCACGAGCTTGAGCCTGTCGTGTCCGTGGAGCTCGACCGCCACGAGAAGATGGCCAAGGAGTGGTTCCCGCACGAGTACATCCCGTGGAGCGAAGGCCGCGACTTCGACGGCATCTACGGGGGAGCGGCGTGGCAGGAAAGCGACTCGAAGATCCCTGAAGCGGCCCGCGTGTCGCTCATCGTGAACCTCCTGACCGAGGACAACCTCCCCAGCTACCACCACGAGATCGCCACCACCTTCGGCCGCGACGGCGCGTGGGGCACGTGGGTGCACCGGTGGACGGCCGAAGAGGACCGGCACGGCACCGCCCTCCGCGACTACCTGACGGTCACCCGCGCCGTCGACCCCGTCGCGCTGGAGCGGGCCCGCATGCGCCACATGGAGAGCGGCTTCGTCACCGCATACGGCACCATGCTGCAGCAGCTCGCGTACGTCTCCTTCCAGGAGCTGGCCACCCGCATCTCGCACCGCAACACCGGCATGGCCTCCGGCGACGAGGGCTGTGAGCGGCTGCTGGCCAGGATCGCCGCCGACGAGAACCTGCACATGCTCTTCTACCGCAACCTCCTCAAGGCGGCCTTCGAGCTCGACCCCAACCAGACCATGCGCGCCGTGACCGACGTCGTCACCACCTTCCAGATGCCCGGCCAGGGCATGGAGGGCTTCACCCGCAAGGCCCTGATCATCGCCAACGAGGGCATCTACGACCTGCGGCTGCACCTCGACGACGTGCTCATGCCGGTGCTGCGGCAGTGGTCGGTGTTCGACAAGACCGGCCTGGACGCCGAGGGGGAGCGGGCCCGCGAGGAGCTGGCCGCGTTCCTGGCCAAGACCGAGGCGACGGCCGCCAGGTTCGTCGAGCGCCGCGAGGAGCGCCGAGCGCGCGCCGCCGCCGCGAAGTGACCTGGGCTCGGGGAGGACGCCGCCATCGTGCGATGAGTCTTCCCCGTGGATCTTCCCGTTCACTCTGGTTGTTCACGCTGCTGACCATCATCGCGCCGGCCACGGCGGCGCAGCGGCTGCTGGGCCTCAGGTTCGGCAGGTCGCGCACGTTCGTGGCGGCGCTGGTCGCGTTCGGGCTGTCGCAGCCGGTGCCGGCGTCAGTCATCGACCGGCTGAGGCGCTGCTCACGGTCCTCGGCGCCACGGCGGGCCTGATGGCCGTCATCCGTCCCGGCAGGGCGGCCTTCCACACCAACCACTCTTGACCCGCAGCTGGTCTTGGACATCCCCGGCATCGGGCAGGTTTCCCGGTAACACCGGAACCCCTGGGGAGCAGAGGGTGAAAATCATCGGGATCGCCGCCAGCCTCCACGTGGGGTCTTTCGTCAACAGATTGCTGGACGCGGCGGGCGGCGAACTGCCCGTGGGCATCGGCTTCGAGGTGTGGCAAGGGCTGGGCGAGATGCCGCCGTACGAGCCGGGGCCGGTCCCGGCGCCCGTGCGTGAGCTGTTCGTGCTGGTCGACGAGTCCGACGGGGTGCTCATCACCGCTCCCGAGCACAGCCTGCTGCCGGTCGAGCTGGCGCACGCCCTGGACTGGATGTCGGCGCGGGGCGCGCTGGCGGGCAAGCACGTCGCGGTGATGAGCGCGAGCGCCCGCGCCTGCGGGGCGATGTGGGCTCAGGCGGAGCTGTACAAGCAGCTCCAGGCCGCCGGAGCCGTCGTCATGGGCGCCGAGCTGGTGATCTCGCCCGCCTGCCCGCACTTCGACGAGGACGGCCTCCTCGCCGCACCCGACCTGCGCCGCCAGGTCCGCGCCGTGATCGGCCAGCTGTGCCCGGCCGAGGTGCTGGAGCCCGCACTCTCCCTCTGAGCCGCCCGGAGGCTCAGGGGTCGCGGCGCAGGCGCTTGAGGTCGGAACGGTGTTTCTTGGTGGCGATGCGGCGCTCGACGGCGCCCCTGCTCGGCTTGGTCGGGCGGCGGCGCTTCGGCGGCGGGGCGATGGCCTCGCGCAGCCGCTGCGCCAGGCGGTGCTCCGCGGCCTCCCGGTTCCTGAGCTGCGAGCGGTATTCGGACGCGGCGACCGTGATCGTGCCGGCGCCCAGCCGGTCGAGCGCCCGCGCCTTCAGCGCGGGTGGCAGCGCGGTGCTCGCGGCGAGGTCGAAGGTCAGCTCCACGCGGCTGTCGGTGGTGTTGACACCCTGGCCGCCCGGTCCTGACGAGCGCGAAAAGCGCCAGACGAGCTCGGTGTCGGGAATGACGACCGAGTCGTTGACGATCAGCGGGCCGGGCATGCGTGGGGCTCCTGTTCGGGAAAAGCGCCTTCAGTTGGTGAGTGTCACCGTATCTGGACGCCATATGCCGGGCGCAACGGCATTTCGCCGCAATTGACGGCCGGCTGCAAGCGGCGTATGCCAATATTCCCGCGGGGATCACGGGTGAGGAGGCGAAGTGACGGTCATCGTCGGCGTGCACGGGATCGGCAAATACAACTACTACCTGGAGGCCGGTCGGTCGGCGGCCGGGGCGGCGGAGGCCATGCGGCTCAAGTGGGACCGCTACCTGCACTCCGCGCTCGGGGGAGAGACCAGGGCGTACTTCAGCGAGGTCGCCTACTTCTCCCACCACCTGCACGACGGCAAAGGCGGCGACGCCGGCGCCCCGCGGTCCCTGGCCGCCATGGAGGCTCCCGCCCAGCAGGTGCTCCTGAACTGGGCGGAAAACCTGGGCGTGGGCGAGCACCTGACGGGCGCGCTCAAGTCGTTCACCGGCTGGCTGCTCACCAAGCTGGACAGCAGGTCCGCGGCGTTCGCCGGGTTGTTCGCGCCGGAGGTGGCGGCGTACCTCACCGACCACGGCAAGCGCGACAGATGCCGCCGGACCGTCGCCGACACCATCCGGCGGAACCGGCCCAAGGTGGTGATCGCCCACTCACTGGGCAGCGTGGTCACGTACGAAGCCCTCTGGGCCAACCCCGACCTGCGCATCGACCTGCTGATCACGCTCGGCAGCCCGCTCGGCATGCGCAACGTGATCTTCGAGCACCTCCTGCCCGCCCCCATCAACGGGCGCGGCGAGCGCCCGAGCGGCGTCCGGCGCTGGGTGAACATCGCCGACAAGGACGACATCGCCGCCATCCCGCCTGACCTGCGCGGCTGCTTCACCGGCGTGGACGTCGAGGAGCTGGTCAACCTCGATTGGATCGACTTCCACACCGCCGAGAAGTATCTAGGGTGCCCGGCGCTCGACCCGCATCTGCGACCATTCGTGGCATGACGTGGATTGTCTTTGACTACGGCGGCGTCCTGTCGCTGCCCCAGCCCGAGTCCGACGCCGAGGAGATGGCCCGCGCGTTGAGCGCCGAATCGGAGGCGTTCAAGCGCGGCTACTGGGAGCACCGCCTGGAGTTCGACCGGGGGAGCCTGTCCCCGCACGCCTACTGGTCGGCCGTGCTGGGCAGGAGCGTCACCCATTCCGAGGTCGCCCGCCTGGTCGCCATGGACATCGCGAGCTGGGCCCACCCCAACGAGGGCACGGTCGCCCTGCTCGGCCACCTCATCGAGATGGGCCGCGATGTGGCGCTGCTGTCCAACGCGCCCGTCTGCGTCGGCGACGGCCTGGACGAGCTGCCCTGGGTCGCGGCCATCGGCCGCCGCTTCTACAGCGGCAGGATGGGCCTGGTCAAGCCGGACAGGGAGATCTACGACGAGATGGCCCGCGCGCTCGACGCCGTCCCCTCCGAGATCGTCTTCATCGACGACCGGCAGGACAACGTCGAGGGCGCCGAACGCGCGGGCATGACCGGCGTGCACTTCACCGATGCCGCCGCCCTCCGCGAAACCCTGCTCGACATACGGGAGGCCGGCCGCTCTGCCGGTTAGGTGATCGGAGGAACTTCGCGAACAGGACGACCGATGCTGTTCACCCGCGCTTGACTCCGCTGTCACGACGGGGTCAGCGCAGGCGGACATACCTAGGACGTGGATCGCAGAGCCTTCCTGACAGCGGCGACAGCCGGCCTCCTCTCCTCCCAGACCCTCACCTCCCCGGCCTCGGCCAGAACTCTCGCATCGGACCCGTTCACGCTGGGCGTGGCTTCCGGCGACCCCTCGTCCGACGGCTTCGTGCTGTGGACGAGGCTGGCCGTCAACCCGCTGAGCGGCGACGGCCGCGGTGGCATGCCAGGGCGCGACATCGACGTGGACTGGCAGGTCTCGGCCGACGAGCGCTTCTCCGCGATCGTCCGCTCCGGTACGGCCACCGCCAGGGCACGCGACGCCCACAGCGTCCATGTCGAGTTGACGGGGCTGGAGCCGGGGCGCGACTACTTCTACCGGTTCCGGAGCGAGGGCAGGCTCTCGCCCGCCGGCCGCACCAGGACCACGCCCACCGGCGAGACGACGCCGCTCACGTTCGCGGTGGCCGCGTGCGCGCACTTCGAGCACGGCTACTACACCGCCTATCGCCGCCTCGCCGAGCAGGAGCCCGACCTGGTGGTCTTCCTCGGCGACTACATGTACGAGTACGGCCCCAGCGGCTACACCTCCCTGGCCGGCCGCGTACGCACCCACACGCCCGGCAAGTGCCAGACGCTCGCCGACTACCGGCTGCGGCACGCCCAGTACAAGAGCGACCACGACCTGCAGGCCGCGCACGCGGCGGCGCCGTGGCTGGTGGCGTTCGACGACCACGAGGTGGAGAACAACTGGGCCGGTCCCGTCTCCAGCACGGGGGCGCCGGGGTTCGCCCGGCGCAGGGCGGAGGCCTTCCGCGCGTACTACGAGAACATGCCGCTGCGCCGGGCCAGTCTCCAGGGCGCGGTGCTCAAGGTGAACCGGCGCATCTCCTGGGGCACGCTGGCCCGCTTCCACCTGCTCGACACCAGGCAGTTCCGCGACGACCAGGCGTGCCTGGACGGCGTGCGGGCCGGGTGCGACGACCGGCTGGCGGACCGGCGCACGCTCCTGGGAAACGGCCAGTGGCGCTGGCTCGAGAACGGGCTGCTCGGCTCCGGCACCCGCTGGAACCTGCTCGGGCAGCAGATCATGATGGCGCACCGCGACTACAAGGTCGGTCCCGGGCGCGAGGTGAACCTGGACTCCTGGGACGGGTACGCGGCCGAGCGGACCCGGCTGCTGGGCTCGCTCGCCCGCACGTCCAACCCGGTGGTGCTGACGGGCGACGCGCACATGCACCACCTGGCCGAGCTCAAGACCGACTTCGACGACCCGGACTCGCCGGTGGTGGCCAGGGAACTGGTGGCCTCGTCGATCGCGAGCGACGGCGACGGCTATCGAGACCGTACGTGGATCGCTGAGGCCCTCCAAGAGAATCCCCATATTTCCTACATCGACCAGCGACGCGGATACCTGATGGCGCGGCTGACCCGCGACGAGCTCTCCGTCGATTTCCGGACCTTGGACTATATTTCCCGCCGGGGCGCCAAAGCCAAGACCGCCCACCGCCTCTCCATCCCCGCCATCACCGGAGCAGCGGCCGCCGCCCAGGCGGGAGCCCCCCGCGTCGGCTGAACGCTTGCTGGGAGCCCGCTGAAGATCCCCTCAACCCGGCGCCGGCGTCCCGGCACAGCGAGCACGCCAACGGTCCTCGCAGCAGTGTGCGCGGCCGTTGTGCCGCGGTGTGGTCGCGTCGCGCCGGCCGTGGGCTCGTGGCCTGGGCGTTTCGCCGGCGGCGGGCGGGCGGCCGTTCACCGCCCCCGGCCACGTGCCGTTCACGCGCCCGGCCAAGTGCCGTCCGGGAACTCGCTCGACGTGCTGCCCGACATGACCACTTGGTCGCTCGCGTCCAGACCGGAGGTGATCTCGATGTACTGGTCACCGCGGATCCCGGTCTGCACCACCTTCGCGAGGTCGCGCCCCCCGGAGCGCACGGTCACCACCTGGGCGCCGTCCGACCGGCTGCGTACCGCCGCGGCGGGCACGTAGATCGCATCCTCGGCCTGGTCGGTGGTGACCGTCACGGAGGCCGTCTGCCCGAGCATGAGCCCGGCCGGCGGCTCGTCGAAGGCGAGGGTGACCGAGTAGCGGACGAGCCGGTCGTCCACCGTCGCGGTCGGCGCGATCGCCGTCACCGTGCCCGCGTGGCGTTCGCCGCTGCGCGTGGCGAGGGTGATCCGGGCTTTCTGGCCGACCTTGAGCCGGTTCACGTCGGACTCGGTGACCATGGCCTGGACCTGCAGCTCATTCAGGTCGCCGAGGCTGATGAAGGTGCCCGTGCCGGCGGTGTCGCCGACGGCTCCGGCCACCGACAGCACCGTTCCGGCCGCAGGGGCCACGATGCGGGTGGCGCGTACGGCGTCGGCCGCCTGTTCGAGCGCGGCTTCCGCCCGGTCCACGTTGGCGGCGGCCTGGTCTTCGCTGTTCCCGCCCTTGGCCGTGGAGCCCGTGCCGGGATCGCACGACCCCGTGCTCGGGGACGGGCGGCCGGCGCCGGTCGTGCCGGTGCTGGGCCTGGCCGAAGGCTTGCCGCCGGCGGTCGGCTTGCCGCTCGCCGAGGGTTTCGCGCTGGTGGACGGCTTGCCGGTGGGGGAGCCGGTGGCGGAAGGGCTGCCGGTCGGGGACGGCCGGTCCGCGGGCTGCCCGACTCCGCCCTCCGGTGTGCCGCCGGTCGGGGTTGCGGTGACGGTCGCGGTGACCGTGGCGGTCACGGTGACCGTCACCGTGGGCTGGGGTTCCGGGTGCGTGGGCTGGGGCCCGGGATCCGTGGGCTCGCCCGTCGGGGTGGTCGTCGGGTGCTGGACCAAGACCGGCGTCGGGGTCGTGCGCCCGCTCGCGCGAGCTGACGGCCCGAAAGCGCCGCCCGCCGCGCTGCTGGGAGTGCAGGCCGCGCTGGTGCCGCCACCCGTTCCGGTCGAGGACGACGCATCCTCCAGCGCCTCCTCGGCCGCCACCAGGTCGGCCTTGGCCGCCTCGTACGCCTCCCGCGTCGCCCGCCCGTCGATCCTGGCCAGCACCTGGCCTTTCCGCACCTTGGCCCCCACCTTGACGTACAGCTTGGTCAGCGTCCCCGAGGAGCCGAAGGCCAGATCCCTGCGCGAGCCGTCCACGGTGCTGCCCGCGGCGCTCACCACGGCCGCGACCGGCCCGCGCTGGGCGGCGGCGAGCCGTACCTGGACGGCGGGCGGGGCGTCGTCGCGCAGCGCGAGCGCCAGCCCAGAGCCGCCGGCGAGCACGGCGAGGGCGAGCCCGCCCAGCGCGAAAGTCCGTCTCATGGCGGCCCATCCTGGCGAAGCAGGTTGGCACCCCGCTGCGAGCAGCCTCAGAGTTGCCTGAGTGCCCGCGCGGAACCGCGCGTTGTCAGCGAACGTTCAGCTTGCTCGCGGCTCCGCCGCAGGGTGATGTGCAAGGGTCACGCAGTGTGAAGGTGTCGAACAGGCGCACAGCGCTGACCACCAGGAGAGCGCGCATCAGCAGCAGGGCGCTGATCACTAACGGGGCGTTGGCGGTGCTCCTGCTGGGCGGCGCCGTGTTCGCCTACGCCCAGCTCGGCACGGGACAGGCGGCGGGCGAGACGACCGTGCGCACGGTGACCGCGAGCCGCGGCTCCGTGGTGGCCGCGGTGTCGGCCTCGGGCGCGGTCGAGAGCGCCAAGTCCAGATCGCTCTCGTTCGGTACGAACGGGACCGTCGAGAAGATCTACGTCAAGGCCGGCGACAAGGTCGGCAAGGGCGACATCCTGGCCAGGCTCGACGACGACGCCGCCCAGGAGAGCCTGTCGGCGGCCAAGGCCACGTACGAGAGCGCCGTCGCGGACGGGACCGGCACCGCCCAGCTCTACGCCGCCTACGTCAAGGCGCGCAACGCCTACCGGGAGGCCCAGCGCACGGTGGCGGCCACCGTACTGAAGGCCCCGTTCGGCGGCACGATCACGGCGGTGAACGGCTCGGCGGGCGGCAGCAGCGGCGCCTCCGGCCAGAGCACCGGCCAGGGGCAGGCGACCACGGGCACGAGCGCGAGCGCGGCTTCCAGCGGGTTCATCGAGATCGCCGACACCGGGAAGCTGCAGCTCGTCGGCGCCTTCACCGAGGCGGACGCAGGCAAGCTCAAGCGCGGCCAGGCGGCCACCGTCACGTTCGACGCCCTGCCCGGGGTGAGCGCCGCCGGCAAGGTCACCCAGATCGAGCCGGTCGCCTCCACCAGCGACAACGTCGTGCAGTACCCGGTCACGGTCACCTTCACCGAGGTGCCGGACCAGGTGCGGCTGGGCCAGACGGCCACGGTCGAGGTCGTGGTGGGCAGGGCGGACGACGTCGTCACCGTACCCTCCACGGCGGTCTCCACCAGCGGCGGCCAGACCACGGTCACCCTGCTCGAGAACGGCACGCCGACCAGGACCCCGGTCGAGGTGGGCCTGCAGGGCACCGCCCTGACGGAGATCAAGTCCGGCGTGGCCGAGGGCGACCAGATCGTGCCCCCGGCGACCACGACGGCCGGCACCCCCGGCGGCAACCAGCGGCAGTTCGGCGGCGGCGGGTTCCCCGGCGGTGGCGGCATGCCGGGAGGCGGACGATGACCGCGCCCGTGCCCGTCCTGCGGGTCAAGGACCTCGTCAAGGAGTACGGCGACGGCGAGGCCAAGGTACGCGCCCTGCGCGGCATCAGCATGGACGTCGAGCACGGAGACTACGTCGCCATCATGGGCGCCTCCGGCTCCGGCAAGTCCACGCTCATGAACATCCTCGGCTGCCTCGACATCCCCACCTCCGGGACGTACCTGATCGACGGCGCCGACGTCGGCCGGCTGGACGAGCACCAGCTCGCCATCCTGCGCAACCGCAGGGTCGGGTTCGTCTTCCAGTCGTTCAACCTGATCCCGCGCATGAGCGCGCTGGCCAACGTCGAGCTGCCGCTCGTGTACGGCGGCCTCGGCCAGGCCGAGCGGCGCGCGCGGGCGCTGGCCGCGCTGGAGCAGGTCGGGCTGGCCGACCGCGTGCACCACGAGCCGAACCAGCTCTCCGGCGGCCAGCAGCAGCGCGTGGCGGTCGCCAGGGCGCTGGTCACCGCGCCCGCGCTGCTGCTGGCCGACGAACCGACCGGCAACCTCGACACCGCCTCCACCCACGACGTGCTGCAGATCATGGACCGGCTCAGCGCGTCCGGCCGCACGATCGTGCTCATCACGCATGAGGACGACGTGGCCGCGCACGCCAAACGGGTGATCAGGCTGGTGGACGGCGAGATCGTGGAGGACCGGCGGCAGGCGCCGGTGGACGGGCCGCCGCCGCGGTCGATGGAGGCGGCCAGGTGAACCAGCTCGAAATCCTCCGCTTCGCGCTGCGCGGCCTGCTGGCCAACAAGATGCGCAGCTCGCTGACCACACTCGGCATCCTCATCGGCGTGGCCGCGGTCATCCTGCTGGTCGCCGTCGGCGAGGGCTCCTCACGCAGCATCCAGCAGAACATCCAGCGCCTCGGCGCCAACACGCTCACGATCTCCCCGTCGTTCTCCGGCGGTGGCGGTGGCGGTGGCGGTGGCGGTGGCGGTGGCGGCATGGGGGCGCAGGGCGCGAACGCCGGGCCGCGTACGCAGGCCAGGGAGCTCAGCCTGGCCGACGCCAAGGCGCTGACCGACAAGACCCTGGCCCCTTCGGTCAAGACCGTCTCGCCGGTGGCGAACGCCTCCTCCTCGACGGCCGCGTACGGGGCCGCCAGCCACGCGATCGCTCAGTTCGTCGGCACGTACCCGAGCTACTTCGAGGCGACCAACAAGCCGGTGGCCAAGGGCACGTACTTCTTCAACGACGACGTGCTGGCCGCCAGGAAGGTCGTGGTGCTCGGCCAGACCGTCGTGGAGGAGCTGTTCGGCGCCGTCGACCCGATCGGCAAGCAGGTCAGCGTGTCCGGCGTGCCGTTCACCGTGGTCGGCGTGCTGAAGGAGGCCGGGTCCAGCGGCATGCAGGACGCCGACGACGTGGCCATCGCGCCGCTGCCCGCCGTACAGCAGAGCCTGAGCGGGTTCGGGCCGCTCAGCTCGATCGTCGTCCAGGCCACCGGGGCCGAGGCGACCACGACGGCGCAGTCCGAGGTCACGGCCATCCTCAACCAGCGACACGGCATCACGAACAACAACCCCGACTACCGCATCCTCAACCAGGCCACGTTGCAGGAGACCGTCAGCCAGGCGACCGGCACCTTCACCGTGCTGCTCGGCGCCGTCGCCGCGATCTCGCTGCTGGTGGGCGGCATCGGCATCACGAACATCATGCTGGTGACCGTCACCGAGCGCACCCGCGAGATCGGCATCCGCAAGGCGATCGGCGCGCCCCGGAGCGCCATCCTGGGCCAGTTCCTGCTGGAGGCCACGCTGCTGAGCCTCGTCGGAGGGCTGTCCGGGGTGCTGGTGGCGTTCGTGGGGACCAGGTTCTCCATCGCCGGCATCGAGCCGGTCCTGGTGCCGTCGTCGGTCGCGCTGGCCCTGGGCGTGTCGGTGGGGATCGGGCTTTTCTTCGGCAGTTATCCCGCCAACAGGGCGGCCAAGCTCAGGCCGATCCAGGCCTTGCGCCACGAGTAAGGAGACGCACATGGCCCAGCTCGACTCCTCGCCGTTCGCCGGTGACCTGCGAGAGGAGCTCGCTGCTCAGCCGGGGAAAAGCCTGTCCCAACTGACTCTGGCGCTGGCCGCCGGCGTCGTGCTGGTGGCGGGGATCCTCATCGGCATCCAGGCCGGCAAGCTGTTCGGCACGGCGGACGGGCCGGCGGCCGCGGCGCAGCAGGGTCCCTTGGGAGGCGGGTACGCCCAGCCGCCCGGGTACGGCGCCCGGCAGGGCGGCTTGGGCCAGCGGATGGGCGGCGGCGGCACGATGGGTACCGTGGAGAAGGTCGAGGGCGGCAAGATCTACGTCAAGACCATGGACGGCTCCACGGTGACCGTGAACACCACCGACCAGACCACGGTCCAGATCGCCAAACCCGGCAAGGTGTCCGACCTGGAGACCGGCAGCACGATCACGGTACGCGGCCGGCCGGGCGGCGACGGCGCGGTGACGGCGGAGTCGATCACCCAGGGAGGAGCCCCGCGATGACCGAGCCCGAGGCCAGGCTGCTGGTGGTCGACGACGAACCCAACATCAGGGAGTTGTTCTCGGCCAGCCTGCGCATGGTCGGGTTCGAGGTGCTGACGGCGGCCGATGGCATGGAAGCGCTCCGGGTGGCCGAGGAGAGCTCACCTGACCTCGTGATGCTCGACGTGATGCTGCCCGACCTGGACGGCCTCGCGGTCGCGGGCAGGCTGCGGTCTCGCGGCCGCCGGGTGCCCGTCCTGTTCGTGACCGCCAAGGACACGCCCGAGGACCGGATCGCCGGGCTCGGGCTCGGCGAGGACTACGTGACCAAGCCGTTCAGCCTCGAAGAGGTCATCGCCCGGATCCGGGCCGTGCTGCGCAGGACCAGGCGGGGCACGCCGCCGCCGAACCGGCTCCAAGTGGCCGACCTCGAGCTGGACGAGGAGACCTACGAGGTCTGGCGGGACGGCGTCCCCGTGAAGCTGTCGCCGACGGAGTTCAGGCTGCTGCAGTACTTCATGCTCAACGTGGGGCGGGTGCTGTCGAAGACGCAGATCCTCGACCACGTCTGGAACGGCGACTGGCGCACCGACGTCGGGCTGGTGGAGTCGTACGTCTCCTATCTGCGCCGGAAAGTGGACACCGGCGAGCGCAAATACCTGCACACGCTGCGCGGGGTCGGCTACATCCTGCGCCCGCCGCGCATATGAGCGCGCCGGACAAGGGCGCGGCGGACAGGCGGGGCGCCGCGCCGCGCAAGGAGCCGGACGGGCGAGGCGCCGCGCCGCGCAAGGAGCCGGACGGGCGAGGCGCCGCGCCGCGGAAAGGGGCTGCGCTGCGCAAGCATCTGGCGCGGACCCCGCTGTGGCTGCGGCTGGTCTCCGCGACCCTGCTGCTGGTCACCCTCGCCATCACGCTGACCGGCCTGTTCGCCGTGCGGCTGCTGCGCGGCTACCTCGTCGAGCGTGTCGACCAGCAGCTGCGCGCCGCCAGCAGCCCGCGTGACATGCCGCCCCCGCCGCCCGAGCCCCGCCCGGCGATCACCCGCCCGCAGCGCTTCTTCGGGCTGTTCCACGTGGTGGTGCTGGACTCGTCCGGCACCACGATCAGGACGCTCAGCGAGTCGACCGACCGGCACACGCCCGACCTGCCCACGCTCACCGGCGCCGACGTCATCGCCCTCAGAGGCCACCCGTTCACCGTCGAGTCGCGCGCCGTCGGCGGCCCGAGCTGGCGGGTCGTCGCCGCGCCCGGACGCGCGGGCGAGAGCCGGGTCATCGCCGTCAGCCTGGGCGACGTGGACGCCACGGTCTCCCAGCTCGCCCTGATCGTGGCCGTCGCAGGCGGCGGCACGCTGATCGTGCTCGGATTCGTGTGCTATTGGCTGGTACGCCGGAGCATGCGCCCGCTCGGCGACATCGCCCGTACGGCCAAGGACATCGCGGGCGGCGACCTGTCGCGCCGCGTGCCCCAGTGGGCGGCCACCACAGAGGTCGGCAAGCTCGGCCGCGCGCTCAACACCATGCTCACCCAGATCGAGTCGGCCGTGCACGAACGGGAGGCGGCGGCCGAGTCCGCCCGCCGCTCCGCCACGGCCGCCAAGCGCTCGGAGGAGCTGATGCGCCGGTTCATAGCCGACGCCTCGCACGAGCTGCGCACGCCGCTGACGTCGATCAGGGGGTTCGCGGAGCTGTACCGGCTGGAGCAGGAGAAGGACGTTGCCGAGGCGGTGCGGCTGCTGGGCCGCATCGAGGGGCAGGCGGCGCGGATGGGGCTGCTGGTCGAGGACATGCTGCTGCTGGCCCGGCTCGACCAGCGGCGGGAGCTGGCCCTGCGGCCCGTGGACCTGCTCAGCCTGGCGGCCACCACGGTGATCGACGCCCAGACGCTCGCGCCGGACCGGCGGATCGAGCTGGTGCGGCTGTTCGGGGGAGAGGGCGAGGTGGTCGTGACCGGGGACGAGCCGCGGCTCGGTCAGGTGCTCGGCAACCTCGTCACGAACGCCCTCACCCACACTCCTCCCGGGACGCCGTTCCAGGTTCGGGTGGGCGTGGACGGCGACAAGGCCGTGGTGGAGGTGGCCGACGAAGGGCCCGGGTTTCCCGCCGACGTGGCGGAGCGCGTGTTCGAGCGGTTCTACCGGGCCGATCCGGCGCGGAGCGTGGGCGGCTCGGGGCTGGGGTTGTCGATCGCGGCCACGCTGGTGGAGGCGCACGGCGGGATCATCATGGCGGAGAGCGAGCCCGGCAAGGGCGCGTTGTTCCGCGTCATCCTCCCAACCGCCGAGCCCACCTGATCACCCAACCCGCTCACGCCGCCCGCCTTTCATTCTCCTGCCCCCTCAGCACGAGCGTGTCTCGGTCGGGCGCGTTGTCCGGCCGGCGGATCAGCCGAAGGTGTAGCCGTACAGGCCGGTGCCCGTGCTGAGCCGGCGGATCTTGCCCAGCCGCAGGCCGGAGCGGCGCTGGCCGGGCGCGTACATGACCAGCCCCTGGTCCGGCGCCGCCACCACGAGCCCGTACAGCGGCCGCCTCTTGGCCAGCGGCCGGTAGCGCTCGCTCAGCGGCAGCGCGGCCAGCGAGGCGCCGAAGTCCCGCCCCTTCCCCTTGACCAGCAGGTTCCCCACCCGCGTCAGCCCCCCGGACGCCCGCCCCGCCAGCACCTGGACGGCCTTCTCACCCGGCACGCCGATGGCCAGCTCGTCCCTCCCGTCGCCGTTGAAGTCCCCGGCCGCCAGCGACGCCCCGAACCGGTCGTAGTACCGCGGCTTGCCCTCCAGCGTGTTCTGCGACCACGCCTCGCTGCGGTAGGTGCTCAGCCCGCCGCGCGTCCCGTACAGGACGTCCACGGTGCCGTCGCCGTAGTCCATGGCCCGCTGGTTCTTGCTGAGCCCCTCACCCGGCACCCCGATGGCCAGGTCGGCGCGCCCGTCCCCGTTGAAGTCGCCGGTGGCCAGCGACGCCCCGAATCCGTCCCATTTCTCCGACGCGCCCTTGATGCCCGGACTGCTCTGCGTGAGCTGCCGGGCCCGCTTCCGCCGTACGTCGATCACGGTGACCGACCCCTGCCCGTCGAGCTTGACGGTGTCGGCCGGCGCGCCGACGACGAGCTCGTCGCGCCCGTCCCCGTCGAAGTCCCCGGTGACCAGCGAGGCGCCCCACTGGTCGGTCACGTTCGCGGCTTGCCGGACCCACCGCGTCTTCTGCGTGAACTGGTACGGCTTGCGTCCCTTCATCCAGTACACCGTCACCGCCCCGCCCGACCGGTGGCTGGGCGCGCCCACGACGAGCTCGTCGCGCCCGTCCCCGTCGAGGTCCCCGGCGGCCAGCGACGCCCCGAACCGGTCGCTCGACGGCTTGGCCGGCACCAGCTCCCTGCCCGGCACCAGCCCGTGCGCGGACCCGTTGAAGAGCTGGACGACCCCGTTCCCGTCGCCGCCGGGCACCCGCTCCCCGGTGAACTCCTCAGACACCCCGACGGCCAGGTCGGCGCACTTGTCCCCGTTGAAGTCGCCCACGGCCAGCGCGGACCCGAACGAGTCGCCCGGTTCCGCGCCGTCCTGGGTGAGCTTGACCTGCTTTCCGGAGCCATACATCACGGTGACCGAACCGGCCCTCGTGTTGTCGTACGGCGCGGCCACGGCGAGGTCGGGCCGGGCGTCGCCGTCGAAGTCGAGAGGGTGTCCACCGCACGCCCGAGCCGCGGTGGGAGCCGTACCGGAAGCGAGGGGAAGAACCAGGCAGACGGCGAGCAGCGCATTCATACTTCGAGTAATGTCCGGCCCGCGCGAACCAGGCTTTAACTCCGTGGGAACGTGCCAGGATAGACGGGTGGACATCGATCTCGCGGATCTGGATTTCTGGCGCAAACCCCTCAAAGAGCGGAATGAGGCGTTCGCTCGGCTCCGGCAGCTGGAGCATCCGGTGTTCTTCCCGGAGAAGAAGGTTCCGCTCCTGCGGTCGGGCAAGGGCTTCTACGCCCTCGTACGCCACGCCGACGTGGTCGAGGCCAGCCGCAACGCCAAGATCTTCTCCAGCGAGCCCGCCGTGACCAATCCGGAGCCGCCCGGCTGGGTGAAGCAGGTGTTCGGCGAGTCGATGGTCAACATGGACGACCCGCGCCACGCCCGCCTGCGCCGGATCGTGACCCGCTCGTTCAGCCCGAAGATGCTGTCCGGCCTGCAGAGCGACATCGAGGCCGCCTGCGCCCGCATCGTGGACGACGTCGTCAAGGAAAGTCCACGCGACTTCGTCACCCAGGTGGCCGCCAGGCTGCCGATCCACGTCATCTGCGACATGCTCGACATCCCGCAGGAGTTGCGCGCCAAGGTCCACCAGCACGTGGACATCTCCACCGCCTACACCGGCGTGCGTCCCAGCCTGGCCCGCAGCGTCCAGATGGCCGGCCAGAACATGCTCGCCCTGCTGGCCCTGCAGCGCATGGTCATCAAGCTCGGCCACGAGCGCGTCGCCAACCCCAAGGGCGATCTGGTCTCCCTGCTGGTCAACGCCAACCCCGACGGAGAGAAGCTGGCCGACAAGGAGCTCGGCTCGTTCTTCGCGCTGCTGCTGGTGGCCGGCAACGAGACCGCCCGCAACACGATGGCGCACGGCATCAAGCTCCTCACCGACAACCCGGCGCAGCGCGAGCTGCTGATGAGCGACTTCGACGCGCACATCAACGGGGCGATCGAGGAGATGGTCCGCTACGTCTCGCCGATCATGCAGTTCCGCCGTACGGTCACCGAGGACTACACGCTGCGGGGCCTGGAGCTGAAGAAGGGCGACAAGGTGGTGCTGTTCTACGGCTCCGCCAACCGGGACGAATCGGTCTTCCCGGACGCGGACACGTTCGACATCACCCGCGACGCCAAGCCGCACGTCGGCTTCGGGGGCCCCGGTCCGCACTTCTGCCTCGGCGCCAACCTGGCCAGGCAGGAGATGCGTACGATGTTCCGCGAGCTGCTGACCAGGCTCCCCGGCATCCGCTCGGTCGGCGAGCCCGAGCTGCTCCTGTCGAACTTCGACAACAGCGTCCGCAGTCAGGCGTTCACGTTCTGATGGGCGATCTCATGCCGACTTCTGAGACCGCCTTCTAGTCCTCGTCGGCCGCCAGGACGTTGCTCCTGATGGTGAGGACCGTGATCAGCGCCGACACCACCATCATCCCGGCGCTGATCAGCATCGCCAGCCGGAACCCGGCGTCGAACACCGCCGGCTCTCGGAACGCGTCGCCCACCAGCCCCACCATGGGCGGCACCGCGGCCACCGCGAGCAGGCTCCCGGTACGCGCCACCGCGTTGTTGACGCCGCTGGCCGTTCCCGCGTAGCGCTCGTCGGCGGTGGCCAGCACGGTCGCCGTCAGCGGCGCCACGGCCGCCGACAGCCCGAGCCCGAACACGGTCACCGCGGGCAGCACCTGCAGCGGGTACGAAGCGCCGAACCCGATCGTGCTCATCCAGAGGAACCCGGCTCCGGCCACCAGGATCCCGATCGTCATCGGCCATCGCGGCCCGTACCGTTTGGCGACCTCACCGGCCTTGGCCGACAGCAGCAGCATCAGGATCGAGGTCGGCAGCATCGCCATCCCCGCCGCGGTGGCCGAGAACCCGGACACCACCCGCAGCTGCACGACCAGCAGGAAGAACACCACCCCCATGGCCGCGTACATGATGAGTGTCACCACGTTCACCGCCGTGAACACGTGATTCCGGAAGATCCCCACAGGCACCAGCGCGTCGGGAGACCTGCGGATCTCCGTCACCACGAACGCCGCCCCGAGCGCCAGGCCCGCGATCAGCGGCACCGGCGCCCCCTCCTGGATCAGCCCGTACGTGATCCCCGCCAGCGCCAGCGCCGCCAGCACCGACCCCAGCACGTCGAACCGCCCCGCCGCCTGCTCGTCTCTGCTCTCGGGCACGTGCCGCAGGGTGACGAGCACGACGATCAGCGCGAACGGCAGGTTGATCAGGAACGCCCACCGCCAGCCCACTGTCTGCACCAGCCCTCCGCCCAGCAGTGGCCCGATAGCGGCGGCCACCCCGCCGAGCCCCGACCACGCCCCGACCGCCCGAGGCCGGTCCCCGCGCACGAACGACGCCTGGATGATCGCCAGCGATCCCGGCGTCAGCAGCGCCCCGCCGATGCCCTGCAACGCCCGGGCCCCGATGAGGAACTCGATGTTCGGCGCCAGCCCGCACAGCGCGGACGCCACGGCGAACCAGACCGTGCCGATGAGGAAGACGGACCGGCGGCCGTAGCGATCGCCCAGGGATCCGCCCAGCAGGATCAGCCCGGCGAGGGTGAGTGTGTACGCGTTGATCGTCCACTGCAGGCCGGCCATGTCCGCGTCGAGCTCCCGGCCCAGGTCCGGCAGCGCGACGTTCACCACGGTGCTGTCGAGCAGCGCGAGCCCGGAACCGAGCACGGTCGCGAGGAGGACCCAGCGCCCGCGCGCCGACTTGAGCACGAGGTGGCCGTCGCTCTGGAGCTCTTGGGGGCCGTGTGTCATGGGCCAATCCTGTCATCGAGCCACGACACTTCAGCGGGCGGATGCGCTTCCGAGAGCCACGACACTTCAGCGGGCGGATGCGCTTCCGAGAGCCACGACACTTCAGCGGGCGGATGCGTTCCCGAGAGCCGTGACACTTCAGCGGGCGGATGCGCTCCCGAGAGCCCGCAGCACGAACTCCGACACCAGTTTCCCGGCCGCCTCCACCGTCACGTCACCGCTGATCAACGGCACCCGCTCGGCGCCGATGACGGCGAGCACCATCCGGGCCGTCGCCGCCACGTCCACGACCCGGAAGTCCCGCGTCTCGATCCCGCTCTCCAGGATCTCCACCAGGATGCGCTGCATGGGCGCGACATGCTCGGCGAGCTGCTGGTAGGCATCCGGGCCCAGAGCGGCACTCAGATCGGCGGCTCCTGGGTGGGGATGGGCGAGCAACCCGGCGAGCTGCAACCGCACGAACGCCCGCAGCCGATCGGCGGGCGAGGCGCCGGCGGGCAGCTCCCGCTCGTAGCTGTCGATGAAGTATTGGGTCACCCGCTCGGTGAACGCCAGCAGCAGTGCCGCCTTGTCGGGAAAGTAGTTGTAGAGGACGGTCCTGGTGATGCCCGCCTCGTTGGCCACGTCCGTCATCGAGATGGCGTCGATGCCCTGCACCCTCGACAGACGCGAGACGGCCTGCAGGATGCGGTCGCGCGTCTGGGCACGATGCTCGCCGATGGTGGCGGCCGAGATCCGTGGCATAGGCCCATGGTAGGCCGCCCCCCTGCGCGCGGCGCTCTCACGCTTGCGGTTGTTATACATCTTCATGCCTCCCAGGTATGGCGACGGCCCCGGGTCCGGGGCAGCTCGGGGCCGCATGACCTGCGCTGATCAGCCCGCAGGGTTCTTGTGCGCGCCAGCGCTGGTCTTGTTCGCGTTCGGCGCGGCCGGCCTGCCATGACGACCAGGGGCCGGTCACGTTCGCCCACACGCTCATGACGACGAGCCAAGGGACGGATTCGCGCCACCAGATCAGCGAGGGGTGGCCGGTCAGGATCGTGGGGAGACGCCGGGAGAGGGAAGAACTCTTCCTGCGGGAGCATGGTCCCTGCTTTGCGCGAGCGCCTCTGCTGCGACTTGTACGGCTTCCTCCGGGATGTCAGGCATTCGCGGTCCTCTCGGGAAGGGCGGCAGGGGAAAACCAGTACAGCGGGTGGGATTACCGTCACCCGAAGCTGAGAACTTCGACCCCGTGACCGCAATGGCCGCCACAGCGCGCAGGGGGCGGCATGAAAAGAGGGACTCGACCATGCCCAAATATCTGATTCAGGCGACCTACACCGCAGATGGCCTCAAAGGGGTGCTGCAAGATGGCGGCACCGGACGCCGGCAAGCGGTGGAGCGCATGGCGGAAAGCGCCGGCGGGCGGGTCGAGCAGATGTATTTCGCGTTCGGCGAGAACGACGTTTATTTGATCGTCGACCTGCCGAGCAATGCGGCTTCGGCCGCTGTGGGTCTCAGAGTATCGGCGTCTGGGGCGGTACGGACGAAGACGGTTGTCCTGCTGGCGCCGGAGGAGATCGACGAGGCCACGCGGCTGGAGGTGGCGTATCGGGCTCCTGGCATGTGATAGCCGGTTGATTGCGAGCGCCGCGGGTTTCAAGCATGTCTTTGGAATCCACGCCGGGCCGCCCGCGGCGGCTGCTCGACGACCCGGCCGCGATGCGTGGTCGAATGGGAGCAGCGCCGCGACGAAGAGCCCGAGCCGTGGCGGGGGATCGGCGGGGTGAGCAACACGTTCCTCTACGCCACGCCCGAGGAGTTCACCGCGCTCGCCACCGCCATCGTGGACCTGCTGGAGCCGCTGATGGCTCGCATCAACGACCCGTCGGCGCGGCCCGACGGGGCGCGCCCCGTACTGCTGGCCCAGCTCTCGGTCCCGCTGCCCCCCACAGCCTCCGGTGACTGAGGCGAGCAGTGGCGCGCGGGTCGCGGACGTGCTGGGCGGCGGCGGCGGCGCCTACGGCGTGTTCCTGTCGGTGCAGGCGGTCGGCGGGATCCTCGGCAGCGCCCAGGCCGCCACGGCACTCATGGGCACCGCGCTGGCCGGCGTCCTGGGCGGGTGATCGGCATCATCCCGACGTTGTGCCTGCACGCAACCGGACTGATCGCCGCAGGTTTCATGATTCTCATATTTGGCACCAAAGGGGTAAATTAGTTAAATCATCCAGTCGTTTGACTGGATGATTTAATCGTGCTTCCCTTGGGTCATGCTCTACGACACTCCTCCGCTTGAGCCCGTCGACAAGGCGGTGCTCGCCGAAATCGAGGACATGCGCCAGGACCTGAAGTACCGGCTGGCGGAGACCCATCGTTGGGACGGCCAGTTGCGCAGGCAGCTCCAGGCTCGCGCCATTCAAGGGTCGAACTCCATCGAGGGTTACAAGGCCAGTGTCGAGGACATCGAGTCGATCATGGCGGGGGATGAGCCCCTTGACGCTTCCGCCGCCGTCGCGAAGGAAATCGCGGGCTATCAACAGGCGCTGACCTATATCGGGCTGTTGTCGAGGGCCGCGGTGTTCCGCTACGACGTAGGCGTGCTCAACGCGCTCAACTTCATGATGATCGGCCATCATCGACACAAGACCCCTGGAGTGATTCGACCAGGAAGCATCTGGGTCCGAGACTCGTCCACTGGGGAGGTCGTATACGAAGGGCCGGATGCCGAACTCGTCCCTGGGCTGCTGGATGAGCTCATTACGTGGCTCAACGAGGGAGACCTGGAGATGCCGAGCTATGTGCGAGGCGCGATGGCTCACTTCAATCTCGTAAGTATCCATCCGTGGCGCGATGGAAATGGCCGGATGTCGCGCGCTCTGCAAACTTTGGTCCTCGGTCGGGACCAGATCACGACGCCCGAATTCTGTTCGATTGAAGAATGGCTCGGGCAGCAACGCGTCACCATCGAGTATTACGACGTGCTCGGCGCGGTCCAGCAGCGACGGTGGCGCCCGCACGGCGACACCCTCGACTGGGTCCGGTTCTGCCTGAGAGCGCACCACATGCAGGCGCAAAGAGTGCGCCAGCGCCTGGCTGAGGCAGGCGAAATCTGGACCCTGCTGGAGGAGCGGGTCGACGCCGACCGGCTCAACACGCGGTGCGTTTCCGCCCTTTACGAGGCGTTCGTGAGCAGGCGGCTGCGCCGCAGCAGATATCAGGCCGACGAGGATCTCAGCCAGGGGCAGGCGGTCCGCGACCTACGGGATCTCACCGTCAAGGGCTGGCTCCAGCCGTACGGCGAAACCAAGGGCCGCTATTACCAGGCCGGCCCCCGCCTGGCCGGACTCAAGGCCGATTTCGCCGAAAGGATCACTCCCTTGCGGGACCCCTATCGCGAGGCGGGACGTTAGGCGGCGGCCTTGACGACGTGCAGGAGCTCGGTGAGCACCTCCATGTTCAGCTGGTAGGCGAGCTTGACCTCCCGGATGATCCGCTGCCTCTCCTGCTCGTCCAGCTCCAGCTCGTCCAGCCGGGCCCGGTAGTCGTTCTTGAACCGCGGCAGGCTGCCCAGCTCGTCGAAGAAGTAGAAGTCCACGCCGCCGCCCTTGACGTAGCCGTAGATCTTCTGCAGCTCCATCCTGATGAACTGGCCGCCGGACAGGTCGCCCAGGTAGCGGGTGTAGTGGTGGGCGATGTAGCCGCCTGGCCAGTCGGCCACCTGCTGGATCCGCGCCACCAGGGTGCGGGTGGACTTGGACGGCGCGATCCGGTCCCGCCAGGCCGGGCCGTAGATCGTCGAGAGGTCCCGTTCGAGTGCCGGCTCCCGATAGAGCTCGGGGAACACGAACCGGCCGGCCACGGGGTGATCGGAGAGCTGCCTCGACACGCCGTCGAGGGCGACGTACGCGAAGTAGTGCTGCGCGACCATCTCGCCGTATTCGTGCTCACTCAACCGGCCGCCCATGAGCTCCGTGAGATAGCCCTCGGACTCGGCAGACTGGTGATCGCCCCAGGTGGCGTTCCTCAAGGCCTCGGAGAACGACGTCGTCACGTCCCACCTCAACTCGCGCTGACTTTTCATGACGAAGTGTCACAAACATCGGCATCTTACGTCAAGCTTGACGACACCGTGTCATCAAAGCTCGCTTTCCCTCCACGTACCCAGAAAGAGCGCGGTCGAGTCAGAGGGGCGGCCTGGCGTGCGCGCCGGCTCAGCGCGTGTAACGGTGCTTGGCCCCCGGCGGGAAATACTCCGGATCGCCGGCCTCGCGCAGCCGGATGAACGGGATCTGCTGGGCAGGAGGCACGTACGCCGCGAACTCGCTGTTCAGCCTCAACAGCTGGGCCTGGATCGACTCGCCCACGGCCTGCGCGGTCTCGTCCGAGGGTTTCTCGCCCGGCATCAGCTCCACCGTGATCGTCAGCTGCCGGTCGCGCCGCGCGTCCTCCACCACCTCCATCACGAACTTCCCGGTGACCGACCCGCTGACCGCGGGCTGCTCCAGGCCGACCGCGATGTTCTCCGGGTAGACGTTCGCGCCGTAGTAGGAGACCGTGAAATGGCTGCGGCCGAACACGTACCCGAAAGGGCGCTCGGGACCTGCGGCGCTCGGCTCGAAGCCGTGCCGCCGGACGAAGTCCAGCATGCGGTCGTACGGGAGCACGCCGCCCTCGTCGGCGATGTGGTAGCGGATGAGCGGGATGCCGTTGTCGCCCGAGAAGAGCAGTGTGCCCTGGTGCTCCTCGAAGAAGCGGACGCCGGGGTCGTACTGCACCAGGGTCGGCAGCCGGGACTCGCCGAACAGCTCCCTGGCCGTGCGCGGGCGGCTCGACAGGAAGCGGCGGATCTCGACGGACAGCGCGGTCTCGTTGCCCAGGACGCCCGCGTCGGCGGTGCCGTACAGGGAGGCGATGCCGCGTACCGGATCCTCCATCCCGGCCCGGTCGGCCACCAGGGTGCGCCACTCCTCGCTGAAGACCTCGCCCGCGGTGACCAGCTTGAGGTTCCAGGAGGGCCAGGGGAGGTCCTCGGTGTCGATGATGTTCTTCAGGAACGGCGGGTAGCCGAGGAGCACCACCTGGTCGAAGTGGGGCGCGAGCTCGGGCAGGACGCGGGCGATCTCCCTGCGGTCGGTGCCCGGGGCGACCACCGTGATCGGATAGCCGCGCTCGGCCAGGTGACGGCAGCAGTTGACGGTGAACAGGCCGCCCACCCAGGTGCCGAGGGCGAAGCAGACCACGGCGAGGGTACGGCGCTCGCGGGCGGCGAAGGAGTCCCTGAAGACCTCCTCGAAGCGGGCGGCGATCACGCGCTCGTCCGACGCCGAACGCGGCCAGAAGGACGGCACGCCCGTCGAGCCCGACGACACCGCGATCATGTCCCCGATCACGCCGTCCCTGCACAGATCGGCGAGTGGGTGGCGGCGGATGTAGCCGTCCTTGGTCGTCATCGGCAGCCGCACGAAATCCTGAAATGTCCTGATCTTTGCGGGGTTGATGCGGTGTTCCGCGAGAAAGGCCCTGTAGGCGGGAACGGTCGCCGCCACCTGATGGAAGAGCTCAACCGGGTCCATCTGCCGACTGTACGACCGTCACTCCCCAGGACGCACGAGGCCGGTCTCGTTGCGGGGCGCCATCACCAAGGCCGTCTGGGATCCCGCCGCGTTGGAGGCCTCTTGCCGGAGGCGGTTCTGCGGTGTCACTTACATGATTACGATCGCCCTGAGCGAACATCAACAAAGAAGGGAACAACAGCAGGCTCCAATGAATTGAGTCGGTATAACTCAACCCTTTGGAGTTCGCATGAGTGAGAGCTTGATCCTCCCGGTCCTGCCGCTGGACGACGAGGTCGTCCTGCCGGGCATGGTGGTTCCGCTAGACCTGTCCGACTCCGAGGTGCGCGCTGCCATAGACGCGGCCCGTGCATCCGGTGGCAACAAGCCACGGGTCCTCCTCGTTCCCCGGATTGACGGCCGCTACGGCGCGATCGGCGTCCAGGCCGTCGTCGAGCAGGTCGGGAGGCTGCCGGGCGGTGAGCCCGCCGCGGTGGTCCGCGGCGTCAATCGCGTCCGCGTCGGCACCGGCACGACCGGCCCCGGCGCCGCGCTCTGGGTCGAGGCCGACACGATCGACACCGTTCCCGCCGGGGAGCGGGCGCAGGAGCTGGCCAAGGAGTACAAGGCCCTGGCCACCACGATTCTGCAGAAGCGTGGCGCCTGGCAGGTGGTCGACCAGGTCAACCAGATCGACGACCCGTCCGTGCTGGCCGACAGCTCCGGCTACACCCCTTGGCTGAGCACTGCGCAGAAGGTCGAGCTGCTCGAAGCCGCCGACCCGGCCGACCGGCTGGCCAAGCTGATCGAGTGGTCCCGCGACCACCTCGCCGAGCTCGACGTCGCCGAGACGATCCGCAAGGACGTCCAGGAGGGCATGGAGAAGCAGCAGCGCGAGTTCCTGCTGCGCCAGCAGCTCGCCGCCGTACGCAAGGAGCTCAAGGAGCTCAACGGCGACGCCGAGACCGAGGAAGAGGACTACCGGGCCCGCGTCGAGGCCGCCGACCTGCCGGACAAGGTGCGCGAGGCCGCGCTCAAGGAGGTCGACAAGCTGGAGCGGACCTCCGATCAGTCTCCTGAGACCGGCTGGATCCGCACCTGGCTCGACACGATCCTCGACATTCCGTGGAACGACCGGACCGAGGACAACTACGACATCGTGGGCGCGCGGGCCGTGCTCGACGCCGACCACACCGGCCTGTCCGACGTCAAGGACCGCATCATCGAGCACCTGGCCGTCCGCAAGCGCCGCCAGGACAAGGGCCTCGGCGTGGTGGGCGGCCGCCGCAGCGGCGCCGTGCTGGCCCTCGCCGGCCCTCCCGGAGTCGGCAAGACCTCCCTGGGCGAGTCCGTGGCCCGCGCGATGGGCCGCAAGTTCGTACGGGTCGCGCTCGGCGGCGTACGCGACGAGGCGGAGATCCGCGGCCACCGGCGCACCTACGTCGGCGCGCTCCCGGGCCGCATCGTCCGCGCCATTCGCGAGGCCGGCTCGATGAACCCGGTCGTCCTGCTCGACGAGGTCGACAAGGTCGGCGCCGACTACCGCGGCGACCCCACGGCCGCGCTGCTGGAGGTGCTCGACCCGGCGCAGAACCACACGTTCCGCGACCACTACCTGGAGGTCGAGCTCGACCTGTCCGACGTGCTCTTCCTGGCCACGGCCAACGTCCTGGAGGCCATCCCCGGGCCGCTGCTGGACCGGATGGAGGTCGTCACGCTGGACGGCTACACCGAGGACGAGAAGGTCGCCATCGCCCGCGACCACCTGCTGCCGCGCCAGCGGGAGCTGGCCGGGCTGACGGCGGAGGAGGTGACGGTCGAGGACGGCGCGCTGCGCAAGCTCGCCGCCGAATACACCCGCGAGGCCGGCGTCCGCTCCCTGGACCGCGCGGTCGCCAGGATCCTGCGCAAGGTGGCGGCCAAGGACGAGCTGCCCGTCACCGTCGGCGAGGGCGACCTGGTCGGCTACCTGGGGCGGCCGCGGTTCGTGCCGGAGTCGTCGCTGCCCGAGGCCAGCCAGCGCACCTCGGTGCCGGGCGTGGCGACGGGCCTGGCGGTCACCGGGGCCGGAGGCGACGTGCTGTACGTGGAGGCGTCGCTGGCCGACCCGGAGACCGGCGAGACCGGGCTCACGCTGACCGGCCAGCTCGGCGACGTGATGAAGGAGTCGGCCCGGATCGCGCTGTCCTACCTGCGCTCGCACGGCGCGGAGCTGGAGCTGCCGGTCACCGCGCTGAAGGACCGCTCGGTCCACGTCCACTTCCCGGCGGGCGCCGTGCCCAAGGACGGCCCCTCGGCCGGTGTGACGCTGACGACCGCGCTGGCCTCGCTCCTGTCGGGCCGCCTGGTCCGCGGTGACGTGGCCATGACCGGCGAGATCTCGCTGACCGGGCGGGTGCTGCCGATCGGCGGCGTCAAGCAGAAGCTGCTGGCCGCGCACCGGGCGGGCATCACCACCGTCCTCATCCCGGCCCGCAACGAGCCGGATCTGGACGACGTGCCCGAGGAGGTCCGCAACGAGCTGACCATCCACACGGTCAGTGACGTGCGCGAGGTTCTCGACATCGCGCTCACCTCGGCCCAGGTCGCCTCCACGGTCGCGGCCTAACCCCCGCCCCGCTGCCCGCCGTACCCGACATTTCGTGGTACGGCGGGCAGCCGCATATCTGCACAGCGCGTGATCAGCCCTGGCCGTGCGAGTCATCGGTGATCAGCAGGGCCTCCAGCTCCTTCAGCAGCGCCACCGCCCGCTCGGCGTCCGCGGGATCCGGCACCGCCTTCCGCACCACCTCGTCCACGGGCGTGGTCGCCCGCCGGAACAGCGTGTGCATGGCGACGTCCGCCACCCGCACCTGGGTGCGCCGCCCATCGGCCGGATCGGGACCGGTCTCCAGCAGGCCGCGCTCGCGCATCCGGGCCACCGAGGCCGACACGTGGCTCTGCACGAATCCCGTACGGGTCTGGATCTCCCCGACCGAGCTCCCCGGATGCCGCATGACATCCTCGAAGACCGCCTCCTCCCCGGGCGTCAGGGGCGGCCCGTCGGCTTCGCCCACCGTCTTCGACAGCTCCTGCAATCTTCTGCCCAGCCTTCTCAATCTCGCGATGTTCATGGCCACATATTACATCGCTACCGATGTATCGCTGACGATTCAGTTGAGGGCACATGGCGCGGTTCTCCGCGCGGCCCACCGTCATGACCCCGCTCGTCCTGCTCCTCATGGGTAATGTGGCACCGGCCACGATCGGCTACCGCCTGGCCGACACGGTGGTCGGCTGCGCGCTCGCCCTCGGGCCGGCCTATGCGCCGTACGCACACAGAAAAGGAGACGGTCCGTGTCGCCATGGGCTGAGCATGCGATCTTCTGGCACGTCTACCCGCTCGGCTTCGGTGCGGACCGGCCGCGCCCGCTGCGGCACCTGGCCGGCTGGCTGGACTACGCCGTCGAGCTCGGATGCTCGGCGATCATGCTGGGGCCGATCTTCGCCTCCGAGACGCACGGCTACGACACCGTCGACCACTTCGCGATCGACCCCCGCCTCGGCGACGAGCGGGACTTCGACCACCTCGTCGAGCAGGCGCGCCGGCGCGGGCTGCGGATCGTGCTGGACGGCGTGTTCAACCACGTCGCGCGGTCGTTCTCCGCGGGGGAGCGCTGGTTCAGGCGGCGGCCGGGATCCGGCGAGTACGAGACGTTCGAGGGGCACCACCGCCTGGTGGTGCTGGAACACGCGGAGCCCGCCGTGCGCGAGCACGTGACGGCCGTCATGGAGCACTGGCTCGGCAGGGGAGCGGCCGGGTGGCGGCTGGACGCGGCGTACGCGGTGCCCGCCGAGTTCTGGGCGCAGGTGCTGCCCGGCGTGCGCGAGCGCCACCCGGACGCGTGGTTCTCCGGCGAGGTCATCCACGGCGACTACGCGGACTACGTCGAACGCTCGGGGCTGGACACCGTCACCCAGTACGAGCTGTGGAAGGCGATCTGGAGCTCGCTCAACGACCGGAACCTGTTCGAGCTGGCCTGGGCGCTGGACCGGCACAACCAGATGCTGGAGACGTTCACGCCGCAGACGTTCGCCGGGAACCACGACGTCACCAGGCTCGCCACCAGGCTCGACGACCCCCGGCACCTGGGGCACGCGCTGGCCGTGCTGTTCACCGTGGGCGGCCTGCCGAGCGTCTACTACGGCGACGAGCAGGCCTTCCAGGGGCTCAAGGAGGTGCGCGAAGGCGGCGACGACGCGATCAGGCCCGCATACCCCGACACGCCCGCCGGGCTCGCGCCGTACGGCCGGCCCGTCTACCGCACGCACCAGCGCCTCATCGGCATCCGCAGGCGCCACGAGGGGGCGGCGACCGCCCGCACCACCGTCGAACACCTCACCGGCACCGCCGCCGTGCTGCGCTCCGGCGCAGGGATCACGCTCCTGATCAACGTGGGCGACGAGCCGCACCGCTTTCCCGGCCTCGGGGAGATCGCGCCGCACAGCTGGGAGATCGTCGAGGAGTGAGGCAGTTCACTTCGCGTATCGGGAATGGTGCGCACTAAAGGGCTTGTTAGGACGGGCGTGAAAGAGAACGCCATGTGTTGTCCGGGCCGAATGCTGAGCAGCTGAAGCGTCCCCGCCCGCCCCGTTCTCTCCGGAAGCCATTCTGATGATCACTCCAGGTTTCGTGCTGCGAAGGCTGAGCCACCTGCCGTTCCCTCCGGGCACCCGCTGACGCGTACCCCGCTCCGGTGATGTCCGTTCCCGCGGCTCCGATGGTGGCCGCTCTCAGTCATGGGGATTTTCGTGATCCAGGCTTCAGGCCTGCGCAAGCAGTACGGCGAGACCGTCGCGCTCGACGGCGTCGACCTGCACGTGCGTGAAGGCGAGATCTACGGCGTGCTCGGCCAGAGCGGCGCCGGCAAGAGCACCCTCCTGCGCTGCGTCAACCTGCTCGAACGCCCGACATCGGGCACCGTCACCGTCGCCGGGCAGGACCTGACCGCGCTGCGCAGCGGCGAGCTGAACCGCGCCAGGCAGCGCATCGGCATGATCCACCAGCACTTCGCGCTGCTCTCCTCGCGCACCGTCGCAGGCAACGTCGCCTTCCCGCTCGAGATCATGGGGGTGCCCAGGGCCGAGCGCGAGCGCCGCGTCGGTGAACTGCTCGAGCTCGTCGGACTGCAGGGCCGTGGCAAGGATCGCCCGCACCAGCTCTCCGGCGGGCAGAAGCAGCGCGTCGGCATCGCCAGGGCCCTCGCGGGCAACCCCTCGGTGCTGCTGTCCGACGAGGCCACCTCCGCGCTCGACCCGGCCACCACCCAGTCGATCCTGGCCCTGCTCAAGCGGCTCAACGCCGAGCTCGGCCTGACGATCCTGCTCATCACCCACGAGATGAACGTCGTCAAGAGCGTCTGCGACTCCGTCGCCATCATGTCCCGGGGCCGCATCGAGGAGTCCGGCGCCATCGCCGACCTCATCAGGACCCCCGGATCCCGCCTGACCAGGGAGATCTTCCCGCTGTCCGAGCCGGCCCCCGCAGGTTCGGTGACACTGACCTTCACCGGCGACCCCCGGCAGCCGGTGGTGTCGGAGGTGGTGCGGAAGTTCGACGTGGACCTCAGCATCCTGGGCGGCTCGATCGAGGACCTCGCCGGCGGCTCCGTGGGCCGGCTGCGCGTGGCGCTCGACGGCGCTGACACCGCCGCCGCGCTGGCGTACCTGCGCGACTCCGGCCTGATCGTCGAGGAGGCCGCGTGACCTGGGACGAGATCCTCCCGCTGCTGTGGCCGGCGACGCTGGAGACGGCGCAGATGGTCGGGTGGTCGACGCTGTTCACCGTCCTGCTCGGGCTACCGCTCGGCGTGACGCTCGTCGTGTTCGACCGGGACGGGCTGCGGCCCGCGCCGGCGCTCAAGTCGGCGCTCGGGTTCGTGGTCAACATCGGGCGGTCGCTGCCGTTCATCGTGCTGATGATCGCGATCATCCCGTTCACCCGGCTCGTCGTCGGGACCACCATCGGGACGGCCGCGTTCGTCGTGCCGCTCACCGCCGGGGCGGTGCCGTTCTTCGCCCGGCTGGTCGAGGCGGCACTGCGCGAGGTCGGCGCGGACGTGGTGCAGGCGGCCCAGGCCATGGGAGCGAGCCGGGCCGCCATCGTGCGCAAGGTCCTGCTGCCCGAGGCCCTGCCCGGGCTGGTATCGGGGCTGACCGTGACCGTCGTCGCGCTCATCGGCTACTCCGCCATGGCCGGCACACTCGGCGGCGGCGGGCTCGGCGACCTCGCCGTCCGGTACGGCTACCAGCGCTTCGAGACGCTGCTGATGATCGTGACCGTCGTGCTGCTCATCGTCATCGTGCAACTCCTGCAGAGCCTGGGCGACCTGGTCGTTCGGCGCCTATCGCATAAGTAGAGGAAAGAATCATGAAATTTCGTGCCATAGCGGGTACTGTCGCGCTGTCCCTGTTGCTCACCGCATGCGGTACGTCGCAGTCCGCGACCGACGCCGCCGAGCCGGCCGGCAGCGTGCTCAAGGTCGGCGCCAGCCCCGTGCCGCATGCCGAGATCCTGAACTACGTCAAGCAGAACCTGGCCCCGGCCGCCGGGCTGAAGCTGGAGGTCGTGGAGTTCACCGACTACGTCCAGCCGAACGTGCAGCTCGACGAAGGCCAGCTGGCCGCGAACTTCTTCCAGCACAAGCCGTACCTCGACGACTTCAACGCCTCCAAGGGCACCGAGCTGAGCTTCCTCACCCCGGTCCATCTGGAGCCGCTGGGCCTGTACTCCAAGAAGATCACCGCGCTGTCCGCGCTGGCGAGCGGCGCCACCGTGGCCGTGCCCAACGACGCCACGAACCTCGGCCGCGCGCTCAAGCTGCTCGCCGACAACGGCGTGGTCAAGCTCAAGGACGGCGCCGGCACCGCCGCGACCGAGCGCGACGTGGTCGAGAACCCGAAGAACCTGCAGTTCAAGCCGCTTGAGGCGGCCCAGCTCCCGCGCTCGCTCGAGGACGTTGACGCCGCGGTCATCAACGGCAACTACGCCATCGAGGCCGGGCTCAAGCCCGCTTCGCAGGCGCTGGCGCTGGAGAAGACCGAGGGCAACCCGTACGTCAACGGGCTCGTCGTCAAGGCCGGTCACGAGAAGGACGCCAACATCGTCACCCTCGCCAAGCTCCTGCAGGACCAGCGGGTCAAGGACTTCATCAAGCAGAAGTACGCGGGCTCGGTGATCGCCGCCCAATAGTTGGCGTGGCGGCCGGTCGGCCGAATAGTGTTCGGTCATGTATCCGGGAGCCATCGCAGCAGCCACCCCCGACAAGCCCGCTGTGATCATGGCGGGCTCCGGGAAGGTCATCACCTACCGCGAGCTGGACGAGGAATCGAACCGGCTGGCCCACCTGTTCCGCGCGGCCGGGCTGCGGCCGGGTGACCACATCGCCTTCATGCTCGCCAACCATCCCCTCTTCCTGGTCGTCGCCTGGGCCGCGCACCGCGCGGGCCTGCACTACACGCCGGTCGGCTCGCGGCTGCGGACCGACGAGCTGGCCTACATCGTCGGCAACTGCGGCGCCCGGGTGTTCATCTCGAGCGCGGACCTGGCCGGCGTCGCCACCTCGATCACCGCCGCCGCGCCCGGAGTCGAGCTGCGCCTCATGCTGGACGGCGCGGCCGAGGGCTTCGACTCGTACGAGGAGGCGGTCGCCGGGCAGCCGATCACCCCCCTCGACGACGAGTGCACGGGCGCCGACATGCTCTACTCCTCGGGCACCACCGGCCGTCCGAAGGGCGTCAAGCTGCCGGCGACGCACGGCCCGCTCACCGAACCCGGTCTGCTCTTCAAACTCGTGGAAGCGCTGTTCGCGCCGACGCCGGACAGCGTCTACCTCTCGCCCGCGCCCCTCTACCACGCCGCCCCGCTGCGTTACAGCATGACCTTCCAGCGGCTCGGCGCCACCGTCGTGGTGATGGAGCGTTTCGACCCCGAGCAGTATCTGCAGCTGGTCGAGCGGTACGGGGTGACGCACTCGCAGCTGGTGCCCACGATGTTCATCAAGATGCTCAAGCTGCCGCCAGAAACCCGGACAAAGTACGATATTTCATCCCTTAAGTTCGGGATCCATGCCGCCGCTCCCTGCCCCGTCCCCGTCAAGGAGCAGATGATCGACTGGTGGGGCCCGATCATCCACGAGTACTACGCCGGCACCGAAGGCAACGGCTTCCTCTATGCCGGCCCCCAGGACTGGCTGAAGCACAAGGGCACGGTCGGCCGCTCCCTGCTCGGCATCGTGCACATCTGCGACGAGGACGGCAACGACCTGCCGCCCGGCGAGCACGGCACGATCTACTTCGAGAACGGCGGCCAATTCGAATACCACGGCGACCCCGGCAAGACCCGCTCCGCACAGGACCCGCGGGGGAGGGGCTGGACCACGCTGGGCGACATCGGCTACCTGGACGAGGAGGGCTTCCTCTACCTCACCGACCGCCGCTCGTACATGATCATCTCTGGCGGGGTGAACATCTACCCGCAGGAAGCCGAGAACGTGTTGTCGGTCCATCCGAAGGTGGCCGACGTGGCGGTGTTCGGGGTGCCGGACGATGAGATGGGCGAGCAGGTCAAAGCCGTGGTCGAGCCGCTGTCCATGGCGGAGGCGGGTCCGGAGCTGGCGGCGGAGCTGATCGCGTACTGCCGCGAGCACCTGGCGCACTACAAGTGCCCCAAGTCCGTGGACTTCCGCGCCGAACTGCCCCGCCACCCGACGGGCAAGCTCTACAAGCGCCTGCTCAGGGACGAGTACTGGCCGGCTCGCAGCTAGCTGAGGGCGCCGATCGGGCTGGTCGTTGGGCGTCCAGCTGCCGCGAAACGGACCTTCGGAACGGCTTACCGATCACGGTCGGCGTCCCCCGGGCCGACCGGCCGAGTGGCGGGCCACGGCGTCCCGCAGCCCGCTACCATGCCGAGCCGGTGGTCAGCGCTTGATCAGGCCGCGGTACCCGACCGGGCCCTCACCCTTGAACTGGGCCGACCCCATGAACCTGTTGCCGTCCTCGAAGAACGTGATCGACCCGTTGCCCTGTGGGGACGCCCACGCCACCTGGGTGCCAGTGCCGGGCATGCCGCTCTGCGGCACGACCCCGTCCCGGTTGGTGATGACGATGGTCAGGTCGGCGTCGTCGTGCCATTCGGCGTCGGCGCCGCCCCACTGAATCTGCGTCGTGTACGTGGCCATGTGCGATTCCTCCCGCTTCCTTGAGTGAGTACGCGCGTGCTGGCCTGATTCAGGCACATATGCCACGCCGGCACCCCCGATCCCGGGCGCTCAGCGACGCCCGATCGGCGCCGATCGGGCAGTCCAGAGTTCAGCACGTCAGGTGAGGTGACAGGCAGGCGCGGTGACTCACTGACTATGGGCCGTCAGTTTCACGCGGTCAATCGGGCGACGGGAGTAAGGCCGCTTTACGCCCGTCACTAATCTCGCGCGGCGTTCCCGGGAAGGTGCGGCGCCGGCCCGTCCGAGCGGGGTGCCTGCGCAAGGGCGTCGTCCGGAGGGCGCGCCGTGACCGCTTGCGGCCACATTGGGACGCGTCCCAAATGGCGTCTCCCGGAGGATGTCCTGGATCAGCCCGAAAGCGAGTGTCCGCTTCCGGACCCGCCGAGCCGTCGTGCGTACCCGCGTTCGAAGAGCGGCCGGCATCATGAGCGCCGCCTATGCTGTCGCCTGTGAATCGATCAAGACAGAATGTCCGTCTTGAGCATTGCGGCCCTCTCGCGGCGTCCACCGTAGGGGTTCGAGGGCGCGGCGGATTCGCCGATCACGCGCTGCGTCACCCGCAGGATTCGAGCGGCCGCGAACCGGCGGCCAAGCCCTCCCAGCAGCATTGATAAGGCCTTCATCAGCCCTCTCATAGTGCTCTGATCACCGGCTTAACCAGGGCTTACGCGCTCCTTGCGACCCTAGAGTCATCGGGACTCGAGGGAGATGAAAGATGGACGCGAACGAGCCTCGCGAGCAGGGCACCGGGTGGAGCCAATTCGGCGACACCCCACCGGCCGCCGGGGGCTTCCCCCGGCGGGACACGATCATGATGGAGCAGCCGCCGCCTCCACCGCCGCCCGCGCCCCCGAAGAGGCCCGGCTTCGGGCGTAAGGCCGTCGCCGGGCTCGCCATGGCGGCCATGGCCGTTGGCGGTGGCGTCGTGGGGGCCGCCGCCGTCACCGCGTTCCAGCCCGAGCAGATCGTCAGCAGCAGCAACACCAGCACGCCGGGCCCCGTCTTCAAGAGCGCCTCCGACCAGCTCACCGTCGCCGAGGTGGCGGCGAAGGTGCAGCCGAGCGTCGTGATGATCCAGGGCCAGACCGGTGAGGGATCCGGCGTCGTGCTGTCGGAGGACGGGCTCATTCTCACCAACAACCACGTGGTCGTGGGCGCGGGCCAGGGCGGGATGACCGTCAAGTTCAGCGACGGCAAGACGGCCAAGGCCAGCGTGGTGGGCACCGACCCGGCCACCGACCTGGCCGTCATCAGGGCCGAAGGCGTCTCCGGGCTGACCAAGGCCACGCTCGGCGACAGTGACAAGCTGCAGGTGGGCGATGCCGTACTGGCCATCGGGAGCCCGCTCGGCCTGGACGGATCGGTCACGGCGGGCATCGTCAGCGCGCTCGACCGCACGCTCACCGTCGGCGGCGAGCAGCGCCAGCAGATCCCGCCGGGCTGGGGTCAGCAGCAGGGCCAGGACGGCCAGCCCACCACGATCGGCGGCGCCATCCAGA
Organism: Nonomuraea sp. H19; assembly: GCF_052068215.1. NCBI lineage: Bacteria > Bacillati > Actinomycetota > Actinomycetes > Streptosporangiales > Streptosporangiaceae > Nonomuraea > Nonomuraea sp. H19. Next base: position 238,916 of record NZ_JBQHCV010000007.1, on the reverse strand, counting down.
CCGACGCCTCGATCAACCCGGGCAACTCCGGCGGCGCGCTGGTGAACGCGGCGGGCGAGCTGGTCGGCATCAACACCGCCATCGCCTCGGACGCGGCGGGCGGCGGCGTCGGCTTCGCCATCCCCGTCAACACCGCCAAGCAGGTGTCCGAGCAGCTCATCAGCAACGGCAAGGTCAACCACGCCTTCCTCGGCGTGAGCGTCACCGACGCGACCGGCGACGTGCCCGGCGCGCTGATCAGGCAGGTCACCGCGGGAAGCCCGGCGGACAAGGCCGGGCTGAAGCAGGGCGACCTCATCACGAGGGTGGGCGACAAGGCGGTTGACGGAGGAGATACTGTAGTTGGGCAGGTCAGAGGTTTCAAACCGGGCCAACAGGTCAAGATCACATATATGAGGGACGGGCAGACCAACGAGGTGACCGTCACCCTCGAAGAGAAGAAATAACAGAACCCCCTCATGGACGGGTGTGCCGTCGAGATCGCTGCGGACTCGGCGGCACACCCCCCAGTTGATCAGATAAAGCGCCGGCCCTCGTCGCGGCGGTAGGCCCACACCGCGGCCGCCGCCGCGACGACGGTCCATCCGGCGAGCATGACCAGCGACACGACGCTCGGACTGGTGCCGGCGGTCGCCCACCAGATGAGCTCGGCCGCGCCCCTGGTGGGGATGTACGGCGAGACCGCCTGGATGAACCCGGGCAGGATCTGCGGCGGCAGCAGCAGCCCGCCGAGGATGGCCAGCGGGAAGAACACGAGCTGCGACACCCCGATCGCCGCCTTGGACGACAGCGTGAAGCCGAGGAACAGGCCCATCAGCATGAACGGGACCAACCCGGCGACCAGCAGGCCCAGCCCGGCCAGCAGCCTGCCCGGCGTGATCGTCGCTTCGGTGAGGAACGCGGCCACCAGCAGCACCGGGATCACCGAGACCAGCATGACGGCCAGCGCCGCCAGGATCCGCCCGGCGAAGCGGGGGAACGGTCCGGCGGGCAGCGTGCGCAGGTAGGGGTTCCACGGCTGCTCACGGTCCTGTGAGACCGAGATGCTGAGCCCTATCAGCGCGTTCGACATCCCGCCGAAGAGCATCAGCGAACCCGCCGCCATCGTCGCGGCCTTGGGATCCTGCCCGGCGAACGGCACCACGAACGCCAGCATGGTGATGGCGGGGAACAACGCGCCGGCCAGCAGGCCGATGGGCACCCTGATCTGCTCGATCAGGAGATGGCGGGTATGCGCGACGACCAGGCTAGACATGCGCGGTCTCCTTCGAGGTGATGGCGAGGAAGGCCTCCTCCAGGGTGGTCGGCCTGATCTCGAGCCCGGAGAACGGCGTGCCGCTCCGCACCAGCTCGACGACCAGCCGGTCGGGATCGGTGGTGACCAGGCTGACCCGGCCGTCCGCGCGTTCGGAGCCGAGCACGCCGGGCAGCTCGGGCAGGTCGTCGGCGACGAGCGAGACCCGCCGCACATCCACCATGTCGCGTACGGCCCGCACCGTGTCGTCGGCGAGCACGCGCCCGTGGCCGACGACCACGACCCGCTGCGCCAGGGCCTCGATCTCCTCCAGGTAGTGGCTGGTGAGCAGCACCGTGCCGCCGTCGTCATGGAAGGACTTGATGCCGTCCCACAGCGCCCGCCTGGCCTCCACGTCCAGGCCGGTCGTCGGCTCGTCGAGGAACACCAGCTTCGGCTTGCCCGCGAACGCCAGCGCCACGGCCAGCCGCCGCCGCTGCCCGCCTGACAGGCCGCCGACCTGCCGCTTGACCAGGTCGTCCAGCCCGAACCTGGCCAGCAGCTCTTCCTTGCCGGTTCGCTCGGGGAAGTGCGCCGAGACGAATTCGACGATCTCCCCGACGCGTAACGACTCGGGCAAACCGGTCTCTTGCGGCGTGACGCCGATGCCGCGGCGTACCGCCGGGTCCCGGGGCGAGCCGCCGAGCAGCTCGACCGTGCCGGACGTCGGGCGCCGCAGCCCCACGAACAGGTTGATCAAGGTGGACTTGCCCGCGCCGTTGGGGCCGAGCAACCCGACCAGCTCGCCCGGCCTGATGTCGAGCGTGACGCGGTCGAGCGCGAGCACGCCGCCGTAGCGGCGGGTGGCCTCGATCGCTCTCGCGAGGACGGTCATATGATTCCTCCAGCGTTGTTCAGCAGGGCGCGAATCGCCTTGGTGTAGTCCTCGAAGGCCAGCCGCCCCCGCTTGGTGAGCGCCACGTACGTGACCGGGGTGCGCCCCTTGTGCGTCTTGGTGATCTGGACGTATCCGGCCTCTTCGAGCTTGGTCAGGTGGACCGACAGGTTGCCCGCCGTCATGCCGAGCAGATCCCGCAGTGATCCGAAGGCCATCTCGTCACCCTCGCCGAGCACGTTGAGCGCGACGACCACCCGCAGTCTGGCCTGAGCGTGGATCACCGGGTCGAGCTCGGGCAGCGCCTTCTCCGCCGTCACGCCCGGCACCTCTGCCACACGCCCGCTGCGATGAATCCACCGCCCAGCAGCACCGCCGTCAGCAGCGCGTGCCAGCCGGCACCGAGCAGCACCCCCAGCCCGTCGACGGCCGCCACCCAGACGCCGACGAAGAACATCTGCCAGCTCAGCCAGATCGCGCCGCCGGCCATGTACAGGACCGCCACGACCGTCAGCGACATGCCCGCCCACAGCAGGCCGCGCTCCTGGGCGGGCAGCAGCGGGCCCATCCTGCTGGCGACGATGACCACCAGCGCCATCCCGGCGAACCAGGAATAGCCATACATCGTCCCTCTGCTTGCGCTGACGCCACGGACCGGCCTGCTTCCCCGCACGATCCCGTACGCGCTCACCGCGCCGGCCGCGAGCTGGGAGATCATCAGCACGGACAGCGCCTGCCCCAGGGAGATCGGCGCGTACGGCCGCCCGTCCAGCCCGTAGTGGAGGAAGAGCGCGCTGAAGCCGAGCAGCCAGGCCACGCCCCACGGCATGTACGTGAGGAGCGGATCGCCGTACAGGAATCTCGCGGCGGCGCTCTGCTGCTCCTCGATGACCCGGAGCATTTCCTCGGGGCTGGGCGCCCGCTCGTCATCCACCATCGCAACCCCTCGAATCCTCAAACTGGTTTGCAGTTTAAACCTGATGGCGACGCAAACACAATGCCCGGCCGGCGAGCGAGGACTATCGCCTGGTCAAGGCCTCGGACTCCCACAGGTCGCGGTAGTAGCCCGGCACGGCGACGAGCTCGTCGTGACGCCCCCGCTGGACGACCCGGCCCTCTTCGAGCACCACGACCTCGTCGACCAGCTCCAGCCCCTTGAGCCGGTGCGTCACGAGCAGCGTGGTGCGGTCCCTGGTCACATCGAGCAGGTCGCTCATCAGCCGGTCGGCCGTCTCCTCGTCCAGCGCCTCGGCGGGCTCGTCGAGCAGCAGCACCGGAGGGTCGTACAGCAGTGCCCTGGCCAGGGCCAGCCGCTGCAGCTGCCCGCCAGACACGGTCCTGCCGTCCTCGCCCAGCTCGGTGTCCCACCCGGTCCGCTCGACCCAGCCGTCGAGCCGGGCGTCCCGTACGGCGCGCCGCAACGTCTCGTCGTCGGCCTCGGGACCGGCCAGGCGCAGGTTGTCGCGGAGGGTGGTGCGGAAGATGTACGGGTCCTGGGTGAGGCCGGTCATCAGAGTTCGTACGTCGTCGCCGGCGAGGTCCCGGAGGTCCACCCCATTGATCTGGATATTTCCGGACTCCGGATCCACCAGCCGCATCAGCGCGGCCAGCAACGTACTCTTCCCCGCCCCGCTGGGCCCGACGATCGCCATCCGCTTGCCGGGGGTGAGTCGCAGCGACACGCCATCCAACGCGGGCCGCTCGCCGTCCGCCGGAGCCGCGTCGATGGCGCTGTCACGTGCCGTGGTGGCGTGCGTGGCGCTGCCCCGGGCCGCAGGCATGCGCCGGGTGCCGTCCAGGGCGGGCTGGTGGGCGTCGTGGGGCGGTGTCGAGGCGTCGTCCGCGCCCGGCCGGGCGGTGTGGCGGACCACGAGGTCGTTGATCTCGATGGTCAGCGGGGCCTCCGGCCTGGGCGCGGGTGCGGCGGGTTCAACGACGGCCGGGGCGGCGGAGCGGACCTCGCGCAGCCTCCTGAGCGCCGCCGTGATCCCCGCCATCCGCTCGCCCGCCGCCGCCAACGGCAGCACGGGCTCGAAGGACACCAGGCAGGTCAACGCCAGCACGGCCGTACCGACCGAGCCGACCCCGGCCCCCTGCGCGAGCAGTACGACGGCCGCGACCGTCAGCCCCTGCACCAGCGTGCCCCCGGCCAGGGCGGCGGCGTGGACGCGGGCCTGGCGGCGTTCGAGCGTGGCGAGCGCCTCGTCGGCGGCCATCGCCTTGTCCAGCGCCTGCCCGTCGGCGCCGTACGCGGCCAGGTCGGCGGAACCGTGCACCAGGTCGGCCACCCGGGCGGCCAGCCTCGCCCGTGCGGGGGCGATCCGGGCCGACCAGCGGCGGGCGGCGGCGGCCGTACTCGCGGGCAGCAGCACTCCCGCCACCACCAGCCCGGCCACCAGCACCAGGGCCGCCACCGGCAGGATGGTCAGCCCGATGACGACGGCGGCCAGCCCGGCGATCGCCGCCGCGGCGGCGGGCAGCAGGCAGCGGACCAGCAGGTCCTGTACGGCCTCGGTGTCGTCCACCATGCGGCTGAGCAGGTCGGCGCCGCCGTGACGGGGCTGCTGGGGCGGGATGAGCGCCCGGTAGAGGTTCTCGCGGGTGCCGGCCTGGGCGCGCAGCGCCACGTCATGGCCGGTGAGGCGTTCGGCGTAGCGGAAGACGCCCTTGCTCGTGGCGAACGCGCGGGTCGCCACGATCGCCACGCTCAACGCGGCCAGGGGCGGCTGCTCGGCGGCCCTGGTGATCAGCCAGGCCGCGGCGGCGATCAGGCCGAGCCCGGCCAGGTCGGCCGCCGCCCCCGCCAGCACGGCCCAGACCAGCCGCATCCCCATGCGCCGGTTCATCGCTCGCTCCCCTCAGGCCGCACCGCCACCACCCGATCGGGTTCCTGTCGCCCGCCCCCGCCGGCCCCCGCCGCCGCATCCGAAGACGCCTCGAAGTCGTCTCCGCGTGCAGGGTCAAGACCGTCGTCCCCGCCACCCTTAGCGCCGGGTGCGGGGTCAAGGCCGTTCTCTCCGCCCCCTGGATCGGCGGCACCCGATGGATGGAGGTCCTCGTCATCGGCGCCCGCCTCGGTGGCATCCGACGGGTTCTCGCCAGAGCCCGGCCGGGCGGTGTCCAAGAGTGCGCCGGGGGCCGGGCGCGGGCCGCGGGTCGTGTCGGAGACGATGCGGCCCTCGTGGATGCGGATGACGCGGTCAGCCAGGTCGATCATGGCCGGCCGGTGCGCGACGATGACGGCCGTGCGGTCGTGGGCCAGCTCCGCCGTCCCCGCCACCACCGCGGCCTCGCTGCGCCCGTCGAGCCGGGCCGTGGGCTCGTCGAGCAGCAGCACCGAGGCGTCAGGACGGCAGAAGGCGCGGGCCAGCGCGATCCGCTGCCGCTGCCCGGCGGACAGGTTGGCCCCGCGCTCGCCCACCACCGTGTCGAACCCCTGGGGGAGCCCCGCCACGAAGTCGGCGTGCGCGGCCGCGGCCGCCCGGCGTACCTCCTCCAGAGAGGCGGAGGGCGCCCCCAGCCGGATGTTGTCGGCTACGGACGTGGTGAACAGGTGCGGCCGCTGCGCCACGAACGCCAGCCGCGCCCGCCAGCTCGCCAGGTCCAGATCGCGCAGATCCGTCCCGTCGATGAGGACCCGGCCCTGCGACGGCTGGATGAACCCCAGGATGAGGTGGAGCAGGGTGCTCTTGCCGCCGCCGCTCTCGCCCACCAGGGCGACCCGCTCGCGCGGCCCGATCGTGAGCGTGACGTCCTCCAGCGCGGCGGCGTCCCTGCCGGGGTAGCGGACGCTCACGTTCTCCAGCCGGATCTCCGGCGCGCCGCCGGACGCGGTGGCGCGCCCGGCCCCGGCCACCGCCGCGGGCTCAGGCGCGGAGTCCAGTACGGCGAAGGCCGCGTCGGCGGCGGCCACACCCTCCATGGAGGCGTGGAACCGCGTCCCCATGGCCCGCAGCGGCAGGTACGCCTCCGGCGCCAGCAGCAGCACCAGCAGCGCCGTCGTCAGATCCAGCGACCCGCCGAGCAGCCGCAGCCCGACCGGCACCGCCACCAGCGCCAGGGACAGCGACGCGCACAGCTCCAGCACCAGCGACGACAGGAACGCCACCCGCAACGTCCGCATGGTGGCGCTGCGGTGCGCGTCGGCCACCTGCTGGATGACGGTGGCCTGGTAGCGCGCCCGCCCGAACGCCCGCAGCGTGGGCAGCCCGCGCACCACGTCGAGGAAGTGGCCGCCGAGCCGCGACAGCGCGCGGTACTGGCGCTCGGTCACGGCCTTGGTCGTCATGCCGACCAGCGCGCCGAAGATCGGGATCAGCGGCAGCGTGATCAGCACGATGACCGCGCTCGCGAGATCGGCGGCGAACAGCCGGACGAGCACGGCCAGCGGCACCACCCCGGCCACCGCGATCGCGGGCAGGTAGCCGGTCAGGTAGGCGTCGAGCCCGTCCAGGCCCCGCCCGGTGAGGGTGACCAGCTCGCCGGAGCGGTGTGCGGCCAGCCGTCCGGGCCCGAGCTCGCGCATCCGGGCCAGCAGCCGGTGGCGCAGCGCCGACTTCACCCCGGTAGCGGTGTGCCCGGCGAAGACCCCCTGGGTCCACGCGAGCAGCGCCCGCACGCCCACCACCGCGGCCAGGACGGCCAGGGCGGCGGCGGTGAACCTGCCGGACAGCACCCCGGCCAGCAATTCGGCCTGCACGAGCACGAGCAGCCCCGCCAGCACGGCCGCGGCCATGGTGACGGTCAGGTGGCGGCGTACCGACCGCTCGGCCCGCATGAGCCGCAGGAGATCCTTATGCACGAATCCTCAGAAGAACGACGGGAGCCGGAAGGCGTCCTTCCCTGGGCGGAAAGTGCGCCATACCCATAGTTGCGCGCCCAGCATGATAGGCGCGAACGGAAGGACGATGACACTGAGCACATTCAAGGTAGCCGCGGGCGCGCTGTGGTCCAGCAGGTACGGCATCGCCCCGGCCAGCACCCCCACGGCGGGGAGCGCGGCGACGGCCCCGGAGATCAGCAGGGCGCGCCCCGACCGGGTGGCGCCGAAGTCGCCGGGCGCCCGCCAGGCCAGGAACGTCCACCCGTGGAAGGCGAACAGCATGGTCACGACCACGCCCAGCATCACCCCGAGCGGATGCACCGGCGACGACGTGAACCCGGTGGCCGCCGCGTACAGTGCCATGCCCCAGCCGAACGACAGCCCCAGCGACCCGAACGCGATCATCGCGTCCCAGAACCCGCGCCACCTGGAGCCGTCGAGCCTGCGCCGGAACCACAGGCCGGCGTCGCGCAGGACCCAGCTCAGCAGCATCGCCACCACCACCGGGTACAACCCGAACAGCACCTCCCCTTCGAGCAGCGGATAGACCCCGAACAGCGTCCCAGCGACCGCCACCAGCCACACCTCGTTGGCCAGCACGTACGGCGCCACGGCGGCCACCATGCGGTCGCGGCCCTCCCGCGTCCTGCCCAGCACCGGCAGCAGCAGCCCGACGCCGAGATCGAACCCCTCAAGGGCGAAATAGCCGGCCAGCAGCGTCGCGAAGATGACGAACCAGATCACTTCCATGTCAGCTCTCCTAGAAGCTCATCGCCGGGGTCCGGGACTCATCAGCGGTGGCGCCGAGGTCGAGGTCGCGCGGCCCGCGCCTGACCACCCGCGCGATGAGCACGTAGTCGACGACCGCCAGCAGCCCCAGCACGGCGGCGAACCCGATCAGCGAGGCCGTGACCATGCCCGAGGTCAGCCCCGGTGACATGGCGTCGGCCACGGTCAGCTGCTGCCAGATCATCCACGGCTGCCGCCCGATCTCCCTGGCCAGCCAGCCCATGATCGACAGCACGAACGGCAGCGGCGTCATCGCGATCAGCACCGGATGCGTCCAGCGCCATCGCGGCAGGACACGGATCAGCGGCAGCATCACCAGGAGCACGACGAGCGCCAGCAACTGCCCGAACTCGATCATGATCGCGAGCGGGACCGCCCCTCTGCCGTCGTCGAACTTGCCCTCCTGGATCCCGCCGAACTGCGCGTACCCGAACCCCATCGTGAGGAAGATCCCGAGCGCGGCCACCAGCACGCCGGTCCGCAGCGACCTGGTGAAGAACTCCACCTGGCCGGTACGGCGCCGCAACTGGTACGCGCTGGCCCCCACCAGCACCATCGCCCCCGTGAACAGCCCCGCCCCGATCACATGAGGGAAGGAGAAGACCAGGGTCTTGTTCGTGAGCAGGGCGCCGAAGTCGACCAGTTCCATCCGGCCGCCGCGCACGACGGCACCGGCCGGGTTCTGCAGGAACGAGTTGGCCACCATGATGAAGAACGCGCTCCCGTACGCCGTCAGCGTCACAAGCCAGATGCACGCCACATGCAGCCCCTTGGGCAGCCGGTTCCACCCGAAGATCCACAGGCCCAGGAACGTGGACTCCAGGAAGAAGGCCACCAGCGTCTCCATGGCCAGCGGCGCGCCGAACACGTCGCCCGCGTAGTGGGACAGCCCGCTCCAGGACAGCCCGAACTGAAACTCCATCACCAGCCCGGTCACGATGCCGAGCGCGTAGTTGATGACATAGATCTGCCCCCAGAACCGCGTCATCGCCTCGTGGAGCGGCTTGCCCGACATCGCCCAGCGGGTGTGCATGATCGCCACCAGCGGCGCCAGGCCCAGCGTGAGCACCACGAACAGGAAATGCAGGCTGCCGGTCACCGCGAACTGCGTGCGTGCCAGATCGAGTACGTCCATCACGACTCCGATGTTGTGTCTGTCTACATGTAGATAGCCTACATGTAGACTGGCTACATGCTGACCGGTTGCCTAAGATCTGAGACATGAATCCGGACGCGCTGCGCGGGCACATGGACGCGCTGCTGCTCTCAGTGCTCGAGCGGGAGCCGCTGCACGGCTACGCCATCATCGAGGCGCTGCAGGAGCGCAGCGGAGGCGCGCTGAGCGTGCCGACCGGCACCGTCTACCCGGCGTTGCGCAGGCTCGAGCGCATCGGCTACCTGTCCAGCGAGTGGGCGACGGTGGGCGGCCGCAAGCGGCGCACCTACCGGCTGACGGACGCGGGCAGGAAGCAGCTCGCAGGCGAGCGGACGGCCTGGCGGGAGTTCACCTCGGTGATCGGCAACGTGCTGCGCGCCGAGGCGGCCGCTTCAGGATGACAGCACGGAGGGGCGGTCGAGGCGAGGCAGGGACGCCCGGGTGATGCGCATGCACCGCGTGGCGCCGTAGATCTGCAGTCCCCACATGGCCGAGGTCACCAGGTTGGCCAGGATGGAGGGCAGGAACTCCAGGCTGCTGGCCCCCTCCGTGCCGAAGGTGAGCAGCAATCCGAGCCCGGTGATGATCGGCAGCGAGACCCAGACGAGCACGGCCAGCGACCGCGTCAGCAACCGTGGCCGGTGGATCCACCGGGCGCCCCTGCCCAGTGCGAACAGCGCGAGCCCGCCGTACGCGCCGACGCCGAGCTGGATGATGTCGAGCAGCTGCGAAACCAGCGAATACCACCCCGGCTGGCTCGCCCACACGTCGTCTCCCGGCGGGTACATCCGCCACATCACCGACCACATGAGCACGGTGATCGGCACGCCGACGAGCAGCAGCATCCCCAGCCGCCGCCCCGCGACCGAGGTGAGCTCGGCCTGGTAGCCGGGGGCGATCTCGGCGACGGGCCCGAACTCCGCCACCGCGATCCGCTCCGCCTCCGCCCGCTGGAGGCCGTCCGCCTCGAGCGCGTCGGCGGCGTCGGTCAGGCTGTCGCGCGCCTCGACGACCAGGTCCCGCTTCGGCCCGTGCGGCCCGGCCAGCACGCGGTCGAGCTCGGCCACGTAGTCGTCGATGCGCATGATCCCCAGTGTACGAAGGGTGGCCCTCGGGGGTCACTCCGGGAACTCCCCGATTTTTCCGGGGAGTTGATATGTAGGAAAAAACCTACGTATAGTGGCTCGCATGTCAGTCTCCACAATCCTCACCGTCACCGTGCCCGTCGCCGACCAGGAGCGGGCCCTGGACTTCTACACCGGCGTGCTCGGCTTCGAGGTGCGCACCGACAACCCGTTCCCCATGGGCCGCTGGCTCACCGTCGCCCCGAAGGGAGCCGAGACCGCGCTGCTGCTGGCGTCCTGGTTCCCCGGCATGGCCCCGATCGGCGGCCTGGTGGTGGGCGCGCCCGACCTCGAGGCGCTGGCCGCCCGGCTGCGCGAGCACGAGGTCGCCTTCGAAGGGCCGAGCGACGAGCCGTGGGGCAGGCAACTGCTGTTCCACGACCCCTTCGGCAACGGGTTCGTCGTCAGCCAGATATGACGGCCGACCACGTGTTCACGGCGCTGGCCAACCCGGCCAGACGCGAGCTGCTGCGCCTGCTGCTGGAGGAGGGCGGCCAGCCCGCCGGCCGGCTGGCCGAGCGGTTCGACATGAGCCGGCCCAGCGTGTCGGAGCATCTCAAGGTGCTCAAGGACGCGGGGCTGGTGACCGAGACCCGCAAGGGCAGGGAACGGCACTACCGGCTGGAGGCGGCGCCGCTCATGGAGATCCGCGACTGGCTCACGCCCTACGAACGGTTCTGGCGGGAGAAGCTCGCGAACCTCACGACCCTGCTCGACGAGATGGAAGAAGACGATGGCCCCACAGGCTGAAGACCTGCGAGCGATCAGGCTCGACCAGTTCATCGCGCACCCGCCCGCGAAGGTGTGGCGGGCGCTCACCGACCCCGAACTGGTCGCCAGGTGGCTCATGCCCAACGACTTCAAGCCGGAGGTCGGGCACCGGTTCACGTTCAGGACGGAGCCCAAGAAACAGGTGGGCTTCGACGGGATCGTCCACTGCGAGGTGCTGGAGCTCGAGCCGGAGAAGCTGCTGAAGATCAGCTGGAGCGACGGCAAGCGGGCCGACTGGACGGTCGCCTGGCGGCTGGAGCCGGAAGGCAAGGGCACCAGGCTGTTCCTCGACCACGAGGGCTTCGACCCCGACGACGAGCTCCAGCAGCTCTCCCGGCGCATCATGGGCGGCGGCTGGCGCTCGCGCCACTTCCAGGCCATCGTCGCCATCGTGGCCGAGCTCTAGTCGCGCACGCCCGGGCCGAGCGGGTGGGCGTTCGAGGCCGAGGCCCACGGCACGGCGGCCGCGGCCAGCGCCGCCAGCACCGCGAGCCAGGTCGCCGCCCGGCCCATGCGCATGCCGTACCCGAACAAGAGCCACGACACCGACAGCCACCATCGGTGGCCGGCCCTGCGGCGCATCTCCATGGCGGCGAGGGCGAAGTCCGCCGAGGTGGCGCGGTCGCTGGGGCGTAACCCGGCGTAGAGCGCGGCCAGCCGGTCGGGCGTGACCCCGGGGTCACCGGGGCCCGTCCCGCTGGGCATGCCGTGCATGCCGTGCTCGTCGGCCAGTGCGCTGCGGCGGGAGAACCAGCGCAGCATCGGCCGGCGCAGGCTCACCCGCACACCGCGCGCAGTGAGCGCGAAGGTGCAGTCCTTGACCCGCACCCCGGTGGGATGGGCGAGCCCGGCGAAGCGGCAGGCCGACAGGTCCAGCCCGAACAGCGCCAGGCTGGCCGCCTCCACCTGCCGCAGCGAGGTCAGCGTGGCGGCGCCTCTGCCGGTCACGGTGGCCGGGCCGCGCAGCACCGCGCCCTCCAGGTCGGCCTGCGAGTCGGTGAGCTTCAGCGTGGTCGCGCCGGCGACCGCCACGCCGCGCAGGTCCACGCCGCACCCCGCGACCGTCACGTCCAGCAGGCCGTCGGCACGGGCGCGGGCCACCGACAGCCGGCCGGTGGCCGACAGGTACGCGTCCGCGGCGAAGTGCGCGGCCTCGAACCCGGCGTGCCCGCTGACCTTGCGGAAGGACAGGGTGCGGCCGAAGCGCGCGCCGCGGAAGGCGGCCCCGTCGCCGAGGCGGGCGCCGTCGAAGGTGGCGTACCCGTCGAACCTGGCCCGTTCGCAGGACAGCCCGTGCCCGAAGACGGCCTGGCTGAACACCGCGTCGCGGCACATCACGGCCCGGTCGAGCGAGACGTGCCCGCGCACGGTGACGCCGTGGAAGGACAGCTCGCGGGCGAACCTGGCCTCGGCCAGCGACACGTTGCCCTCGAAGCGGGCGCCGAAGAACGAGGCCAGCCGGTCGAACTTGGCGCCGTCGAGTGACACGTCGCCGGCGAACGTCACGCCCGACAGCCGGACGTCGCCGGTGAACGTGGCCCGGTCCAGCCGGGCCCGCCCCGGCCGGCCGCCGGTGGCCTCCAGGACTCGCGATAACAGGTCGCTGGTGACGGTGGTGCCGCGCAGGTCGAGCAGGCGGCCGGGGAACAGCCGGCCGAGCGCTTCCGGGAGTTGTTCGGGTGACAGGTGTGCCAGGCAGAAGCCGGAGGGACGGTTTGCGATTCCGGTGCAGGCGACCGAATGCGCGCAGGTGACCCAGTCCATGCACAGGTCATACCCGCGACGGCGGTTGTCAAGGTTCGGTGTTTTAATGTTCTATCCACTTTTACGTGGAAAAATGTTGCCAACAATGGCTCTAAAGTTCCGGTCATGCGCGTTTTATCCCGAGCCTCCCTGGCTGCCCTGGTTGCGGTAGCTCTCTCCGCCACCCCGGCGGCGGCCGCCCCTGCCGGCCCCTGTGACACCCCCGCCACCCACCGCGTCGCCCAGGTCCAGGGCAGTGGCGACGCCAGCCCGCTGGCCGGGACGACCGTGCGGGTCGAGGGCGTCGTGACCGCCGACTTCCAGCGGACCGACCAGCTCAGCGGCTTCTTCCTGCAGGACCCGAAGCCCGACGCCGACCCGAAGACCTCCGAGGGCCTGTTCGCGTTCGCGCGCGAGTCGTTCAAGGACGTCAAGGTCGGCGACCGGGTGCTGGTCACCGGCAAGGCCGTCGAGTTCAACGGCTGGACCGAGCTGTCGCCGGTCACCGCCGTGGACGTGTGCGGCACCGGGAGCGTGGCGGCGCGGCCGTACACGCTGCCCTCCGACGGGCTCGAGCCGGTCGAGAACATGCTGCTCACGTTCCCGCAGCCGCTGACCGTCAGCGACCACTACAACCTGGGCCGCTACGGCGAGGTCACCGTGTCCTCGCAGGGCCGGCTGTACCAGCCGACCGACCGGCCCGGCGTGGACGCGGCGCTCGACGCCCGGCGCTCGCTGCTCGTCGACGACGGCTCGAACAGGGAGAACCCCGCCACCCTGCCGCCGATCGTGCGGACCGGCGAGGTCGCCGTCGGCGTCACCGGCGTGCTCGGGTACGGATTCGGCAAGTACCGCCTGCAGCCCACCAAGCCCATCGGCTACACCAACCTCAATCCGCGCCTGCCGAAGCCGTTCCCGGTGATCGGCAACGTCAAGGTGGCCTCGCTCAACACCCTCAACTGGTTCACCACGCTCGGCTCGCGCGGCGCCACCACCGCCGAGGAGCAGCAGCGCCAGCTCGCCAAGCTGGTGGCCGCGCTCAAGGGGCTCGACGCCGACGCCGTCGCGCTCATGGAGATCGAGAACAACGGCCAGACCGCGCTCCAGGCGCTGGTGGACGCCGTCAACGCCGAGGTCGGGGCGGGCACGTACGCGGCGCTCGCGCACCCGTACCCCGGCACCGACCTCATCCAGGTCGGCCTGATCTACAAGCCCGGCAAGCTCACCCCGGTCGGCGCGCCCACGGCCTCGCAGGACCCGGTGTTCAGCCGCCCGCCGCTGATCCAGACCTTCCGCAGGACGAGCGGAAGCCAGCCGTTCACCATGATCGTCAACCACCTCAAGTCCAAGGGCACCTGCCCCTCCGGCGGCCCCGACGCCGACCAGGGCGACGGGCAGGGGTGCTGGAACGCCACCCGCGTCAAGCAGGCCGAGACGCTGCTGGGCATCGTCGCGGACCTGCCGAACCCGATCGTGCTCGGTGACCTCAACGCCTACGGCGAGGAGGACCCCATCGACACCCTCGAGGCGGGCGGGCTGACCAGCGTGACCAAGAGGTTCGTGCCCGCGCCGCTGCGCTACAGCTACCTGTTCGACGGCCGGGCGGGCGAGCTCGACCACGCCATGGTCGGCAAGCAGCTGCTCAAGCGGGTCACCAGCGCGACGATCTGGCACATCAACGCCGACGAGCCGCGCATCCTCGACTACAACACCGAGTACAACCCGCCCGGCCTCTACAAGCCGGACGCCTACCGTTCCTCCGACCACGACCCCCTGATCGTCGGCCTGACCCTGCCGGGCGGCCGCTGATCTTCCCCAGGCGCGGCCCGCTCCGGGCCGCGCCTGCCCTCCACGGCGCGCATTCCGCATGATCGCCGATCATGGGCGGAACGGGGCCGAGCATGGAATGCTGGGAGCGGGTACGTGGTTGACACCCGTGCATTGAAGCGACGAGGAGCGAGGAGCCACGTGTGGCGACGATCGAAGTAACAGAGAAGAACTTCAACGACATCGCCGACAAGGGGATCGTCTTGCTCGACTTCTGGGCCGAGTGGTGCCCGCCGTGCAAGAAGTTCGGGCCGATCTTCGAGCAGGCGTCGGACAAGCACGACGACATCACTTTCGGCAAGATCGACACTGATGCCGAGCAGGGCCTCGCGCAGGGCTTCGACATCACCTCGATCCCCACGCTCATGGCGATCCGCGACGGCATCGTGGTCTTCGCCCAGGCCGGCGCCATCCCGGCTCCGGCGCTCGACGACCTGATCCGGCAGGTGCGGGCGCTCGACATGGACGCCATCAGGGCCGAGCTCGCCGAGGAACTGAAGAAGGCCGGGAACAACTGACGGTCCAGGCCCCGCCCGTCCGGCGGGGCATTACGCGTGCCCGGGGTCAGAGCTTGCGGCCGACCCCCACGTACCCGAAGTCGATGCCGTTGCCAGGAGCGTTCGGATCGTCGGGGCGCCAGCCGTTCGGGTACGTCAGCCCCGGCTCGGCGAGCTCGTAGCCGTCGAAGAAGCGCAGGATCTCCTCGCGGGTCCTGAGGCTGAGCGAGGCCGTGGCCTTCTTGTAGATCTCCAGAGCCTGCGGAGTGGTGTCCGGCGTGCTGTCCACCGCGTGACTGATCACCAGCCGGCTGCCCGGCACGCTGACCTTCCGCAGCTTCGCCACCAGGTCGTAGGCCGGGTCGTCCGGGACGAAGTGCAGGACCGCCAGCATCAGGAACGCCACCGGCCGCCCGAAGTCCACCAGGCCGCCCAGCTTCTCCAGCAGCGCGTCCGGCTCGCGCACGTCGGCCTGGACGAAGTCGACGTTGTCCTTCCTGGCCAGCAGCGCCCTGCCGTGGACGCACACCACGGCGTCGTAGTCGACGTAGACCACGCGCGCCTCCGGCGCGATCTCGTGCGTGTTCCCCTGCGTCGGCAGCCCGGCGCCCAGGTCGACGATCTGCAGCACGCCCTCGTCCACCACGTGCCGCACGGCGCGGCGCAGGAACGCGCGGTTCGCCCGGCAGCCTTCCTTGGTGTTGGGGAACGTCTTCAGGATCTGCTCGGCCGCTGCCCGGTCGGCTGCGAAGTTGTCCTTGCCGTCGAGGTAGTAGTCATACATGCGCGCGACGTTGGGGACGTTGGGGTCCACCCCCTCGGGGGCACTGTCCACGTTTTCTCCCGAAATTTCGCCTCTTTCGGGCGATCATAGTCGCGAAGGCTCTCAATTCACCGGAAACCGTATTAGTCCCATCCGGCTGAGACGCAGATCACTATGGCGCGCCTTTTCGACGTCGGAGCCGGTGAATCGCAGGGCGGAAAAGGGCGGACCGGAACACATTCCGGCCCGCCACGGTCGTACCGAATCGCGGGGTCAGCCGCGGTAGAGCTCCGCCACCCGGAAGGCCAGATCAAGCGACTGGCTGCGGTTGAGCCGCGGGTCGCAGGCCGTCTCGTAGCGGGTGGCCAGGTCGCCTTCGACGATCCCGTGCCCGCCCCCGACGCACTCGGTCACGTCGTCGCCGGTGAACTCGATGTGGATGCCGCCCGGATGCGTGCCGAGCGACCGGTGCACCTCGAAGAAGCCCGCCACCTCGTCGAGCACGTCGTCGAGCCGCCGCGTCTTGTGCCCGCTCGGCGCCTCGAAGGTGTTGCCGTGCATCGGGTCACAGATCCAGGCGACCTGCGCACCGGAGGCGGTGACCTCCTTGACCAGCGACGGCAGGTGCTCGCGGATCTTGGAGGCGCCCATCCTGGTGATGAACGTGAGCCGCCCGGCCTCGTTGTCCGGGTTGAGCCGCTCGACGAGCGCCAGCGCCTCCTGCGGCGTGGTCGTCGGGCCGAGCTTGACGCCGATCGGGTTGCGGATGCGGGCGAAGAAGTCGACGTGCGCGCCGTCGAGCTGGCGGGTGCGCTCGCCGATCCAGACCATGTGCGCCGAGACGTCGTACGGCAGCCCCGTACGCGAGTCGATGCGGGTCAGCGCCCGGTCGTAGTCGAGGATCAGCGCCTCGTGAGAGGAGTAGAACTCGACCGTGTGGAACTCCTCCGGATCGGCGCCGCAGGCGTGCATGAACGCCAGCGCCTGGTCGATCTCCCTGGCCAGCTGCTCGTAGCGGCGCCCGGCCGGCGACTCGGCCACGAAGTCCTGGTTCCAGGCGTGCACCTGGCGCAGGTCGGCGTAGCCGCCCTTGGTGAAGGCCCGGGCGAGGTTGAGCGTCACGGCCGAGGAGTGGTACGCCTTGAGCAGCCGCCACGGATCCGGCCTGCGTGACCCGGGGGTGAACTCGAAACCGTTGACCATGTCGCCGCGGTAGGCGGGCAGCTCGATGCCGTCGCGGGTCTCGGTGGGCTTGGAGCGCGGCTTGGCGAACTGCCCCGCGACCCGGCCGATCTTCACCACCGGCACCTTGCCCGCGTAGGTCAGCACGATCGCCATCTGCAGCAGCGTCTTGAGCTTGTTGCGGACGTTGTCGGCGGTGGCGCCGGAGAAGGTCTCGGCGCAGTCGCCGCCCTGCAGGACGAACGCCTCACCGCGGGCGACGGCGGCCAGCTGCTCCTTGAGCTGGTCGCACTCGCCGGCGAAGACCAACGGGGGCAGGCCGCCGAGCTCGGCGACGACCTTGTCGAGCTCGCCACGGTCGGGCCAGTCGGGCTGCTGCGCCGCGGGGAGGGCTCGCCACGAATCGAGATCCAGAAGATTGCTGCTCACAAGATACGAGGGTATTCCACTGAGTCACCCCCACCGACCCCTGTTGTCCACGTTTTGACCCCGAGCCCGGCAGCTCGATCATGCCTTTTCGTGGCCACGTGCTCGGGGCGCACGCCGTAGCCGAAGAAGCGCGCGGTCAGGCGGGCGAGCGGCGGGATCCGCGACAGGTTCCGCGGCAGCCTCGCCGGGTCGAACTGGCGCTTCAGCGCCCTTTCGATCAGCAGGTTCTGAACCACGCGCTGGGCGGCCTGGGTCACCTTGGTCGGCCGCATGCGCCGCTGTTGCAGCAGACGCAGGGTGGACTCCGGGATGGGCGCGCCCGACCGCAGCGACCCCGCCAGCAGGTTGGCGGTGGCCACCGCGTCCTGTATGGCCAGGTTGATGCCCACCCCGAACACCGGCGACATGGCGTGCGCCGCGTCCCCGATGCACAGGAAACCGGGCCGGTGCCAGCGTCGCAGCCGGTTGATCACGACCGTGAGCACGCTGACGTCGTCGTAGCCGCCGAGCTGCCCGATGCGGTCCCCGAGGAACGGCAGCAGCGCCGCCACCGGCTTGCGGAGCGCGTCGGCGCCCGCCGCCACGAGCCGGTCGAACCCGCCCTTGGGGATCATGTACGCCAGCTGCCAGTAGCTCACCCGGTTGATCGCGACCATCATGTGGCCCCGCGCCACCCGCAGGAAGGTGTCCTCGGGATCGCCCTCCCGCCAGGGCAGCCGGAACCACACCACGTCCATCGGCGCGCCGAACTCCTGCGGCACCAGGCCCGCGCGCTCGCGGAGCACCGACTGCCGGCCGTCGGCCGCCACGGTGAGGTCGGCCCTGATCTCGTGCTCGCCCGACTCGTCGCGATAGCGCAGCCCGCGCACGGCCCCGCCCTCGCGGATCAGGTCGTACGCCTCCGACCTCATCAGCAGCCGGAACCCCGGATACCGCGCGGCGGCCGAGGTCACGATGGAGAGGAAGTCCCATTGCGGGATGAACGCGATGTAGTTATAGGGTCCGGGCAGCGTGCGCAGGCTCGTCAGCCGGACCTCGCCCGTGTCGGTGACCAGGCGCGGCTCGTACAGCTTGCGGTGCGGCAGCTTCAGCACCTCGTCGGCCAGCCCCAGCTCGTCCAGGACCTGAAGCGTGGACGGGTGGATCGTGTCGCCCCTGAAGTCACGCAGGAAATCGGCGTGCTTCTCCAGCAGCGTGACCTCGACACCCGATCTTGCCAGCAGCAGGGCGAGCATCGCGCCCGCCGGGCCGCCTCCCGCGATCACACAAGACATAATTCATCACCCAATGAGATTGTTCCACATCACGGGAAATGAGCAAGGCCCCGCGGCCATCCGACATGCCCGAGCGGCCGAAGTACATGCGTGAGCCGCCTCTCACCGTGGGAGTGGATGATGTACGACGACCTCCACGCCCTCTCCGGTGCCTACGCCGTGCACGCACTGCCGTACGCCGAGTGGGTGCTGTTCGAGGAGCACCTGCGCGCGTGCGAGAGATGCGTGGCCGAGATACGGCGCCTGCGGGAGACGGCCGCCAGGCTGGCGGAGTCGGTGGCCGAACAGCCGCCCGCCGTGCTGCGCGAGCGCCTCCTCGCCGAAGCCCGGCGCCGTGCCGACCGGCCGGACCGGGTGCCCGACGACAGCCCCACCATCTGGCGCCCTCCCGAGACCCGCGCGCCCTCGCGGCCCCACCAGGACGAACCGCCGGCGAACGCCCCGGCCGTCCGGCGGGCGCCGGAGTCCTTCGCCTCCGGCGCGATGCCGTCCGACGCGCCCACGCTCGCATTCCCTCCGGCCCAGGGACAGGGCGACGCCCCGCCCCCTGGGATCGCGCCCCGGCCGCCGGACGCTCCGGGCTTCCGGGCCGGGCCGGTGCCGGCGTTCCCGATGACACGGGAGATCCCGCTGCGCCCGGAAGAGGCCGGAGAGGCCCCGCGGCCGGAGGGCGGCGGGGAGGTCGTGCCGCTCAGGCGAGGACGGTCGAAGGTCATGGCGGGGCTGGCGGCGGTGGCCGCGGCGGCCGCGGTCGCGCTCGGCGCCGTCGCCTTCGACGCCCGCCGCGACCTGGGCGAACTGGCCGCCAGGAACGCGGAGACGGCCGCCGTGCTGGCCGCCCCCGACGCCGAGACGCTCCGCCGGCCGGTCACCTCGGGCGGCACCGGCACGATCGTGATCTCGCGTGCCGAGGGCCGGATGGTGTTCATCTCCTCGGGCCTGGCCGCGCTGCCGGATTCCCGGACGTACGAACTGTGGCTGATGAGCCCGGACGGCCCGCGCCCGGCCGGGCTGCTCGGCCCGGCCCCGGGCGGCGTCACCGCGCCGATCCTGGTCACGCCCCTGCGGGAGGACGACCACGTGGCGCTCACGGTCGAGCCCGCCGGCGGCTCCGGCAAGCCCACGGGCAAGCCCATCCTCCTGGCCGAGCTGCCTGCCGCCTGAACGGGCCCGTGGCCCCCGCCGAAACGCCGCGATCATGTCCTACTGGGCAGTGATCGCGGTCTGCGAGATAGTGCGGGCATGCGTACATTCGCGGCACTGCTGCCGGCCGCCGCCCTGCTCTTTCCCCTGGTATCCGCAGCCCCGGCGCACGCGTCCGCCGTCCCGGGCGCGGCCACCGTGGTGCCCGTGCAGGTCACCGGCGCCCCGGCCAAGAGGTTCAACCTCATCCTCATGGGCGACGGCTACACCGAGGCCGAGCAGGCCGAGTTCCAGGCCGACGCCGACCGGCACCTCAACGTGATGTGGTCGATCGAGCCGTTCAAGTCGTACCGCAACTACATCAACGTCTTCCGCATCGACATCGTCTCCGGCGAGTCCGGCATCAGCTGCGACCCCGGCCTGGACGCGCCGAGGAGGACGACGCCGCTCGGGATGGGCTTCTGGGGACGGTGCAACCCGAACAGCGTCCAGCGCCTCATCACCATGGACAACGCCGCCGCCACCCGCTACGCGAACATGGTCACCGGCACCACCTCGGCCAACAGGCAGATCCTCGCGCTCGGCAACAGCGGCACGTACGGCGGCGCGGGCGGCACGTACGCCACCGCCTCCGGCAGCAACAGCATGTCCGCCCTGATCAGCCCGCACGAGCTGGGCCACTCCCTGGGCGGCCTGCAGGACGAGTACGACTACTACCAGCGCGGCGTCCCCGGCGGCGCCTACACCGGCCCGGAGCCGTCCAGCGCGCACCACACGCTGCTGACCGAGCAGCAGTTGCGCGACCAGCAGCAGAAATGGTGGCGCTGGCTGGGGGAGCCGAGCGAGTCCGGCGGCCCGATCGGCCGCTACGAGGGCGGCCTCTACTACACGACCGGCGTGTGGCGGCCGAGCGCGCACTCGATGATGAAGACCCTCGGCTACTACTTCGACCAGGTCAGCCGCGAGGTCATGACGCAGCGCATCACCGCCAAGACCACGGTCATCCAGGACTCGGCGCCCGTGGACGCCCCCGTCGGCGCCGACCGGGTGCTGTGGGTCGAGCCCATGCGCCCCGTGAGTCACTCGCTGACGACCACCTGGACCCTGGACGGCCGGGAGCTGCCGGGCGACCAGGACGCTCTCGACCTGCGCACACTCGGCCTCTCACCGGGCACGCACACGGTCACGGCCACCGTCTCGGACCCGACCGGGTTCGTCAGGGACCCGGCGGTCAAGGCGGCCATGACGCGCTCGCGCACCTGGACAGTCGACACCGCGCTGACCACCCCGCCGGACGGCGTCGAGCCCGCCTTCGTCTCCTCCACCCCGGTGGACCGGCCGGTCGGCCGCGACGACGTCGTGTACGCCGAGACCACCCATCCCGCCGCCGCCATCCCCAAGATCACCTGGATGCTCGACGGCAAGCAGGTCCACGGCGGCGCCGACCTCGACCTGGGAGAGCACGACCTCGGGCCGGGCCGGCACACGCTCACCGCGGCTCTCGGCGGTCAGACGCTCACCTGGTCGATCGACGCGGCGCCGCCCGCCACCGCGTACGAGCTGTCGGAGCCCCTGGCCGCATCGGCCGGCACCTACGTCTACAACGGCCCGTTCACGATGCGGCTCACCGGGACCGACGACCGCGACGGGTATGTGGTCTCGGAGTCCAGGGTGGACGGCGACGGCTGGTTCAACTATTTCGGCTGGCCCACGTCCTCCGAGCTGCCGTGGACCTTCTCGGAGCGGGGCACGGTCATCGACTCGCTGGTGTACGGCAAGCTGCCGCGCGGCCGCCACACCATCGAATACCGCTCGATCGACGCCGCCGGCAACCACGGCAAGGCCAGGAGCTTCACCGTCACGACGATCGCGCCGCCGCCCGCCTGCACCCGTACGGTCACCGGCGATCACCGGGGCGCGCTCGTCATCGCCGGCGGCGTCACCTGCCTCGACCACGCCCGGGTGACCGGCCCCGTCACGGTGAAGGCCGGCGCCTCACTGGTGGTCACCGGCGGCGCGATCACCGGCGCGCTGGCCGCGTCCAAGCCGGCCGCGGTGCACCTGCTCGGCGCCCGCCTCCAGGGCGCGCTGACCGTGCAGGACGCGGCGGAGCTGATCGTCGTGGGCGCCGATCTGCGCGGCGCCGCGCTGCTGACCGGCAACACGGCGCCGATCCTGTCAGGCACCACCGTCAAGGGCGCGCTCGCCTGCGCCGGGAACACGCCCGCGCCGGCGGACCTCGGCGTGCCGAACAAGCAGGCCGGAGCCGGCGCGGGACAGTGCGCGAAACTATCCCAGGGCGCTGAGGGAGGAGCGTACGAGGCGGTCCAGCACGTCGTCCAGTGACTTCGTCGCGCCGTCGCGGATCCTGGCGTACTCGTCCTCCGGGTATTGCCGGGGTCCGTTCTCCACCAGCAGGATCAGGGAGAGGTAGGCCCGGTAGAGGTCGAGCCGGATGCGCGCGGCAGGGGTGAGCTCCAGCGGCGTCACCTCGCGGTAGCCCACCAGCAGCGGGTCGTCCTCGCGCAGCTCACCGAAGATCGTCGGAGTGACGAACTCGGCGAGTGGATCGCCCCAGAACGCCCGCTCGTGATCGATGATGGCCTGGATCCGCGGCGGCCCGCTCAGGTCCAGGAAGACGTTGCCCACCCACACGTCGAAGTGGACCAGGCGCGGCGTCGTCACCTCGTCGAGCACGGGCGCGGCGGCCTCGAACACGGCCATGATCTCCTCGACCGGCCGGGGCAGCGGTGTCGGATAGCGCTCGGTGTCGCCGAGCAGCGCCGCCACCATCGCCAGGAACGCCTCCCGCCAGGTCGCGCCGACGATCCCGGCGTGTGGATAGCCGAACACCTCGCCGGTCACCGTGTTGAACCTGGCCAGGTGGCGGCCCAGCTCCCGGCGCAGCGCCTCTTCGCCCTCGGGCTTGACGTCGTTCCACGACACGCCGTCCAGCGCGGCCAGCATGAGGAAGTCGCCGCCCAGCACCGGGTCGTCGTAGCCGGCGTGCACCAACGCCGCGACCGGGACGCCCGCCCCGGCCGCCAGCTCGATCGCGGCGGCCTCCATGCGCAGCAGGTTGCGCTCGTAGCTGAGCTGGTCGAAGTCGGGCGGCGGCGCCAGCTTCAGCACCACCTGGCGCCCGTCCTCGAGCGCCAGCCGCCAGACGGCGTTGGCGTAGCCGTCGGTGAGCTCGGTGGCGGCCGCCACGCCCGCGCCCAGCGCCCGCCGGGCCAGGGCGTCGAGCTCGGCGGGGGATAACCGGCGCTTGGTCCTGCTGTCCACGGAAGTCCTCTCAGGCCGATTGCCTGCGCACCAGGTGGGTGTCCAGGATCACGACGGGCTGGCGCAGCTCCTCGCCGTTGATGCGGGCCACGAGCAGCTGCGCCATCTGCCGGCCCATCGCCTCGGTCGGCTGATGGACGGTGGTCAGCGGCGGGTCGGCGCTCACCGCGGCCTTGGAGTCGTCGAACCCGATCACCGCCACGTCCTCCGGGATCGTCCGGCCCGCGGCCTTGAGCACCCGCATCGCGCCCAGTGCCATCGGGTCGGACGCGGCGAACACCGCGTCGAGATCGGGATGCCGCTGCAGTAGCTCGGCCATCGCCGCCGCGCCGCTCTGCTCGGAGAAGTCGCCGTAGACCACCAGCTCCGGCAGGCCCGAGGGCAGCAGCGCGTCGCGGTAGCCGGCCAGCCGGTCCACGCCCACACCCATGTCCTGCGAGCCGGCGATCGCGGCGATCCGGCGGCGGCCGAGGCCCAGCAGGTGCTTGACCGCGTGCCGCGCCCCGGCTCTGTTGTCCATGTCCACGTAGCTGTAGGGGTCGAGGCCGACGGGGAGGCCGCCCAGCACGGTCGGCACGCCCATCGCCTCCAGCCGGCCCGGCAGCGGGTCGGCGCCGTGCAGTGACAGCAGCAGCACGCCGTCGACGTGCTGCCCCGTCAGGTAGTGCTCCAGCCGCGCGTGCTCCTCCGGCGTGCGGGCCATCGCCAGGATGAGCTGCAGGCCGGTCTCGGCCAGCGCCGAGCCGATGCCGCGGATGGTGCCGGCGAAGTAGGGCTCGTCGAACACCCGCAGCTGCGACTCGGACACCACCAGCGCCACCGTGTCCGTGCGGCGCGTCACCAGGGCGCGCGCCGCACGGTTGGGCACGTAGCCCAGCTCGCGAATGGCCAGCTCGACGGCCTCGCGGGCCCTGGCGCTGACGTTCGGCGAGCCATTGATGACTCTCGACACCGTGCCCCGGCCTACACCGGCCCGAGCCGCGACTGCCTCAAGAGTCGGTCGGTTCATGACGCCTATTCTGCCGGATGATCTCTGAGTACCAGAGCGCGCTGTCCTTGAGCAGTCGTTCCTGGGTGTCGAAGTCCACATGGACCAGGCCGAACCGCTTGCCGTAACCCCACGCCCACTCGAAATTATCCATCAGCGACCAGGCGAAATAGCCCTCCAGCGGCACGCCCGCGTCGATGGCCTCCTTGCACGCGCCGAGGTGCGCCTCCACGTACGCCTGCCGCTCCCGGTCGTGCACCCGGCCGTCCACCAGCACGTCGTCGAAGGCGGCGCCGTTCTCGGAGACCACCATCGGGATCGGCGGGTACTCCTGCGCCACCCTCGTGAGGACCTCCACCAGGCCGCCCTCGTCGATCTCCCAGCCCATCGCCGTCACCGGATTCCCGGCGTTGACGAACGACACGTGCTCGCTGCCCACCCATGGCGAACCCGTGTCCACGGGGGCCGCGGCCGCCGACTGCTTGCCGCCCGGCGCTCCGGAGACCGTGAAGCGGCTGTAGTAGTTGACGAGCAGCACGTCGATGGGCGCGTTGATGATCTTCATGTCGCCCGGCCGGATGAAGTCGGCGTCGCCGGGCAGGTCGTTCAGCACGTCCTCGGGATAGCGGCCCAGCAGCAGCGCGTCCAGGAAGAACCGGTTCTGCAGCCCGTCGATGCGGCGGGCCGCGTCCAGGTCCGCGACGCTGTCGGTGGCGGGCGTGATCGCGTACAGGTTCACGCAGCCGCCGACCCGCCGGGCGTTCATCGCCTGCACGGCCAGCCCGTGCGCCAGGTTGAGATGATGCGCGCCCCTGATCGCGTTCTGCGGCTCGCGCCGGCCGGGGGCGTGCTCGCCCGAGGCGTAGCCGAGGAACGCGGCGCACCATGGCTCGTTGACGGTGCTGAAGGTGTGCACGTGGTCCTTCAGCGCCTCGTGCACCGTCGCCGCGTAGTCGGCGAAGCAGTACGCGACGTCGCGGTTGGGCCAGCCGCCCTTGTCCTCCAGCTCCTGGGGCAGGTCCCAGTGGTAGAGGGTCAGCCAGGGATCGATGCCGTGCCCGCGCAGCTCGTCGGTGAGCCGCTTGTAGAAGTCCAGCCCCTTCTGGTTGACCTTGCCGGAGCCGGTCGGCTGGATGCGGGGCCACGACACCGAGAACCGGTAGGCCGTCAGGCCCAGGTCCGCCATGATGGCGACGTCTTCCCGGAACCGGTGGTAGTGGTCGATGGCCACGTCCGCGTGGTGCCCGTTGAGAATCCGGCCCGGCGTCTTGGTGAAGGTGTCCCAGATGGAGGTGCCCCGCCCGTCCTCGGTGACGGCCCCTTCGATCTGGTACGCCGAGGTCGCCGCGCCCCACGCGAAGCCCGCAGGGAAGCGCAGTCCGGCACGCGTCTGTTCCTCTTGTGTCGTCACGCCTTGACCGCACCTTCCATGAGTCCGCCGACGATTTGGCGGCCGAATAGGACGAATACCGCGACGAGCGGGATGATGGACAGCGCCGTGCCAGCGAAGATCAACGTGTAGTTCGTGGAGAACCTGGCGTTGAGCTGGGTGATCGCGATCTGCACGGTGGGATTGTCCGGGGTCAGCACGATCAACGGCCACATGAAGTCGTTCCACATGAGCATGAACGTGTTGATGCCGAGCACCGCCATGCCCGGACGCACGGCGGGCAGGACGACGTTCCACCAGATCCGCAGTGTGGCGGCGCCGTCCACCCGGGCCGCCTCGACCAGCTCCATGGGCACGGCCTGCCGGGTGTACTGGGTCATCAGGAACACGCCGAACCCGTTGAGCAGGTACGGCAGGATGACCGCCGTGAGCGTGCCCGTCCACTCCAGGCTCACCATGAGCCGGTAGAGCGGCACGACGCCCATCTGCTGCAGCGGCACCGCCATTGTCAGCAGCACGAGCACCAGCAGCAGGTTCCTGCCCTTGAAGTTCAGGTTGGCGAACGAGAAGCCGGCCAGCGTCGAGATGATGACCACGGAGACGGTGACGACGCTCGCGACGATGAACGAGTTCGTCAGGCCCAGCAGGAAGTGCGCGTCCTCGTTGTTCAGCACCGCGACGATGTTCTCGCCCAGGTTCCCGCCCGGCAGGAACGCCGGCGGCACCGAGACCGCGTCCGCGTTGGTGCGCGAGGCGATGACCAGCATCCAGTACAGCGGGAACGCCGACAGCACGATGGCCAGGCCGAGCATGACCCTGGTGAGGATGGTCGGCGACCAGTTGGTCATTTCGTGCCCCCGATCCTGCGCACGAACAGGAAGTTGATCGCGGCACCGATGAGAATGAGCAGGAACAGCAGCCAGGCGGCCGCGGCGGCGTAGCCGTAGTCGAACTCGCGGAACCCCTGCTTGACGATGAACATGGCCACCGTCTGGAACTGGCCCTGCGACCCGCCGTCGACGTTGCCGTTGTAGAACGTGGTCGGCTCCGAGAACAGCGTCAGGCCGCCGATCGTGGAGTTGAGCACCACGAAGATCATGGTGGGGCGCAGCATCGGCAGCGTGATCTGCCAGAACTGCCGGCGCCTGGACGCCCCGTCGATCGCCGCGGCCTCGTACAGGTCTTTCGGGATCGTCTGCATGCCGGCCAGGAAGATGATCGCGTTGTAGCCGGTCCAGCGCCAGTCGACCATGGTGGCGATGGCGATCCACGACGGGATGCGCTCGGCCCGCCAGTTCGTGCTGTCGATGCCGAACCAGCTCAGCACCCAGTTGACCAGGCCCCAGTCGCGGGCGTACAGCTGCGTGAACACCACCGCGACCGCCACCACCGAGGTCACCAGCGGGAGCAGCACGCTCATCCGGATCGCCAGGCGGAACTTGAAGCGCTTGTTGAGCGCGTTGGCCAGGAACAGCGCCAGCAGCATCTGCGGGACGGTGGCGATGACGAACATGGCCACCGTGTTGGTCACGGCGTTCCAGAAGTCCTCGTCGGCCAGCAGCGCGGTGTAGTTGTCCAGCCCGGCCCACTCGATGGTTCCGGCCAGGTCGTAGTCGTAGAGCGAGTAGTACAGCGTGAAGGCCAGCGGGAAGAGTCCGAAGGCGGCGAAGAGGAGGAAGTACGGAGACACCAGGGCGTACGGCATCGCCTTGACGTCCAGGCGGGAACGCCAGCGGCGGCCGGGCGGGCGGTCGCGGCGGTGGTTGCTCCGCGCCGCCCGCGGAAGGGTGTCGAGGCTCATAACAGACCTTTCAGCGGCAAGGAGCCCGGCCCGCTTCTGGCGGGCCGGGCGAGGAGATCAGCCCGCGGCCTTGACCGCGTCGTCGACCAGCTGCTGCCAGGCCTTGTCGTGCGGAACGGAGCCGTCGTCCATGCCCTGGACGACCGACTCGATGGCGTTCTTGACCTGGGCGTGCTTCACGCCGAGGAAGACCGGCTGCAGGCTCGACGCCGACTTGGCGAAGATCTCACCGATGGGGGCGTCGTTGAAGAACGGGTTCTTCGCGCCCTGGACGGCCGGGTCCTGCTGAGCCTTGGTGTTGCTCGGCATGTTGCCGAAGTCGGTGAAGATGCTCGCCTCGGTCTGCGCCTGCGTCAGGTAGTCGGCGACCATGGCCGCTTCCTTCGGGTGCTTGGTCTGCTTCGGCACGGCGACCCAGGAGCCACCCCAGTTGCCGCCGCCGCCCGGCACCGTCGCCACGTCCCACTTGCCCTTGCCGGCGTCGCCGGCGTTGCCGCTGACCACGCCGAGCATCCACGACGGGCAGCCGAGCGTGGCGAAGGCGCCCTTCTGGGTGCCCGCCGCCCACTCGTCGCTGAAGTTGCGCAGCTTGGCGGTCAGCCCCTGCTGGCTCATCTTCGTGGCGAAGTCGAACGCCGTCTTCACCGCCGGGTTCGTGTCGACGATGAGCTTGTTGCTCTGGTCGAAGTAGGAGACGCCGCCGTTCTTGGCGGCCTCCTGGTACAGCACCACCTGGTAGAGGGTGTTGGTGCCGTCAGCCCACTTGGTGTCCTTGACCTTCGCCTGGAACTGCTGGCCGACCTTCATGAACTCGTCCCACGTCGGCCACAGGGCGCTGACCTTCTCCCGGTCGGTGGGCAGGCCGGCCTTCTTGAACAGGTCCGTGCGGTAGCAGAGGCTCATTCCGCCGATGTCGGTGCCCAGGCCGAAGACCTTGCCGTCCGTGGTGACGCCGTTCTCCCACTTCCACGCGGGGAAGTCGGCCTTGCGGGACTCCAGGCCGTGCTCCTTCAGGTCGACCCACCACTCGGGATGGGCCTTGGCCAGGCCCATGCCGCCCTCGTCGATGCCGACCACGTCGCCCGCGCCGTTGCCGGACTGCAGCCACTGGATCATCTGCGGCCAGTACTGCTGCTCGAACTGGTCGGTGAGGTTCTCGTGCTTGATCTGGATGTCCTTGTGCTCGGCGTTCCACTTGGCGACGGCCTTCTCGTAGCCGAAGTTCGAGCCGCCGCCGAAGGTCTGCACGCGGATCGTGACCGGCTCGGCCGCCGCCGAGGAGGCGGGAGCGCTGCTCGACTGCGGGGTGCTGCCGGAGCCGCAGGACGCGACGGTCAGCGCCGCCGCGGCAAGGGCCGAAGCCGCGGCAAGACCGCCGCGACGCTTGCTGATCATCATGGAGGACCCCTTCTCGGGTGGATTGTTGGGGAGTGCACCGCGGCACGCGCTCCGCCGCGGTGGGAGTCTTTGGGAGCGCTCCCACAAAGGGTGCACTTACCGGGTCTGCACGTCAATCCACTGAAACGCAACCGTTACCTATGGTGCAGTTTGTCACTGTGAAATCGGAATTTATGCATCATACCTCGCAAAGAGCGGATTGGGAGCGCTCCCACCACAAGAGACATCTTTTGTGTCGCATCGGGGCCATGTCTCCCGCACACAGCCCGCTTTGCCAGGGGTTGGACCAGCAGTCATGCGCCGGGCGCCGAGGATTTCGCGGTTCCGGCGGGCCTTGCGAAGCCCTCCGGGAGTGAGCATCGCCCTATCCAAGATCCGCCACCAGGAAATCGCCTCCCGGATCGGGTCGAAGGCGAAGATCATACGGATGCCTTGGGCGGTGTTGCGGTGGTAGCGGATGAGTGGTCCCGCCGGGCGGGGATTCCGGGCACTTGATGGCGTTGGCGCCCTTGGAGATCGAAGGGATGGTGGATGGCGGGTTAGGGTGGGCATCCTTCGCAGGCTTCGACGCCGGCTTCCCAAGGAGCGGATGAACTGGGAATTCGGCCGCGTGAAAATGGAGGGTCGGTCATGGTCGGCAAGCCGCAACGGCAGGTCGCGGTGTTCGGTGCCGGATACATCGGTCTGGTGACCGGCGCATGCCTCGCCGAGCTCGGGCACCGGGTGGCGGTCCGGGACATCGACCCGGAGAAGATCAGGCTTCTGCGCTCCGGCGACGTGCCGATCTACGAGCCGGGGCTGGGCGACATGATCGCTCGAAACAAGGAGCGGCTGACGTTCACCCTGGATCTGCAGGAGACTCTGGACGGCGCCGAGATCGCGTACGTGTGCGTGGACACGCCGCCGTCGGCGTCGGGCGATGCGGATCTGTCACGGGTCTGGTCGGTGGTGAAGTCCCTGGAGGGCGCGGCACACCTCAAGGCAGTGGTGGTGAAGTCGACCGTGCCGGTGGGCACCGGCACGCGGGTGCGGGCCGCCCTGGACGCGGCCGGGCTCGGTCACGTCGGGTACGCCTCGAATCCGGAGTTCACCGCGGAAGGCACGGCGGTCAACGACTTCCTGCACCCGGACCGGGTCGTCGTCGGTGCTTCCGACGAGGCGACCGCCGCCCTGCTCTCGGAGTTGCACGAGGGCGTGGACGGACCGGTCGTCGTGATGGACGTGCGCTCCGCCGAGATGGTGAAGCTCGCCTCGAACGCCCTCCTGGCGACGAAGATCAGCTTCATCAACGAGATCGCCACCTTGTGTGAGAACACCGGCGCGGATGTCGAAGAAGTCGCCAACGCTGTCGGGCTGGACCATCGCCTCGGCCGCCACTTCCTGCGTCCCGGTATCGGCTGGGGCGGCTCCTGCTTCCCCAAGGACTCCGAGGCGCTGCGGCAACTGGCCAACAACACCGGTTACCACCCGCAGTTGCTCTCGGCCGTGATCGAGGTCAACAACCTGCAGAAACGCCGGGCGATCCAGAAGCTCAAGGATGAGCTCGGCACGCTGGTGGGCGCGCGGGTGGCGCTGCTCGGGCTGACGTTCAAGCCGGGGACGGACGACATGCGCGAGGCTCCGAGCACCGTGCTGGCGGCCCGGCTGCTGGCCGAAGGCGCCGAAGTGCGCTGCTGGGATCCGATGGCGCGGCCGGCCAAGGTCGAGCCCTGGACGTCCACGAGCCGTCACGCGAGCCCCGAAGCGGCGGTCGAGGGTGCGGACGCGGCGATCGTGGTCACGGAGTGGCCGCAGCTCAAGGAGGTCGATTGGGCGCGGGCCGCGTCGGTGATGCGGCGGCCCGTGCTCTTCGACGGCCGCAACCTGCTGGACCCGGCCGGGATGCGCGCCCTCGGCTTCACCTATAGCAGCGTCGGGCGTCCCTGACCTGCCCGAGCTCATGGCGCCGTCCTCCGCGTCAGGGCCGGGCGTCGGCGAGGACCTCGTCGATCGTGTGCTGGAACGGGGCGGCGACGGCCGGATCGATGTCCCTGTAGTAGGGGAGCGCGATGAGCGACATCGACAGCGCGCGGCCCCGGGCCCGCGTCCAGGTGGCGTCGTCGGCGTCGGCCGCCGACCGGAAGGCCGCCCGCGCGCCGGACGGCAGCAGGTTCCACGCGACCATCAGGTCGCATGCGGGGTCGCCGACGCCCACGGTGGCGAAGTCGATGACGGCGGAGAGGCGCCCGTCCACGGTCAGCACGTTGCCGGGCAGCAGGTCCGCGTGGACCCACGTGGGCGGCCCGTCCCATGGGGGAGCCTGCAGGGCGGCATCCCACACGGCGGTGGCCGCGTCGGTGTCGATCACCCCGTGCAGCTGTGCGATGGCGGCACGCGTGGGCGCGTCCAGCGCCGCCAGTGACCCGCCGCGGTAGGCCTGGGGGCCGTCAGGGAGATCGATCGTGCGGAAGGCGCGGACGAACGCCGCCAGGTCGGCGGCGAGCGCGTCGGGCCGGGCCGGGCGGCCGGGGATCGGGTTGACGCCGTCGAGCCAGTCAAGGACCATCCACGTCCAGGGGTATTCGCCGGTGGGCCGTCCCTCCGCTATCGGCGTGGGAACGGCGACCGGCAGGTGAGGGGCCAGCCGCGGCAGCCACCGGGCCTCTGCGATGACGTCGTCCGCGCCCCAGGGCACGCGCGACATTCGTACCGCCATGGTCTCGCCCAGCCGGAACATGGCATTGACGGTGCCCGTCGAGGACACCGGCCGGATCGGGAGGCCGGACCACTGCGGGAACTGCGCGGCGATCAGCCGGGCGACCATGTCCGCCGTGACATCGATCTCGTCGGCGTGCAACTTCTGCGCGGGCAGGGTGGTTCCTCCTCATGAGCCGGGTGGGCCGTTTCGACCCGTGCGGCAGTATCTTCCGATCGGCGGGCTCGCAGCAACCGGAATAGGCGGCGGTGATCGGCTCAGCAGGCGGCGGCGCGTTGCTCCAGGAGGGCGCGTTCGCGGGCGTTGCGGGTCATCCCGGCCGCCCGCTCGAACTCCGCCCGCGCCTCCTCCCGGCGTCCCAGCTTGAACAGCAGGTCCCCGCGGACGCTCGGCAGCAGGTGGTAGTCCTTCAGCGACGGCTCGTCCACGATCTGGTCCAGGAGCTGGAGGCCCACCGCGGGGCCGTAGGCCATGGAGAGCGCCACCGCCCGGTTGAGCTCGACGACGGGGGAGCGGGACAGCTTGGCCAGGGCCTCGTACAGGGCCGCGATGCGTTCCCAGTCGGTGTCCTCGGGGTTGACGGCACGGGCGTGACAGGCGGCGATGGCGGCCTGCAGGGTGTACGGGCCGGGCGTGCCGCCGAGTTGCTCGGCTCGCTCCAGCGCGGCCAGCCCGCGGCGGATGAGGAGCCGGTCCCAGCGGGCCCTGTTCTGGTCCAGGAGGAGGATCGGCTCGCCGGACGGGCCCACGCGGGCGGCCGACCTGGAGGCATGGATCTCCATGAGCGCGACCAGGCCGTGGACCTCGGGTTCCGTGGGCATCAGGCCCGCCAGCACCCGGCCCAGCCGCAGCGCGTCCTCGCACAGGGCGGGGCGCATCCAGTCGTCCCCGGCCGTGGCCGAGTAGCCCTCGTTGAAGATCAGGTAGATGACCTCCAGCACGGCCCCCAGGCGGCCCGCCAGCTCGGCGCCCTGCGGGACCTCGAAGGGGATCTGCCTGTCGGCCAGCGTCCGCTTCGCGCGTACGATGCGTTGCGCCACCGTCGGCTCCGGGACCAGGAACGCCCGCGCGATCTCGTCGGTGGTCAGGCCGCCGAGCACCCGCAGCGTCAGCGCCACCCGCGCCTCCATGGACAGCGTGGGATGGCAGGCCGTGAACACCAGCCGCAGCAGGTCGTCCTCGATCTCATCGGCCTCGGGCAGCTCCTCGTCGTCCAGCCGGTGGCCGAGCTCGACCAGGTTGCGCTCGAAGCGCTCGTTCCTGCGGATCATGTCGATGGCGCGGCGCTTGGCCACGGTCATCAGCCAGGCACCGGGGTTGCGCGGCACCCCGGACTCCGGCCACTGCTCCAGGGCGGCGACCAGCGCGTCCTGCGCCAGCTCCTCGGCCAGGCCGACGTCGCGCACCAGCCGGGCGAGCCCGGCGATGAGCCGGGCCGCCTCGATCCGCCATACCGCCTCGATCGCGCGATGCGTGTCGGAAGCCGTCACCGGCCCATGAGAGCAGGTCAGCCCTCCGGACGCAACCCGTCAGGGGTTGTGGCCCGGAGCCGCTCGCGCAGGACCTCCTCGCGCTCCCGCTCCTCGGCGGGCATGGAGTCGTCCGGTACGTCCGCGGCGTCGAACACCTGCCACACGTCGAGCCCGATCCCTTCGGCCCCCGGCGGCACCGGGAGGCGCAGCGCCCACTCGATGGCCTCTTCCCTGGACTTGACCTGGATCAGCCAGAATCCGGCGATGAGCTCCTTGGCCTCGGCGAACGGCCCGTCGATCACGGTCGCCTTGCCGCCGCTGTAGGCGATCTGCGCGCCGTGCGAGCTCGGGTAGAGCCCTTCGGCGGCCAGCAGCACCCCGGCCTTGGCCAGCGACTCGTTGTAGGCGTGCATGTTGTCGACGAGCTCCTGGCTGGGCAGCGCTCCGGCCTCGATCTCCGCGCTCCCCTTACCCACGATCATGAACTTCATCGGTGTCTCCTTTTTCGCGCGTTCCGTGTCTCACCAACGCGTCGAACGAGCCCGGCGCGGATCGACAGCATCTAGCGGGTGAACAGCCGGGCGGCTATGCCGTCGAGAACGTACTCCAGTCCCGTCTCGAACTGCCAGTCCGGATCGTTCTTGCGTTTCCGTCGTAGAGCTCGGTGGCCAGCCGCCGCATGGTGATGGCGTCGAGCCCCTCCGCGTCGGCGATGCCGACGGCCACGGCGGCGATCCGCTGCGGCGACAGGCTCTGGCGGGGCGCCGGCGCCGACCGGCCTATTCCGCCTCCATGCGGCTGGTGAACACCGCCCCGAGCCGTCGGGGAGGCGGTCAGCGCGGGCCTGCAGGGGGTGCTGGCCGGTTCGGCGGTCCTGGCTGTGCTGGCCTTCGCCGCGGCCTGGTTCGTACGGGAGGTGCCGCTGTGCCGGGCCACGATAGTTGGCACTAATCGGGCTGTGTGACCTGGGGCTCCCAACGGCCTGGCCACGCTAGTTGGCACCGTCTGGCCAAGATTCTTGGCATCTGTAATGAATTGCCACGTTTGTTGGCACCGGCGCCATGGTTCAGCGCGGCAGCGAGGCCGGCGCGCATGGGGTTGTAACGGCGACAGTCTCGTCGCTTGGTTCCTTGCCGCTTTCACGTGACCTTCGGCGATTTCTACAGAACATCCAGTCGCCTGGTCACTGTGTCGAGTGTCGGCCAAGGAGGACCCTCGCGCAGCAAGCGCAGGAATTCCTCGCCGAATCGCCTCCCATTCGGAAACTGGTCGCCAAGCTCCCAACGCCACGCGGCGACCATCGCGATAACGAGCTGCCGGCACTCGTCCAGCAGCCCTTGGTCAACGCTTGGGTAGTGCTCGCAGACCGCCTCGGGAACATGGGCGAGATCGAACTCGACGGGTCCACGGCAGCACGTCTCAAGGTCGATGAACAACGGGCCGTTCTTCGTGCTGAGCACATTGCCTGGATGCGGCTCGCCGTGGAGCAACTGCTCCACGGCGCCGCGGTCGTCGATCGCTCGCCGCAGGCTTGCCAGCCTGCCGCTGAGGAACACGCGGTCCGCGTCGGCGAGCTCCGGCGAGCGATCCGGGTCGGCGACAACTTCTTCCGCCTCCGTGATCCGGTCCGTGAACCTCGGGCTCGGCACATCGACCTTGCGCATGCCGGCGTGCAGCTGCTCCAGCGCCTTGGCGTAGTCGACCGGTGAGGTGTGAGGTGTCACGGGCTCGTAGTAGGTCCACAGCGTCACTGCGAAGCCATCGCGCGTGTACACACGCGGGTCCGCCCGAGGCTCCAAGGGACACACCGGGCATCCGACCTCGGCGAGCCGCTGAGCGAGCTCGACTTCGAACTGTGCAACCTCTTGTCCCACAGGGGCGACCCGGGCAAGGACGTCGCATGGCGTCAGCCGCAGTGCCAGCTTGTTCGAGTTGTGGAGAACGATTGCGTCGTTGGCTGGCAGGTCGAGCGATGCGGCGACCGAAGTCGCAGCCGCGATCGCACGCGTGACGTCGATCATCTCCACCCTCGAATCTTGGCATAGATGAGCGAGGGCGATGTCAACCAGCGTGGCCAGGTGCCAACTATCGTGGCTCGGCACAGCCGCTCCGCACCGAGGCCCCCGCCGCGGTCGCCGAAAAATCTACAACGTAAAGGCGGGGAGCCGGCGGTCCGTCACGGCGACGGCTCGGCGAGCTGATCGAGGAACGCGCGGGCGGCCGGACCGCAGTCGGGCAGCGACGGGACGGCGAGGGCCAGCGATCGGGTCGTCTTCGGCTCCAGCGGGCGGGTGACGACGGCGCCCAGGTCGGCGGGCAGGCCGAGCGTGGGCACGATGCTGACGCCCAGCCCCGCGGCCACCATCTCCAGGATGGCGGCGGGTCCGCTGGCCTCGAAGGCGATGTCGAGCCGTACCCGGGAGCCGCGCGCCGCCGCCATGATCAACGGCCGGCAGCCGGCGGTGGTCAGGATGAACGGCTGGCCGGCCAGGTCGGCGAGGCGGACGGCCGGCCCTTCGGCCAGCCGGTGGCCGGCGGGCAGCGCGGCCACCATGTCGTGGGTGCTGAGCGGGACGGTGTGCAGGCCGGGGGCGGGCAGGGTGACGACGCCGATCTCGGCGGCGCCGCGGCGCAGCCAGGCGCGGATGTCGTCGTCGACCCCCTCGAACAGGCGCACCTGGACCTGCGGGTAGCGGTCGCCGAACGCGCGCAGCAGCCGCGCGATGAGCGTGCCCGTGGCGCTGGGGAGGCTGGCCAGGCGCAGTTCGCCGGTGACCTGGCCGGCCGCGGCCGCGACGTCGGCGCGGATGAGGTCGAAGTGGCGCAGTGCCTCGCGGGCCCGGTCGACCGCCCGGCGGCCGGCCTCGGTGAGCGCGATGCCCTGATCATGCCTCTCCCCGCTCTGGTCGCTACGCTCATGCCGCTCCTCCAGGCGGCGGCGCTCCCTCGCGGGGCGGTGGCGGACGAACAGGGCCGCGCCGAGCTCGCGCTCGAGGGCGGCGATCGCGCGGCTGACGGCGGGCTGGGACATGCCGATGTGGTCGGCGGCGGCGGTGAAGCCGCCGTGCTCGGCGACCGCGATCAGGGCCCGGAGCTGCGCCAATGTCATACCGGCATACCCTAATTGATATTTGACCAGGGGTATGTCAGAACCCGATGGTTATGCCATGTCTGAGCGAATGACGATCGAGGTCGACGGGCTGCGGGCCAGCTATCTGACGGCGGGCGAGCGGGGCCCCGTGGTGTTGCTGCTGCACGGCACGTACTGGAGCCGGGTCTGGCAGCCCGTGCTCGACGATCTGGCCGCGGCCGGGCTGCGTCCCGTAGCGGTGGATCTGCCGGGGTTGGGGCGTTCCGAAGGGGAGCTCACGATGGCGACGGCCGCCGTTCCGGCGCTGGCCGGGTGGGTGGCGCGGTTCGCCGCGGCGGTGAGGGCGGACCAGCCGCTGGCCGTGGCCGGGCACGACATCGGTGGGGCGGTGGCGCAGCACCTGCTGGCCGGTGGCGAGGTGAAGGTGCGCCGGCTGGCGCTGATCAACTCGGTCACCTACGACTCGTGGCCGGTGCCGGGCGTGGCCCGCTTCCGCGACCCGGCCGTGGTGGCCGCCGTGACGGCGGAGGAGTTGCTGGCCGCCCGCCGTACGGCGATCACCACGGCGCTGGCCCGTCCCTCGACGGAGGCCGAGCTGGCCGACTACCTGGACCCCTGGAACGACGCGCGGGTGCGCCGGTCCTGGATGGCGCTGGCGGGCGCGGCCGACAGCCGCTACACCCTCGACCTCGTGCCCGCGCTGGCCTCCGATGGGACGCCGAAGCTGCTGGTCTGGGGCGAGGACGACACCTTCCAGGAGATCCGGTACGCCGAGCGCTTCGCCGCCGAGATGCCGGGCACGACGCTGGTCCGCGTCCCCGGCGCCGGCCACATCCCGATGGAGAACGACCCCGCCGCGGTGGCCCGCGCCCTGGCGGGATTCTTCCTGGAGTGAGCCCTCGGGCGGTGTTCAGCTCCCGTGCCCGCTGCGCCGGCGGGCCACAAGAGCGACGCTCATGAGCAGAACCAGGGCCGCGCCCAGCGCGGGCGCGGGTCCGGCGGTCAGGTGCAGGGCGGCGCCGGCCAGCGCGCCGAGGAACATCGCCGCGACGGACACGAACCGGCGCCGGGCCGCTCGCCCCGGAGTGTCGGCGGCCAGGCCCGTGAGGGTGGTGGTGAGGACGTTGGTGGTCAGGTCGGGCACCGCCAGCGCGCGTACGGACGCGTTCTGCACGCCCATGCCGCAGCCGAGCAGGGCGATGAGCGCCGCCTGCGCCCCGGTCTCATGGTGTCCCGCCACCGCGGCCACGACGAAGGCGGCCGCGACGAGGAGCGCGTGCGCGGCGGTGGCGGCGGCGAACGCCCGCCGCGCGTCCGCCGTCCGTCTGGCCGCCCGCCCGGCACTCCACGCGCCGGTCGCGAAGGAGGCGAGGGCCAGCGGTGAGGCCCATTTCGACAGCTCGTCGGCTCCGGCCAGGGCGAAGCCGAGGAAGACGACGTTGCCGGTCATGTTGGCGACGAAGACGCGGTTCAGGCAGAGGTAGCTGACGGCGTCCACGAGGCCCGTCACGAGGGCCAGCAGGATCAGCAGAGCCGGAAGGACGCCGTGCGGGTTCGCCCCGGTGGGGAACAACCCGTCGGCGACCCATCGCAACCCGCCCCTCACGGGCCCTCCGTGCCACTTGCGCGGGGTGGCCGGCCGGCGCTCGTGCCGGTTTCGCGGCGGGGTGGCGGGCTGGTTCTCATGGTGGCTCCTTGGCGAGGTCGCGAGCGGCTCTTCTCGGGGGAGCCCCGATCGGCGGGCGGCTTCCATCGAATGTTCCCGCTGGCAGCAGGTGCATCCCGGCTGGCCGGAGCGCTCGCGTTCCCGCTCGTGTCCGTCAGCGGGCTGCCGCCGGCCTCATCCCGACGGAGATCGACCTGGCAGGCTGCTTCCTGCAGTGAACCCGGCGGGGGCGGCGATGCTACTAACTTCCCGATGAAGGGGACCGATCCGGACGCGCGCGTCCTGGCCCGGGTGTCCGACGGCGACACCCGGGCGCTGACCGAGCTGTACGAGCGATTCGGCGAGCCGCTGTTCGCGTTCCTGTTCCGGCTGGCCGGGGACAGGGGGACGGCCGAGGAGATCCTGCAGGACACGCTGCTGGCCGTGTGGCGCTCCGCGGGGACGTTCCAGGGCCGGTCGAGCGTGAGCACGTGGCTGTTCGGGGTCGCGCGCAGGCAGGCGCACAACCGGCTGCGGAACGCGCCGCCGCCGGCCGCCGCGGAGCCGTACGAGCGGGCCGATCAGCTGCCCGGACCGGAGGAACTGGCCGTGGGCGGCGGCTGGCTGCAGTCGGCGCTGGCGCGGCTGCCGCTGGCGCAGCGGGAGGTGGTCGTGCTGCATTTCGTGGAGGATCTGGCGCTTCAGGACATCGCCGAGGTCCTGGGGATCCCCGTGGGCACGGTGAAGAGCCGGTTGCGGCTGGCTCGGGCGAAACTCAGGGAGTGTCTCCATGAACAACCGGCCTGAGCGGGAAGGGATCCCGGCGCCGCCGCCGGCGGATCAGCTCATCCCGGCGGTGCTGGCCGCGTCCGCGGCGGAGGGCGGGCTCGGTGACGTGCGGGCGCATGTGGTGCCCGCGCCGCGGCGGGCGTGGCAGTTGCTGGTGATGGAGGCGCGGCTGCTGCATCCGGGGGTGTGGGCGGCCTCGCTCCTGGTGATGGCGGTGTGCGTGGCGTCCTCCATGGTGTGGTGGGCGGTTCCGGAGGCCGTGCTGGGGCTGGGCGCGCCGCTGATGGCGGGGCTGGGCGTGGCGGGGCTCTACGGGCCGGAGCGTGATCGCGCGTTCGAGGTGGTGGCCGTCACGCCGACCTCGCCGCGTGTGGTGCTGCTCGCACGGGTCACACTGGTGTTCGGGTACGACCTGGTGCTGGCGTTGCTGGCCTCGGGCTTGCTGGCAGTGGCGGGGCGGTCGCCGGCGGGTGTGGTGGCGCTGGTCACGACCTGGCTGGGGCCGATGGCGCTGCTGGCGGCGGTGAGCCTGCTGCTGTCGGTGTGCTGGCATCCGGGTGGGGCGATCGGGGTGGCGCTGGCGGCGTGGAGCGTGCCTGCGCTGGCGCTCACCGATGTGCCTGTTCCGGATGGGTATCTGGTCATCTGGTGGAGCGGGCCGTGGACGATCGGGCTGGCCGTGGCGCTGGCGGGGGCGGCCATCGCGCTCGCGGGCCGCGTCGAGCCTATGAGGCGCCGCCATGCCGGTCACTGACGTGCATGCGGTGAACCTGGGCGGCGGGGCGGCGCTACTCACCGTCGTGAAACCTGTTGATCTGTGGCGGCACGAGGCGCGGCGGGCGGGGCTGCCCGCCCTGCTCGGCCCTCCGGCGCTGGCCGCCTTCACCCTGCTCCTCGCCGTGTCCGGAGCCTGGCTCGGCTCGCGTGAGGAGAACACCCGCTGGTTCGTGATGTGCGCGCTGGAGAGGGGCGTGCCATTGCTGGCGGGCGTGGTCGCGGCCACGCTGCCGGGCCGCGACGCGGTGACCGAGCTGCGGCTGGCCATCCCACACGGCCACCGTGCGGCGCTGCTGCGCCGGCTGGCCGTGGCGCTCGGCTGCGGGGCGCTGTGCGCGCTGGCCGTCTCGGTGGCGCTGATGGCGAGCGGCTGGTGGAGGTTCGAGTACGGCGGGGCGGCCGGGCAGCTCGTGTGGCTGGCGCCGGCGCTGTGGCTGGCGGCGCTCGGGTTCTTCGGCGCCGTGGCGCTGCGCGGCACCGCGGCGGCCACGGCGCTGGTGGCGTTCGTGTGGACGGGGGAGCAGCTGTTCGGCGGCGGCCTGGCGGACAACCCGGCGTACCGCGTGCTGCACCTGTTTGCCACCACCTCATGGGAAAGCGACGGCTGGCCGCTCAACCGCTTGTTCCTGCTGCTCACCGCCCTGCCGCCGGCGGTGGGGGCGTGGCTGCTGCTCGGGAATGCCGAGCGCGTCCTGCGAGGCGAGGCTGAATGATCGCCGCCCTGCGCTATGAGTTCGTCATGCAGGTCCGCCGCCCGTCGCTGTGGATCGTGTACGCACTGGTCTTCGCCGTGCTCGTGGCCACCCTGCCGTTCGGGACGCTGGACCTGAACGCGTATGACGGGGCGGTCGCCAGGCAGGCGATGTCGGTCGCGGCGCAGATCCTCGTGAGCCTGCTGCCCATCGTGTACGGCTCCCTGCTGGCTGACCGGCCGCTGCGAGACCGGGTGCTGCGTGTGGAGCCGCTCCTGGACGCCACCCCGTCCGGCCGCACCGCGAGGCTGATCGGGAAGTGGGCGGGGGCGTGCGCGGCCACCGCCGTGCCGTTCGCGATCGCCTACTTCGGGCGGGCGCTGCTGTACGCGATCGTCGAAGGGCAGCCGTCGGCACTCGGGTGGGCGGCGCTGACCTTCCTGGCCTCTGTCCTGCCGGGGCTGGTGTTCATAGGGGCGCTGGCGTTCGCGGGGCCGTTGCTGCTGCCGCCGATGATGTTCCGCGTGCTGTTCGTGGCCTACTGGTTCTGGGGCAACCTGATCCCGGCGACCATGATGCCCACGCTGTCGCACACGATCTTCTCGGCGACCGGTGAGTACGTCAGGTACGGCATCATCGCCCCGTACCCGATCGACTACGGGCCCGATCCGGCGGCCGTGCTCGACTTCCTGCGCCCCGATCACACCCCGGCGACCGCCGGGCTGTGGATCGGCGTGA
Organism: Nonomuraea sp. H19; assembly: GCF_052068215.1. Lineage (NCBI taxonomy): Bacteria > Bacillati > Actinomycetota > Actinomycetes > Streptosporangiales > Streptosporangiaceae > Nonomuraea > Nonomuraea sp. H19. Next base: position 198,506 of record NZ_JBQHCV010000007.1, on the reverse strand, counting down.
TGATCGTGCTGGCCGCGGCCGTGCTGTCCCTGGTCCGTCTCCATGCGTCCAGAAGCGAGGACTGACATGCGTATCGACGTTTCCGGCCTGACCAAGACCTTCAAGGGCGGCACGCGTGCCCTGGACGAGCTGAGCCTGGTGGTGCCGACCGGCATGTACGGCCTGCTGGGCTCCAACGGCGCGGGCAAGACCACGCTCATGCGGATCCTGTCCGGGCTGCTGCGGCCGACCGCGGGCCGGGTGATGATCGGCGGCCACGACGTGGCGACGGCGGAGGGGCGGCTGGCGGTGCAGCGGGTGCTCGGCTACCTGCCGCAGGACCTGGGGGTCTACCCGGATCTGAGCGCCCGGCGCTTCCTGGACTACATCGCGTTGCTGAAGGGCCTGCACTCCAGGTCGGCGCGGCGGCGCAGGATCAGCGAGTTGCTTGAGCTGGTGGGACTGCCGGAGGTGGCGGATCGCAAGCTGAAGGGGTTCTCCGGGGGCATGCTGCGGCGGGTGGGCATCGCGCAGGCGCTGCTGGCCGATCCGCGGCTGCTGATCGTGGACGAGCCGACGACGGGGCTGGACCCGGAGGAGCGGATCCGGTTCCGCATGCTGCTGTCGCAGCTGGCCGGCGACCGTACGGTGCTGCTGAGCACGCACATCGTGGACGACGTGGCGCAGACGTGCCAGATGCTGGCGGTGCTGGCCAAGGGGCGGCTGGCGTTCCAGGGGACGGTGCGGGAGCTGGTCTCGCATGCCGACCGGCGGGTGTGGACGGTGACCACGGCGGGCGCGGCGCCGGCCGCGGGGCGGGTGGTGTCGGCGCTGCCGGAGGGGGCGGGGATGCGTTACCGGGTGGTGGCGGCGGCGCCGCCGGATCCGGGCGCGCGGCCGGCCGAGCCCACGCTGGAGGACGGCTACCTGGCGCTCATGGACGGCTGAAACAGGAGCGCGCGCCCCGCGTGGGGCGCGCGCTCCTTCCGGCTGCGGGGGCTCAGCCGGCGTACTGGGGGTAGCCGTAGCCGACGACCTGCGCCGTCGGCCGGACGCGCTCTTCGACGCGGCCGTTGCCGGTGTTGCCCTCGATGGTGGTGATGGTGCCGTCCTGGTTGTCCTTCTCGACGAACCCGACGTGCTGGATGTCCTTGATGTTCTTGCTGCCCTTCCAGGAGAAGAACACGATGGCGCCGGGCTTGGGGACGGTGCCGAAGCGGTTGTTGGCGGCGAACCATTTGGCGTGGGCGACGGTCCAGGCGTCCCAGCCGACCTGCGGGCGGGCGCCGGTGTGCTCGCCGACCCAGGAGACGAACATCGCGCACCAGGGGGCGTTCAGGTACTCGGTGCGGGTGCCGCCGTCGCGGGCGAGGGTCTCGGCGGCTCGCTGCGAGTTGGCGTACCACTGCTGGTACGGGGTGCCGCCGCCGGCGGCGTTCTCGGTGGTGCCGACCTGGGACTTGGCCAGGGCCAGGACCTGGGAGGCGGTGACGTTGACCCGGACTTGTCCGCGCTTGGCGGAGTCGGCTTCGGGGCGGTCGTTGACCGTGGTGACCGGATGCCCGGCCTTGATGGTGGCGGCGTACGCCGTGGCGGTGTGAGCGCCCAAGGCTGAGACGACGACGGCTGCGCAGAGGGCGGCGTGAGCGAAGTAGATCTTTGGGGCAGCGGAAATGGGGTGCTTGGCCATCGAGGGGGTTACTCCTTGCTTCCATACCGCTTACCGGGTTAGCTGACGGGTTCGGACGTGGAAGCTGCCCTACGGCACCGAAGTGCCGATTCACCCCAAAGGACGTGGGTCCCCGGTTCCGCCCTCAGGCGGATTCAGCGGTCACAGGTGGATCCTGTGATCTCGTACGCGATGGTCGGACATCTCCGGATAAACCGGACATGTGCTGCGGAATGCCCCATAAGGTAATGCATAAGACAAGTGGATTACAACTACATAAAACGCCAGCTAGGCGAGTTGCCGGCGGGCGTCGGCCAGAAGGCCCATCATGGCAAGGGATTCGTCAAGCGGCATGATCGAACTTTCGGTCCTGCCTTCGGCCGTCGCGGCGCGGACCTCGCGAAGCTCCCCGGCGTACCCGTTGTCGGCCGGATCGAGCAGATGCTCTTCCGGCTCCATGGAGGGCCCGGTCAGGACGATCCGCTGCGGCGCCCAGAACGGCGCCTGGATGTCCGCCCGCATCCCCGTCCCCACCACGCAGGCCTGGTTCGGGTGGTTCCCGAGCAATGAGGTCTCCACGAGGGCGTGCCTGCCGCCGGGGTAGAGCAGCACGCCGGCGGCCTCGGCGTCCACGCCGTTCGGCGCCAGCGAGCCGGTGACGCGCATGCCGGAGGGCATGCCGAGCAGCAGCTGGGCCAGCCCGAACGGGTAGATCCCCAGGTCGAGCAGGGCCCCGCCGCCCAGCTCCGGCGCCCACAGCCGATGCGCGGGATCATAGGGCAGGGTGAAGCCGAAGGACGCCTGCACCGAGCGGATCTCCCCGAAGCGGGGATCGGCGGCGATCTTCTGGATGAGGGGGTTGAACCTCATCCACATGGCCTCCATCAGGAAGACGCCCGCCTCACGCGCCAGCCGGACCATCTTCTCGGCGTCGTCGACGGTCGCCGCGAGCGGCTTCTCGCACAGCACGGCCTTGCCGGCGGCGATGGCGGCCTCGGCGACCTGCAGGTGCTGGGCGTGCGGCGTCGCCACGTAGATCGCGTCCACGGCCGGATCGGCGCACAGCCGCTCGTAGGAGTCGTAGGCCGACTCCGCGCCCAGCGTCGCGGCCAGGGCCTGCGCCCGGCCGAGGTTCCTGGACCCGACGGCGGCCACCCGCATCCCGGGCTCGGCCACGATGGCCGCCCCCACGGTACGCGCGATGCCGCCGGTCGCCGCTATGCCCCAAGTAAAGTCCCGCACAAGGGCAGATCGTACTCAGGTCATGCTGAACGTGTCGGGGTCGGGTCCTATCCGCCGGTTGCGGTTCATCGCGCCGATCGCGGCCATGTCCTCGGCGTCGAGGAGGAAGTCGAACACGTCGATGTTCTCGGCGATGCGCGACGGGGTCGCGGACTTGGGGATGACGACGTTGCCGAGCTGCAGGTGCCAGCGCAGCACGATCTGGGCGGGCGTCTTGCCGTACTTCCCCGACAGCACGGCCAGCGCCGGGTCGGCCAGCAGCCCCTTGCCCCGGCCGAGCGGGCTCCACGCCTCGGTCAGGATGCCGTTGGCCTCGTGGAAGGCGCGCATCTCGCGCTGCTGCAGGTACGGGTGCAACTCGATCTGGTTGATCGACGGCCTGATGCCGGTCTCGTCCATCAGCCGCGTCAGGGTCCCGGCGGTGAAGTTGGAGGTGCCGATGGCCTTGGCCCGCCCGTCACGGTAGATCTTTTCGAGGGCCTTCCACGCCTGGACGTACTTGTCCTGCTTCGGGACCGGCCAGTGGATGAGGAAGAGATCGACGTAGTCGAGGCCCAGCCGGGCCAGGCTCTCGTCGAAGGCCTGCTCGGCGCGGTGGTGGTCGGAGTTCCAGAGCTTCGTGGTGACGAACAGCTTGTGGCGCGGCAGTCCGCTGCCGCGCACGGCCCGGCCGACGCCCTCCTCGTTGCCGTAGGCGGCGGCGGTGTCGACGTGCCGGTAGCCGGCCTCCAAGGCGATCGTCACGGCCTGCTCGGCCTGGTCGCCCGGGATCTGCCAGACGCCGAACCCGAGCTGCGGGATCTGCACGCCGTCGGTGTTGAGCAAGAGCGAATTCATGCCCTCCATTGTTCACGCACCGTTTCTGGCGGCTTAAGTCGGCCGGGCTAGCTTGAAGCGGTCGTGAACGGGCCATCACCCGGCTGGGAGGGCAACGAGTGGTCGAACAGGCGTCGGCCTGGGTGGAGTCCCCGCTCCAGATGCTGTGCGCCGTCGAGGCCCATCATGCCGGGCTGCTCGGTCCCGCCACGGTCGTCGTGCCGCGGGCGGGGCTGCGACCGTTGAAGGCCACACGCCGGGAGCTGGGCTCTCTTGAGCTGCCCGCCGGCCTGGAGCTGGGCGAGCCGCGCGAGCGCATGCCCAGGCGCGTGCAGGCCGTGGGCGACGCCTTCTCCGGCAAGGTGCAGCTGCGCTGGCTCATCTCCAACCCCGGCCGCATCGTCGTCGTCGACGACGGGCTCGCCACGATCCAGCTGCTGGAGCTGCTGGCCGCGGGGCCGTTCCGGCCGCTGCTGCGGGCCCGTGCGAAGCCCTCTGCGCTGCGCGCCGCGCTCGGCCTGGCGGCCGCGCTGCGGCTGCGCCTGAGCAAGGTCTCGGTCTTCACCGCGCTGAGCGTCGGCAAGGACCTGGAGGAAGCGGTCCGCCGGGCGGGCGTCGATCTGGTCCGCCACGACTTCGCCTGGCTGCGTTCCCAGCCGCCCAGCGCCGAGGGCCCCGCCGAGCGCACGGTCGTCCTGGGCACCTCGCTCGTCAGGAACGGCCTGGTGCACCGCGACCACTACCTGCGCTGGCTGACGGACCTGGCCTCGCAGGAGCCGGTCGCGTACTACCCGCACCGCCGCGAGGACCCGGTGGACGTGGCGCTGATCCGGGCGCGGCCCGGCATCACCGTGCACGACGCGGGCGCGCCCGCCGAGCTGACGCTGCGCGGCCTGGACCCGAGCCAGCGCGTGCTCAGCCTCCCTTCGACGGCGATCACCTCGCTGCGGGTGCTGCTCAGCCCGCGCGGTGTCGCCGTCGAGCCCGTGGACGTTCCCGATGACTGGTGGACCAGCAGGGCGGCGCCCGCCCTGCGCTCGCATCTGACTGGAGTGTCCGGTTGAAAGTGTTGGCGGTCGCCGACTCCGACTCGTACCTGAAGTGGGCGGCCTGCCTGCTCGCCGACCTGCCCGAGGGCTGTGAGACGGAGCTGGTCGTGGTGCGCACGCCCATCGCGCCCTCGCCCGAGCAGATCGCCGCCGCCGTGGGCGACCGGGAGCCGCCGCCGGTGGTGTCGGCCCGGTCGGTACGGCGCGCGGCCGAGCGTACGCGGCCCGACGTGATCCTCGTGGCCTGCACAGGCCCGGTCGTCGACGTGCTGGTGGCCGAGGTGTTCGCGGGGCTGCGGCCGCGGCCGGTGTTCGTCAGCGGGCTGCCGGGCATCTCGGTGCCGGCGACGGAGAAGGCGTGGCTGTTCCGCAGCGGCTGCGACCTGTTCGTCGTGCACAGCGAGCGCGAGGTGGCCGAGTTCTCCGCGATCGCCGACCGGCTCGGCGGGGGAGGGGCGGTGGGCCTGGCCCGGCTTCCGTTCCTGCGTCCCGGGGCGCTCGCCCAGGGCGGGAACCGGGTCGTGTTCGCCACCCAGGCCAAGGTGCCGCGCCAGCGCGAGGAGCGTGAGCGGATCCTGCTGGCGCTGGCCGAGCTGGCCGCGCAGCGCCCCGGACTGGACGTGGTGGTCAAGTTGCGGGCGCTGGAGGACGAGCGGCAGACGCACAACGAGCGCCACCACTACCAGCGGCTGTGGCGGGAGATGGGCGAGCCGGGACGGCTGTCGTTCGCCGCCGGGCCGATGCACGACCAGCTCGCGCGGGCGGCCGGGTTCGTCACGGTCAGCTCGACGGCGGCGCTGGAGGCCATCGCGATGAACGTGCCGTCGCTGGTGCTGAGCGACTTCGGCGTGAACGCCGACATGATCAACCTGGTGTTCGAGGGCAGCGACCTGGTGGGCACCCTCGACGACCTGGCCGCCGGTGACTTCCGCACGGCCTCGGCCGTCTGGTGCGCGGCGAACTACTTCCACCCGGCCGAGCGCGACGACTGGGCGGGGCTGCTGACCGCGCTGGTGATCTCGCGGCCGCGGGTGCCCGCGAAGTCGCTGCTGGACGGGCCCGAGCACGCGGCCGCGCGGCGCCGGGCCAGGCTGCGGGTGGAGGTGCCGCCCACGATGCTGCGGGCCGGCTTCAAGGCCAAGCGGCGCATGCGCCGCTACCTGAAAGCGCTCAACTGAGGCGCGTCAGGGCCCTCAGGTGAAAACCGAGGGCCCTGACGCGGGTGATCAGATCGCCGACCTGATCTTCCTGCGCAGCCGTGTCAGCGCGGTGGGCCTGGCCACCAGGCCCAGCGTCTCCAGGCGCTTGCGCTTGAAGTAGCGGGCGTCGAACTCGAGGGCCGCCGGCCGCAGGTCGGGATAGGTCTCGGCCTGCATGCAGTAGCCCACAGCGCGCACCAGCGCCGGCAGGTCCACGCCCGGAGGCTGCTCGATGCGGCCGTCCGGCGACAGCCTCGGCAGCAGCGCGTCCACGATCGTGACCGGGATCCGGTTGCTGTTCTCGTACGGCGAGAGCCGGTCGAGCACCAGCCGCGTGCCGTAGGAGGCGACCGGCAGCCCGAAATACCGCTGCGCGGTCACCAGGCCGGTGGAGAAGCAGCCCACGACCAGCTCGGGCCGCAGCGCGGCGAAGCACACCTCGGCCGGCACGCTCTCCCCGGCCACCGCCAGGCGCACCCCCAGGGGCTCGGCGGCGGCCCGCATCAGCTGGGCGTGCCGGCGCCCGGCGGCCGGATGCGGCTTGAACACGATGCTCTTGTAGCCGCGGGCGGCCAGCGCCTTCAGCATCGTCTCGTGCAGCTCCGCCTCCTCCTCCGGCGTGACGATATCCAGCGCCGACAGGTACTGGCCGAGGATGATGGCCTGGCCGGGCAGCATGTCGGGAGCGGTGGAGGTGACCTCGGCCACGATCTCCAGGAAGCGCTCGCCGGGCAGGATCTCGGGGGCGACGCCGTACTCGCTGAGCAGCAGCGGCGTCAGGCCCGGCACCAGGTCCAGGTGGATCAGCCGGCCGATGCGGCGGAAGATCTCGGCGGGCAGCGGGTCGCGGGTCGGGCCGTAGCTCATCAGCCCGTCGGAGTAGACCGTGATCGGGCAGTCGCGCACCAGGCCCGCGATCGTGCGCGCGGGCGGCACCGCGATCGACTCCAGCACCAGCTCCTCGACGCCGTCCAGCCCCAGGTGGGAGCGGACGAGGCGCTCCATCATCGGCACCTCGATGACGCGCGCCCGCCAGTCCGACGGGTGCAGCGGCGCGATGAGCTCGTTCCAGGAGTAGACCTCGTCGAAGCGTGAGCGCAGCACCGCGAAGCCGGGCGTCTGGTCGAGCGGCAGCGCCACCTCCGGGATGGCCGCGTTGTTCGACACGATGAGCACGCGCCGCCCGTCGCCGAAACGGCCGTCGTCGATCGCGGCGGCCAGCGACATCGCCCCGAACAGCGTCGAGGCGTAGAACACCTTCACTATGGCTCCTCCCGGTCACGGCGGACCCGGACGTGCGGGCTGGGGGGCAGGTCGGGCACCAGGGTCCGCAGCGTGGCCTCGCGTTCGGCGGACATCCGCGCCACCGACTCGGACACCAGGTCCGGGGGCAGCCCGCGCACCATCTGCGCGCCGCGCTCCTCGAAGCGGGCGCGCAGCGCGGGCGTGAACCGGCCGCCGATCTCCAGGTGGTGGGCCAGCAGCGCGCAGAAGTTGCGCACCGCCTTGGGCATGAACTCCGGCTCCAGGTCCTTGAACACCAGCTGGAAGGCGTCGAAGAAGTGCAGTTGCCGCTCGTCGCCGACCTGCGTCAGCGACCCGGCCACCATCCGGCGGTAGAACACCCCGGCCAGTGACACCACGGCGAACGTGGCGGCCTCCCGGTGCAGCCGCCAGATCCACGGCCGGTCCTCGGCGGTGTGCAGGGAGCCGGGGAAGTACAGCAGGTCGCGCAGGGAGCGGCGGTAGATCCCGGCCCAGGCGTACGGGTAGTCCACCATGGTCCGCACGTTCGCCGGCAGGATCGCCTGGCGCGGGTCGAGCACCGTGTCCCTGCGCGCCGCCGGGGCCCGGTGCACCACCCGCTTGCGGCCCTCGACCTGCACGTGGTCCACCCGGACGAAGTCGCAGCCGAGCCCGTCGATGGCGGCGACGAGCCGGGCCAGGTAGCCGGGAGCGAGCCAGTCGTCGCCGTCCATGAACGTGACGTACGTCCCGGAGGCAGCCGACAGGCCCGTGTTGCGCGCGTCCGCGAGCCCCACGGGCTCGGGATTGCGCAACACGGTCAGACCGGGCAGGTCGCGTCGGAAGTCGTCGATGATGTCTCCCGTGGCGTCCACGGATCCGTCATCGACGACGATGAACTCGAAGTCGTGCCGCGCGTTGCGGCAGAGCGAGGTGAGCGCGTCGGCGATGAAACGCTCGCCGTCACGAATCGGCACGACGACCGAGAGGGTGATCAAGGGTTCGTTCTCCTGGTGGTGACGGTCAGACGGTCGCCCGGCGCAGGCGGGCCTTGGGGGCCTCCTCGCCGGGGAAGACGCGCTTGACGCCGTCGCCCATGGCCTGCTCGATGATCCGGATGTCGCGCACGAGGTGTTCGAGCCCGGCCGGCTCCAGCGAGGCGGCGTGGTCGGAGCCCCACATCGTCCGGTCCAGGGTGATGTGCCGCTCCACGCACACCGCGCCGAGCGTGACCGCGGCCAGGGAGATCTGCAGGCCCCGCTCGTGGCCCGAATAGCCCACCGGTACGCCGTAGCGGTCCTTGAGCGTGGTGATCGTGCGCAGGTTCGCCTCCTCGGGAGGCAGCGGGTAGGTGGACGTCGCGTGCATCATGATCAGCTTCTCGGTGCCGAGGATCTCCACGGCCGCGTCGATCTCCGACAGCGTGGACATGCCGGTCGACAGGATGATCGGCTTGCCGGTCGCGGCCAGGACGCGCAGCAGCTCGTGGTCGGCGACGCTCGCCGAGGCCACCTTGTGCACCAGGACGTCCATCTCCTCCAGGAACTCGACGGAGGGCACGTCCCACGGGGAGGCGAACCAGTGCAGGCCGCGCTCGTCGCAGTATTTCGCGATCTGCCGGTACTCGTCGTGGCCGAACTCGGTCCGCTCCTTGTACTCCAGGTACGTCATCTCGCCCCACGGCGTCTGCCTGATCTGGCCCTTCTGCTCCTCGGGCACGCAGATCGCCGGGGTGCGCTTCTGGAACTTGACCGCCTGGCACCCCGCGTCCGCGGCCACGTCGATGAGCCGCCGGGCGATGTCGAGGTCGCCGTTGTGGTTGATGCCGATCTCGCCGATCACGTAGACGGGCTCGCTGTCGCCGACCAGCACGTCGCCGATCGCGACGGGGCCCAGCCTGGGCCGGGTCCTGGTCTCCGCGGCGGGCGCCTCGGGGCGGGCGGCCACGACGCGGTCGCACAGCTCGCGCACGGCGCCGGACCCGCCCGGCCTGGTCAGCACCACCCGGGCGGCGGCGCGCACCCGCGGGTGGGCGTCGGGGGTGGCGATCGGCCAGCCCACCTCGGCCATCGGGCCCAGGTCGTTGACGTCGTTGCCGACGTAGGCCACGCGGGCCGGGTCGAGGCCCTCGATGCGCAACCAGTCGCGCAGCACCGTGCGCTTCTCGGTCAGGCCCTGCAGCACGGGCACGCCCAGCTTGCGGGCGCGGGCGGCCACGACCGGGTTGTGCTCGGTCGACATGATCAAGATCTTGACGCCGGAGCGGCGCAGCAGCGACACGCCCATCCCGTCCGAGCGGCTGACCAGCACCATCTCGCGCCCGTCGGAGTCGACGTAGGCGCGGTCGTCGGTGTGCACGCCGTCGAAGTCGGTGATCACGGCGTCGACGTCGATCGGCTCCGGCGCGTCCAGGAACGGGGCGAGCGCGCGTACCAGCTCCAGGTCCTCGGGGTTGTCCACCTCGATGGCGTGCTGCGGCGGCACCTGCTGCACGGCGGTCTTGCCGAAGAAGCGGTGGCCGTGCGCGCGCAGCCCGGAGGTGCGCATGACGTAGAAGGCGCCGTTCTCGCGGAACTGGGGGTCGCGGTCCTGCCGGCGCGGCCGGACGGCGGGGTCGTGGTTGACGCCGGCGCCCGTGGCCGTCCACAGGAACTCGTGCGTGGGCAGCCCCGACACCACCGAGTCGGCCTCGCCGTCGAGCACCTTGCGCACGGCCGCGGACAGGTCGTCGGGGTCGATGAACGCGCTCGTGCACTGCACGAGCACGACCACTTCGGGGTCCTCGCCGAGCGTGTCGAGCGCGTGCAGCACCGCCGACTCGCTGGAGGCGGTGGCGCCGGCGAGCTCCTCGGGCCGGTCGACGACGAGCGCGCCGGCCTCGCGGGCGGTCTCGGCGATCTCGGCGTGGTCGGTGCTGACCACGACCTGATCCACGAGCTCGGCACGCAGGCACGCCCGCACCGCGCGGGTGACCAGCGGGACGCCCCCGACCAGGGCGAGGTTCTTCAGGGGTACGCCCGCCGAACCTCCGCGGGCGGGAACTACGGCCAGGACTCGCAAGGTGTCTCCTCAGTGCATCGGATTGCACCCAGAAGCTAAGGGTCCGGATTGAACGGCCAGCGTCACCATCATTAACTTTCCATGGGGATCCGGTAGAGCAACTCTGGCCGACCCACCCCGCCGTACTGCGGGATGCGGGCCGCCATACCGAGCTCCACCAGGTGTTCCAGGTATCGGCGGGCCGTCACGCGGGACACTCCTATCGCATCCGCCACGGCCTGGGCGGCCATGCCCTCCGGTCGCTCCCGCAGCTTGGCGGCGACGGCGTCGAGGGTGTCCCTGGACATGCCTTTCGGCAGCTCCGAGCTGCCTCTGAGGGTGCCGAGGACGCGGTCCACGTCGCCCTGGCCGACGGCGACGCCCGCTTCCTCCTTGAACCTCGCATAACGGGTCAGCTTCTCGAGCAGTGTCGCGAACGTGAACGGCTTGAGCAGGTACTGGGAGATGCCCAGCGACACGGCCGAGCGGACCATGGCCAGGTCGCGGGCGGAGGTGACGGCGATGATGTCGCACATCAGGCCGCCGGCGCGGACGGCGCGGCACACCTCCAGGCCGTGCATGTCCGGCAGGTACAGGTCGAGCAGGATGAGGTCCACGGGCCTCTTGCGCAGGAAGCGCAGCGCCTCGCCGCCGGAGCGGGCCACCCCGGCCACCTCGAACCCGGGCACCCGCTCCACGTAGATGCGGTTGGCCTCGGCGGTTATCTCCTCGTCCTCGACGACCAGCACCGAGATCATCGCCCCGCCCCCGCTCCGGGTCCCGGCTCGGCCCTCGTGCCCGCGTCCGGCTGGGTCCCCGCGCCCGGCTCGGCCCACGCTCCCGACGACGGCTCGGCGCTCGCACCTGGCGCGCGCCCAGGTTGCGGCCCGGGACCCGGTGCGGGGCGTGGCTCGGGCCGCGGCGCCGCATCTGGGCCTGATCCGGGCGGCGGTGTCAGGGCCGGGCGCGGCGCGGGCGGCGGCTGGTTCGGGTCCGGGGCGGGTGGTGACGTCCGGTTCGGGTCGGGGGTGCAGCGGGGTGGTGGGAGCGGGAGCCGGACGGTGAACGCCGAGCCAGCCACGTCGATGGTGCCGCGCAGCCGCCGCACCGCCTGCCCCACCAGCGCCAGCCCGAGGCCGTGCCCGTCGCCCTTGGTGGTCCAGCCCTTGGAGAAGGCCGCGGGATCGGTCAGCCCGGGACCGTTGTCGGCCACCCTGATCAGGACTTCCTCCTCGTCGGAGCGTACGTGCACCTCCACCCGGGTGGCCGCGTCGATGGCGTTGTCGACCAGGTTGCCCACGATCGTGACCAGCTCGCGCGGGTCGAGCCCCAGGTCGTCGAGCTTGCTGTCCGGGCTGATCAGCAGCTCGCGGCCGCGCTCGGCCGCCTCCGCGCTCTTGCCCAGCAGCAGCGCCGCGAGCACCGGTTCGCGTACCGAGCCCACCACCCGGTCGGTCAGGTCCTGCGCCGCCCGCAGCTCGGCGGTGCCGAGCGCGATGGCCTGCTCGGTACGGCCCAGCTCCACCAGCGTGATGACGGTGTGCAGCCGGTTGGCGGCCTCGTGCGCGGCCGAGCGCAGCGTGTCGGCGAAGCCGCGCTCGGCGTCGAGCTGGCCGGTCAGCGCCTGCAGCTCGGTGTGGTCCCGTACGGTGACGACCGTACCGAGCCTGCTGGCCGCGCTGTTCACCGCCAGGAGCCGGTCGCCGACCAGGTGGACGCGCTCCTCGTCGGCCGCCAGTACGTCGGCGAGCCCCAGCTCGTCCAGGTGCCGCCCCTCGGCGTCACCGGGGAGGCCGAGCAGCAGCCGGGCGGCGTCGTTGCACAGCGTCAGCGTGCCGTCCCTGCCGACGAGCAGCAGCCCCTCCCTGACGGCGTGCAGGACCGCGTCGTGGTGGTCGTGGATGCGGCCCAGCTCCACCGGGCCGAGCCCGTGGGTCTGGCGGCGCAGCCGCGCGGTGACCAGCCACGTGCCGGCGGCGCCCAGGCCGAGGGCGAGCGCCACGAAGAGCGCGCCCACGGCATACTGGTCGCGCAGCCACGCGCTGATCCTGTCGATCCTGATGCCGGCGCTGACCAGCGCGACCACCCGGCCGCCCGACATGACGGGCGTGACGGCCCGCTGGGACGGGCCGAGCGTGCCGGTGTAGGTCTCGGTGAACGTCCGGCCCGCCAGCGCCGGACCGGTGTTGCCGCGGAAGCGCTTGCCGATCTCCGCCGGGTTCGGGTGGGTGTAGCGGGTGCCGTCCGGCTTCATGATCGTGACGAAGTCGACGCCGGAGGCCGCGCGGACCCGCTCCGCGTACGGCTGCAGCCGCGCCGTGGGGTCCGGGCGGTCCAGGGCCTCCAGCACGTAGGGTGAGGCGGCCACGCTCACCGCCACGCCCCTGGCCGTGTTGGCGGCCTCCTGGTTGAGCAGCTCGTGCGCCTGCACCAGGGCGAGCGCGGCGCCGCCGGTGGCCGTGACCAGGACCACGAGCAGTTGCAGGACCAGCATCTGCCCCGCCAGGCTCCAGCGCCGCATGGTGAACCTTCTTCGTGAACGAAACTTACTCAATGGTGACTTGGGTCACTTGTGCAGCGCATAGTCGCACAACCAGAAGTTCCTTCGAAACCGCTGGAGAACCCCCCTATGCGCGATCGCACTCGCTACCTTTACCTCGCCGTCATCGCGGCGGTCCTGCTCGGGATCGTGGTCGGATTCATCTGGCCGGACGTCGGGAAGGAACTCAAACCTCTCGGCACCGGCTTCGTGTCGCTGATCAAAATGGTGATCGGGCCGATCATCTTCTGCACGATCGTGCTCGGCATCGGCTCGGTCAGACAGGCGGCCAAGGTCGGCAAGGTCGGCGGCCTGGCACTCGGTTACTTCCTGGTCATGTCCACAGTAGCCCTGCTCATCGGCCTGGTGGTCGGCAACGTCATCCACCCGGGCGCCGGGCTCCAGCTCACGGAGACCGCCAAGCAGGCGGCCGCGACGGAGGCGGCCAAGGGCGCCGGGAGCAGCACGGTCGACTTCCTGCTCGGCATCATCCCCGACACGCTGGTGTCGGCGCTGACCGCGGGATCGGTGCTGCAGGCGCTGCTCGTGGCGCTGCTGTCCGGGTTCGCGATCCAGGCCATGGGCGCCAAGGGCGCGCCGCTCCTGCGGGGTGTGGAGCACTTCCAGCGGCTCGTCTTCCGCGTCCTCGCCATGATCATGTGGGTGGCACCGGTGGGGGCGTTCGGTGCGATCGCGGCCGTGGTGGGCGCCACCGGGATCGAGGCGCTCAAGAGCCTGGGGATCATCATGGTCGCCTTCTACATCACCTGCCTGGTGTTCGTCGGCGCGGTGCTCGGCCCGATGCTGTGGCTGATCGCCCGGATCAACCTGTGGTCGCTGCTGCGCTACCTGGGCCGGGAGTTCCTGCTGATCCTCTCCACGTCGTCCTCGGAGACGGCGCTGCCCAGGCTCATCGCCAAGATGGAGCACCTGGGCGTCAGCAAGACCGTCGCGGGCATCACCGTGCCGACCGGCTACTCCTTCAACCTCGACGGCACCGCCATCTACCTCACGATGGCCACGCTGTTCATCGCCTCGGCGACCGGCTCGCCGCTGGAGTTCGGCGAGCAGGTGGCACTGCTGCTGTTCATGATGGTCGCGTCCAAGGGCGCGGCGGGCGTGACCGGCGCCGGTCTCGCCACACTGGCCGGCGGCCTGCAGGCGCACCGGCCCGATCTGGTCGACGGCGTGGGCCTCATCGTGGGCATCGACCGGTTCATGTCCGAGGCGAGGGCGCTGACGAACTTCGCCGGCAACGCCGTGGCCACCGTGCTCATCGGCACCTGGACGGGCGAGTTCGACCGGGAGCGCGCGGGCCAGGTGCTGGCCGGGCAGGCGCCGTTCGACGAGGCGACGCTGCTGGACGAGGACGAGCAGCCGGAGCCCGAGCCCGGCGACAGGGCGATGTCGCCCGTCTAGGAGGGGAGCTTCCGGCCGATGCCGGCGTAACCCATGCGGGCCATCTCCTCGTCGAGGAAGATCGGCTGGTTGGGGTCGGCGAACGGCCACACCAGCTCCTGCGCCATCCCGTTGGCCAGGCCCGGCGGGATGAGCTCGAAGTCACCGAAGAAGGCCGCGATCTCCTTGCCGGGTCGCGGCCTGAACGGCATGTTGGCCCGCTGGTAGAACTCGCTCACCCGGGCCGTCAGCTCCGAGTGGTGGTCGCTGCCCACGTGGGTGATGGCCAGATAGCTGCCCGGCGCCATCGCCTCGCGGTAGGCGGCCACGAAACCCTGCGGGTCGTCCTCGTCGGGAATCAGGTGCAGCAGGAACATCATGAGCACGGCGATCGGCCGGTCGAAGTCCAGCAGGTTGCGTACGTCCGGGTCGTTGAGGATCTCCTCCGGCCGGCGTGCGTCGCCCAGCACCATGGCCACCCGGTTCGGGTCGGCCAGCATCGCCCTGCCGTGTGCGGCCACCACCGGGTCGTTGTCCACGTAGACCACGCGGGCCTCGGGGTTGTGCCGGTGGGCGACCTCGTGCACGTTCTCCTGCGCGGGAAGGCCGGAGCCCAGGTCGAGGAACTGCGTGATTCCCTGCTCGCACAGGTAGCGCACCACCCGGCCGATCAGGGCCCGGTTCTCCCGTGTGCCGTCGCGGGTCTCCGGCAGCACGCTCAGCACCAGTTCGGCCAGTTCCCGGTCGGCCTGGAAGTTGTCCTTGCCGCCCAGGAAGTAGTCGTACATGCGCGCCGCGTTGGGAATGTGCGGGTCAACGCCCTGCGGCACTTCTTCTGTCATGGCTCCATGATCCACGACATGGGTGCCCGAATTCTACTGATTCGCGCTAAACGGCGGGAAGTCGCAGGACGAAGCGCGCGCCGCCCGGGCGGTCCTCCACGGTGATCTGGCCGTGGTGCGCCATCGCCACGTCCCGGGCGATGGCCAGGCCGAGGCCCGTGCCGCCGGCGTCGCGGCTGCGGGCGGCGTCCAGACGGGTGAAGCGCTCGAAGATGCGCTCGCGGTCCTCCTCGGCGATCTCCACGCCGTCGTTCTCGACCGACAGCACGGCCGTGCCGTCCTCCCTGGCGACCGTGACCTCCACGAAGTGCTCGGCATGCCGCTCGGCGTTGTCGAGCAGGTTCGTCAGCACCCTGGCGAGCTGGAGGCGTACGCCGTCGACCGTCACCCCTTCGGCGAGGTCGGCGGTCACGGGGATCTTGTCGCTGCGGGTGCCGAGCTCCTGGCGGACCAGCTCGGCGAGGTCCACCCGCTCCTTGGCCGCGTCCACCCGGGAGCCGATCCTGGCCAGCAGGAGCAGGTCCGTGATGATGGCCTCCAGGCGGTCGGTGTCGCGCAGGGCGCTGTGCACCAGCGTCTCGAGGTCGGTGTCCTCCGGGTAGAGCTGGGCGCTCTCGAGCTGGGCGCGCAGCCCCGCGATCGGGGTCCGCAGCTCGTGCGAGGCGTCGGAGGCGAACTGGCGCTGCTGCTCGGCCGAGCGCTCCAGCCGGGCCAGCGTGCCGTTGATGGACTTGGCGAGCTGGGCCACCTCGTCCTCGCTCGGCGGCTGCGTGACGCGGCTGCTGAGGTCGCCGGTGTGCACCGCGTCCAGCTCCGCCCGCATGGTCGCGACCGGCCGCAGGGCTCGCCCGGTGACCAGCCACGTGGCCCAGCCGGCCAGCGCGACGAGCACGGCGATCTCGGCGAACACGACGGCCTCGAGGATGCGCGTGGCCAGCAGTTCGGGCGTCCTGCGGCCCGCGTAGACGACGGGCGAGTCGGCGAACATCGTCACCCTGACCGCCGACAGGTGCACGCACTCGGTCGGCAGGCAGTTGGTGGTGCTGACGATCCGGTGCTCGATCGTGGGGTGCACGTTGCTGAGCGGCGGCAGGTTCCTGGCCGCGTCACTCGTGGCCAGGACGCGCCCATTGGACCCGACGACCTGGATCAGGTCGACCGACGGGTTCGGCACGGGGATGGCGGCGCCCATGGGGAGGGTGCCCCCGCGCATCTCGTACGCCACGCGCTCGGCCGTGTCTCTGGTGTCGTTGAACACGCTGGCCTCGACCAGTGACCGCGACACGGCGACCCCGCCGATGCCCACCGGGATCAGCACGAGGGCGGCCACGGCCGTCGCGATGAGGGTGACGCGTCCCCGTAGGGATCTCGCCCACAGGGCTGACACCCACCGAGGCTACCGAGCGTGTTTACTGGCGTATGTCGTGTAAAGGGAAAGATTCTCCCAATGGTCAGCGTTGGAGCCAGACCGCGGTGTCCGGCGGAACCGTTCCGTCGCCCGGCAGCGGGCCGCTGGACAGCAGGATCTCGCCCGGCAGGTCGAGGCGCACCGCCTCCTCGCCGGTGTTGAGCACCACGATCAGCCCGGGGTCGCGCTCGATGATGAGCACGTCCTTGGGGGAGTCGAGCCACGTGAGCGTGCCGCCGCCGAGCGCCGGGTGCTCCTTGCGGATCTTCAGCGCGGCCCGGTAGAGGTTCAGCGTGGAGCCGGGGTCGTCCTCCTGGACCTCGGCCGACAGCTCGGCCCACGACTCGGGGATCGGCAGCCACGGCTCCCGCCAGCCGCAGCCCGGGGCGGCCGTCCAGGGAATCGGCACCCGGCAGCCGTCGCGGCTCTCGCCGGTGCGCCGGAACGCCGGGTCCTGGCGCAGCTCGTCGGGCAGGTCGAGAACCTCGGGCAGGCCCAGTTCCTCGCCGTTGTAGAGGTAGGCCGAGCCGGGCAGGGCCAGCATGAGCAGCGTGGCCGCCCGGGCGCGGGCGATCCCGCCGTGCCGGGTGACGTGGCGGGGCTTGTCATGGTTGGACAGCACCCAGGTGGTAGGGGAGCCCACCAGCTCCGCCTCTTTGAGCGACTTGTCGATCACCGTACGGAACGACTTGGCGTGGAAATCCGCCATCATGAACTCGAAGTTGAACGCCTGGTGGAGCTCGTCGGGCCCCACATAGCGGGCCAGCCGCTCGGGCGAGGACACCCACGCCTCGGCCACGGCCATCCGCCCGCCGGGGTAGGAGTCGAGGATCGGCCGCCACTCGCGGTAGATGTCGTGCACGCCGTCCTGGTCGAAGTACGGCAGCCGCTCGTCGCCGAGCATCTCGGCCTGGCGGCCCTCCTTCGGCCCCACGTCGGGCAGCCCGTCGGCCTTGACCATGCCGTGGGCCACGTCGACCCGGAAGCCGTCCACGCCCCGGTCCAGCCAGAAACGCAGGATGTCGCGGAACTCGGCGCGCACCTCGGGGTTGTCCCAGTTGAGGTCCGGCTGCTCGGGCGCGAACAGGTGCAGGTACCACTGGCCGTCCGCGGCCTGCGTCCACGCCGGGCCGCCGAAGATCGACTCCCAGTCGTTGGGCCGGTCACGGAAGATGTAGCGGTCGCGCAGCCCGGCCTGGAACCACGGGTGCTGGTCGGAGGAGTGGTTCGGCACCAGGTCCACGATGACCCTGATGCCGGCCGCGTGGGCGTCGGCGATGAGCGCGTCGAAGTCGCGCAGCGAGCCGAACATGGGGTCCACGTCGCGGTAGTCGGCCACGTCGTAGCCGCCGTCGGCCATCGGCGAGGTGTAGAAGGGGCTCAGCCAGATGGCGTCCACGCCCAGGCGGGCGAGATAGCCCAGGCGCTCGCGCACGCCTTCGAGGTCGCCCATGCCATCGCCGTTGGCGTCGGCGAAGCTCCGGGGGTACACCTGATATACGACGGCGTCCCGCCACCAGTCGTCGTTGCCGAGCATGGCAGTCCTTCCCCCGGATGCCCGAGATGTCGGGTGATGTTCTGGTGAAGGATGACGCGACGAATCGCACCCGGTCAAGTGCAACTTTCGGAAAGTTGCAAAGGTCACCATGGGCTGGAGATTCGGTGTCGGTGAGGTCAGCGCCGTGAGGATCGGGTAACGCTCTTTCGCAAGTTCTTCCAATTCTTGCAAAGAGCGGCTAACGTCCCGGAAACATGGGGCCGCTAAGGCCGCCACTCAATGATCTTCCGGCAGCGGCGCGTACCCCCGTGCGCCGCTGCTCCTGTGTGACCTCAGGAGGTCCCATGCGCATGCGCGCTCTGGGAGCGGCCGCCCTCGCGACGCTCGCATTAACCGCGACGGCCTGCGGCGGCGAGTCCCCGTCGGCCACCCCGGCGACGCCCAGCGGGTCGGCGAGCGCCTCCGCGAACGCGGCCGGCGGCACCCTCGTGATCTGGGCCGACGCCAACCGCGTCAAGCCGCTCAAGCCCTTCGCCGACCAGTTCGGCACCGAGAACGGTGTGACGGTCGAGGTGAAGGAGATCAGCAAGGACAACCAGCAGACCTTCCTCACCGCCTCCCAGCAGGGCAGCGGCCCGGACATCATGATCGGCGCGCACGACTGGATCGGCAACCTGGTGCAGAACGGCGCCATCGACCCCGTCACGCTGACGGAGGAGCAGAAGGCCGCCTTCTCCGACAAGGCGATCCAGGCCGTGACCTTCAACGGGCAGATCTACGGTGCCCCGTACGCGGTGGAGAACATCGCCCTGATCCGCAACACCAAGCTCGCCCCCCAGGCGCCGCGCACGATCGAGGAAATGATCGGCAAGGGCAAGGAGCTCAAGGCGGCGGGCAAGGTCGAGGACGTCCTCTGCCTCCCCGTCGGCCAGAAGGGCGACGCCTTCCACGTCTACCCGATCTTCGCCTCCGCCGGCGGCGCGCTGTTCGGCACCACCGCCACCGGCGACCCCGACCCCAAGAAGGTGCTGCTCGACGCGCCGGACTCGGTCAAGGCCTTCGGCAAGCTGAAAGACCTGGGCGAGAAGGGCGACAGCGCCCTGAAGACGTCGATCACGAACGAGAACTACATCGTGAACTTCGCCGCCGGCAAGTGCGCCTACCTCATCTCCGGCCCGTGGGCGATCAGCGAGGTCAAGAAGGGCGGCATCGCCTACGACATCACGGCCGTCCCGCCGGTCGAGGACGGCAAGCCGGCCACCCCGTTCGTGGGCGTCCAGTCGTTCTTCGTGGCCTCCAAGGGCAAGAGCAAGACGCTGGCCCAGGAGTTCGTGACCAACTACGTGACCAACCAAGAGGTCGCGATGGCGCTGTACAAGGCCGACCCGCGGCCCCCGGCGCTGACCGCCGCGCTGCAGCAGGTCCAGAACGATGACCCCGACGCGGTCAAGTTCATGGAGGCCGGCGTGGACGGCTTGCCGATGCCGGCCATCCCCGAGATGGCGGCCATCTGGGAGCCCTTCGGCATCGCCGAGACCGCCGTCGTCAAGGGCGGTGACGCGGCCAAGGCCGCCGCGGCCGCGCAGAAGGCCATCGACGGCGCGCTCAAGAACGACTGACGGCATGGCTCTGGACGTGCGTGAGACCGCGCGGGCGAGCTCGCCCGCGCGGCCCCGCCGGGAGATCACCACGGCGTTCGTGGTGAGCAGGATCGCGGTGCTCGCCGTGGCCGCCGCGATCCTGCTCTACGCCGCGCCGCCGCTGGTCGCCGCCGGGTCGTGGGTGGCACTCGGGCTGCTGCTGGCGATCAGCGCGGCCATCGCGTACCTCTATCTGACCCGCCGCTTCATCCCCGCCAAATACCTCATTCCCGGCACCGTCTTCCTGCTCGCCTTCCAGGTGTTCCCCGTCCTCTACACGGTCACCACCGCGTTCACGAACTTCGGCGACGGGCACCGCGGCGACAAGGCCGCCGCCATCACGGCCATCGAGACCGGCTCGGTGCGGCAGGCCCCCGGCTCGCCCGAGTACACCCTGACCGCGGCGCTGCGCGGCGACGAGCTGGTGTTCCTGCTGGTCGACCCCAAGACCAAGCAGGCGCGGCTGGGCACCGCCGAAGGGCTGGCCCCGCTGGCCGGCGCCGAGGTCGGCGTCACCGGCAAGGTCCTCAAGGCGCCGGGCGTGACCGTGCTCAAGGCGCCCGAGGCGGCCGCCCGCGGCTCGCAGATCTCCGCGCTGGCCGTGCCCACCGACGGCGGCGTGATCAAGGCCAACGGGCTCAGCCGGGCCGTCGAGGGCAGGGCGACGCTGGTGTACGACGCCGCCTGCGACTGCGTGCGCGGCGACGGCGGCACCTGGACGGCCGACGAGAGCCAGGGGTATTTCGTCAACGCCAAGGGCGAGCACCTGGCGCAGGGCTGGCAGGTCGGCGTCGGCTTCGACAACTTCGCCCGCGTCCTGACTGATCCCACTATTTCGGGCTATTTCATGGGCGTGCTCGGCTGGAACATGGTCTTCGCCCTGGGCTCGGTGTTCGGCCAGTTCGCGCTCGGCATGTCCGTGGCGCTGGCGCTGCACCATCGGCGGATGCGCGGCACCCGGTTCTACCGGATCGCGCTGATCCTGCCGTACGCGATGCCCTCGTTCGCCATGCTGCTGGTCTGGCGGGACATGTTCAACCGCGACTTCGGCCTGATCAACCAGCTGCTCGGGGCGCACGTCGACTGGCTCGGCGAGCCGATGACCGCCCGGCTCGGCGTGATCCTGGTCAACCTGTGGCTCGGCTTCCCGTACATGTTCCTGGTCACCACCGGCGCGCTGCAGGCGATCCCGCGCGAGCTGACCGAGGCGGCCGGCATCGACGGGGCCACGCCGTGGAAGGCGTTCCGCGGGGTGACGCTGCCGCTGCTGCTGGTCGCGCTCACGCCGCTGCTGATCTCCTCGTTCGCGTACAACTTCAACAACTTCAACGCGATCGCGCTGACCACCGAGGGCGGGCCGTTCCCCGCCGAGAGCCCACAGGTGGGCGGCACCGACCTGCTGATCACCTACACGTTCCGGCTGGCGTTCGGCGCGGGCGGGGCGCAGTTCGGGTTCGCGGCGGCGATCTCGGTGTTCATCTTCGCGATCGTGGCGGTCATCTCGACCGTGGCGTTCCGCCGCACCCGCAAGCAGGAGGAGGTCTACGCGTGAAGCTGGCACTCAGGCACGTCTTCGTGCTGGCCGTGTGCGCGTTCGCGGTGTTCCCGGTCTTGTTCGTGGTGTCCGCGGCGTTCAACCCGCTCGGCACGCTGGCCTCCACCGACCTGCTGCCGAACGGGGCGAGCCTGCGCAACTTCGCCGACCTGCTCACCTCCGACGCCTACCCGTTCGCGCGATGGTTCTTCAACTCGGTGTTCATCGCGCTGACGGCCTCGTTCGCGAGCCTGCTGCTGTCGATGTTCGCCGCGTACGCCTTCAGCCGCATGCGCTTCGCGGGCCGCCGGGTCGGGCTGCTGGCGCTGCTGCTCATCCAGATGTTCCCGCAGTTCCTGGCCATCGTGACGATCTTCATGATCTTCACCGAGGTGACCGAGCTGTATCCGGCGTTCGGGTTCAACACCGTGTGGGGGCTCATGCTGCTCTACCTCGGCGGCGCGCTCGGCGTGAACACCTGGCTGATGAAGGGCTTCCTCGACACCGTGCCCAAGGAGCTCGACGAGGCCGCCACCGTGGACGGCGCCACGCACGCGCAGATCTTCTGGCGGGTCATCATGCCGCTGGTCACGCCGATCCTCGCGGTCACCGCGCTGCTGGCGTTCATCACCACGATGAGCGAGTTCCTCATGGCGAACGTGTTCCTGCGCGACCCCGAGAGCAAAACGCTCGCCGTCGGCATGTACGGGATGATCGCCGGCGACCACCGCAACGCGAACTTCGGCATGTTCGCCGCGGCCACGCTGCTGACCGCAGTGCCCACGGTCGGTGTATTCCTCTGGTTGCAGAAGTACATCGTCTCCGGGCTGACCGCCGGAGCTGTCAAGGGATAGGTGCGTTGCGCTACATCGGGGAGCCGCATCACGACGGCTCGGTTCTGTACGTCTCCGACCAGGAACCCGCGCTCGGCGCGCGGGTGACGCTCTGGCTGCGGGCGCCGCTGGCCGCCGGCGTGACCGGCGTGCACGTGCGCACGGTCCACGACGGCGAGCCGCGCTACGCCCAGGCGTCCGTGGACGGCTCGCGGACCAGAGCGGGCGGGTACGGCGACACCGACGTCTGGTGGCGGGCCGAGATCACCGCCGTCAACCCCGTCACCCCGTACCGCTTCCTGCTCGCCACCGACGGCGGCCAGGCGTGGCTGACGGCGGCCGGGCTCGTCACGCACGACGTGACCGACGCCGGCGACTTCCGCCTCGTGTGCCACCAGCCGCCGCCGTCGTGGATGTCGGACGCGATCGTCTACCAGATCTTCCCCGACCGCTTCGACCGCTCCGGCCCCATGCCGGACCTGCCGGACTGGGCGCTGCCCGGCGACTGGGACCGCGACCCGGTCATCCCCAGCGGATCCGGCACCTCCCGCCAGTTCTACGGCGGCGACCTCGACGGCATCGCCGGGCGGCTGGACCACATCCAGAGCCTCGGCGCCGACACCGTCTACCTGACGCCGATCTTCCCCGCCCGCTCCAACCACCGCTACAACGCCTCCAGCTTCGAGACGATCGACCCCCTGCTGGGCGGCGAGGCGGCCCTGCACCGGCTGTCCGGCGCGCTGCACCGGCGCGGGATGCGGCTGCTCGGCGACATCACCACCAACCACTGCGGCGACACGCACGAGTGGTTCACCGCCGCGGTGTCCGACGTGAACGCCCCAGAACGCGAGATGTTCTTCTTCGACCCCCATACCGGCGACTACGAGAGCTGGTGGGGCGTCAAGACGCTGCCCAAGCTCAACTGGGGCAGCGACCTCGTGCGCTCCGGCATGCGGGCGGTGCTGAAGAAGTGGCTCGGGCCGCTCGACGGCTGGCGCGTGGACGTGGCCAACATGACCGGACGGCTCGCCGCCGCCGACCACAACCACGAGGTCGCCGCCCTGCTGCGGCGCGCGCTCGGCCCGGAGGCCGCCTTCATCGCCGAGCACAACCACGACGCCTCGCCCGACCTCGACCGCGACGGCTGGCACGGCACCATGAACTACGGCGGCTTCACCCGCCCCGTCTGGGCCTGGCTGCGCGGTCCCGACCTGGACCTGGAGCACTTCCTCGGCGTGCCCGGCGGCGTGCCCGCACGTGACGGCCTGGCCACGCTCGCCACGTTCCGGGCCTTCGCCTCCCACATGTCGTGGCGCTCGCTCACGCACTCCTGGCAGCTGCTCGACTCACACGACTCGCCGCGCATCCGCACCGTCACCGGCTCGCGCGAACGCCACCTGCTCGCCCTCGGCCTGCAGGCCACGCTGCCCGGCACGCCCATGGTGTTCGCCGGCAGCGAGTTCGGCCTGACCGGCGTGAACGGCGAGCACTCCCGCACCCCGATGCCCTGGAACCGGCCGGGGGAGCAGGACCTCGCGACGCTGGCGGCCTACCGGGAACTCCTCGGGCTGCGCCGTGCCGAGCCCGCCCTGCGCCACGGCGGCCTGCGCTGGCTGCACGCCGACGCCGACTGCCTGGTCTTCGCGCGCGAGACGTACGAGGAGTCCCTCGTGGTCTGCGTACGCCGGGCGCCGGGCGAGCCGCTGGCTCTCGGCGCCCGCGCGGAAGGCGTCTACGACGCGCAGGACGGCGACGTCATACCAGGTGACGGACCCTCGCTGCGAGTCTGGCGCCTCAGGCGCTGATCAGGCTACGGTGGCCTCTGCTCGATTCATCCTTCAACTAGATAGTGGTGCTCGTATGAGGGTGCTGTCCTTAGCCGTCATGGCCGCGCTCCTGCCTGCCGTACCGTCCGCCGCTCTGGCCCAGGCGGGCACGGCCTACTACGTGGACTCCAAGGCAGGCGACGACGCCGCTGCGGGCACCAGCGCCACCGCACCGTGGAAGTCGCTCGACAAGGTCAACACGGCCGACCTCAAGCCGGGTGACACCGTCGCCTTCAAGCGCGGCAGCGCCTTCACCGGCACCCTCACCCTGTCGGCCAAGGGCACCGCGGCCCGGCCCATCTCCGTCAAGGCGTACGGCACCGGCTCCCTCGCCAAGATCAGCGGTGCCGACGGCGACTGCGTCGTCATCAGCGGCAACCACTGGCGCGTCAGCGGCCTGCGCGCCTCCGGCTGCCGCTGGGCCGGCTTTCAGATCGACGGCGACCACAACGAGCTGGCCGGTGTGCAGGCCGACCGCAACATCGCCGGCGTGTACGTCACGCTCATCGGCTCGCACAACACCATCCGCGACAGCGTCCTGACCGACAACAACCGGATGAGCATCAACGACGAGGGCGGCGACGACGACTCCGGCGCCTTCGGCGTGCTGCTCAGCGGCGACGACAATGTGGTGACCGGCAACACCATCACCGGCAGCTTCGCCAAGAGCCAGGACTACGGCACCGACGGCGCCGCCATCGAGATCTTCAACGGCGACCGCAACCGGATCACCCACAACGTCTCCAGGAACAACGAGACCTTCACCGAGCTCGGCGCCCAGAAGGGCAAGACCGCCACGGGCAACCTGTTCGCCTTCAACGTCGTGACCTCCTCCCGCGGCCGCGGCTCGTTCCTCATCACCCGCGGCTCCGGCCACATCGTCGGCCCGGTCAAGGGCACCGTCGCCACGCACAACTCGGTCTACCTGCCCGCCAAGGACACCGTCGGCTGGTCCTGCCACGACGGCTGCGCGCCGTCGATACTCAAGCTCCGCAACAATGTGATCGTCGTCGGCGGGGTGTCCGGCTGGGAGGACGGCAAGGGCGCCGACGAGAATGGCGGCGTCTACAAGAGCCGCTCCGGCAAGTTCAAGCTCGGCCCCAAATCGGTCATGGCGGATCCGCGCTTCGTCTCCCGTACGGACCTGCGCCTGAAGCCCGGCTCCCCGGCGCTCGGCCGCGGCCTCGCCCTCACCCCCGCCTGGTACGGCGGCAAGGCCTTCGCCAAGGACGCCGCAGGCAAGCCCCTGACAGGGCCGCTGGACGCGGGCGCATACCAGCACTGAGCTGCCGGTGGCCCCGTCGCGGGCGGTCAGGTGGTGCGGTGGGTGGAGAGTGACGCGTGGTGGTCGGCACCGTCCGGGCCGTGCGGGTCGGTGTGGACGGTGGCGGCTCTCAGGCGCGGCAGCTCGTGGATGAGCCGGTGTTCGGCCTCCACCGCCACCGCGTGGGCGTCGACGACCGACATGTCGTGATCAACGAGGATTTCTACCTCGGCGTGCAGTGCGTGCCCGATCCACCGCAGCCGTACGGAGCCGACGTCCCGCACACCCTCCACCGTGGCCAGGATGCGCTCGGCGGCGTCCACGAGGGCGGGATCGACGGCGTCCATGAGCCGGTGGTAGATCTCGCGGGCCGCGTCACGCAGGACGAAGCAGATGGCGACGGTGATCAGGAGGCCGACGATCGGGTCGGCGATCGGGAATCCCAGCCCCGCGCCGCCCGCGCCCAGGAGCACGGCCAGGGAGGTGAAGCCGTCGGTCCTGGCGTGCAGGCCGTCGGCCACCAGCGCGGCCGAGCCGATCTCCCTGCCCACCTTGATGCGGTAACGGGCGACCCACTCGTTGCCGAGGAACCCGGCCACGCCCGCGGCCGCCACCCACCAGACGGCCTGGATGTCCTGCGGATCCAGCAGCCGCTTGACGGCCTCGTACCCCGCCAGGGCCGCCGAGGCGGTGATGAGCAGGACGATGACGATGCCGGCGAGGTCCTCCGCCCGGCCGTACCCGTAGGTGAAGCGGCGGGTCGCGGCGCGGCGGCCGACCGAGAACGCGATGGCCAGCGGGACGGCGGTGAGGGCGTCGGCGAGATTGTGCAGGGTGTCACCGAGGAGCGCGACCGAGCCGGACGCGATGACGATCACCGCTTGGACGGCGGCGGTGACCATCAGCACGGCGAACGAGATGGCCAGCACGCGCATGCCGCGGCTGCTGGACTCCAGGGCGGCGTCCGTCTTGTCGGCGCTGTCGTGACTGTGGGGCGCGATCGCGTGACCGACCCGGCTCAGAACCGCCCGAACCCCCCGCGGCCGCTCCGACCCGCCGCCATCCCCATGTCCATGCCCGTGCCCATGCCCGTGCCCATGCCCATGCCCATGCCCGTGTCCATGCCCGTGGCCTCGGTCATGCTCGTGTCCGCCGTCACCGCGTACCTGCCCGTCGGTCTGGCCGGGCGGGTCGGCCGGAGGTGGTGTGGGGCCGGAATCCCGATGCTCGGACATGGCATCCCCTCGCTTGCGCAATACATCCCTTTTGGCCAGGATATGTAGTCATGTACGCACGCGACAACGTCTCAGGTGCCGATCACTCGCAGGAGCAACCCACTCCCGCACAGGTCAGCGCCGCCGTTGACGCCTTCCGCATGCTCAGCGACGCCACCCGCCTCAGGCTCATGTGGCTGTTGTCGTCCGGGGAACTGGATGTGAATTCCCTTGCCGCGGCCCTCGGCGTGCCCCGCCCGTCGGTGTCCCAGCACCTCGCCAAGCTCAGGCTCGCCGGACTGGTGACCACCCGCAGGGAAGGCCGCCGCGTGCTCTACCGCGCCCGGGACTCACACGTGCGCGCGCTGATCGCGGAGGCCATGTTCCACGCCGACCACGAGGTCTCCGGCCTGCCCCGCCACGACTGACACCCCTACCCGGTCAATCGCCCGGTCTCCTGGACGCGCGCGCGGTTCTCCCCGCGGGCGGCCAGTTTGGCGACCACGTCCACGATGCGGACGGCGCGTTCCAGTTCGGCGCGGTGGAAGACCGGCCCGTCGGCGCGCGCGATCACCACGTGCATCCCGTGCGCCAGCACCGGCAGCAGCATCAGCCGCAGTTCGGCGGCGGCCATGGTGGCGGCGCGCGGCGGCGGCTCCGGCAGCTCGAACTCGGCGGGAGCGGCCAGCGAGGCGTGCCGTACGACGCCGTCGGCGACCGCCAGCGACCACTCCGCGCCGCACAGCCCGGGCAGGGCGTCCACCAGCGTGGCCAGGCCCCGCGAGGGCTCGGCCACCACGTGCATGAGCAGGTCGTAGTCCGGTGCCGAGCCCGGCACTTCCTTGGTGGCCCAGACCCCTTCGATCCGTACGCCGGGCAGGGCGGACAGCCGCTCGCGCGCCTCCGCCGTCGTCACCGGCCCCGGCCAGGACACCGTGAAGTCGTCCACGGCCCGCCCGGCCTCGCGTTCGAGCACGGTGACCTGCAGGATGTCGGCTCCGAGCGCCCCCAGCGCCTTGGCCACCTGCCCCAGCCCACCTGGCCGGTCCGGCAGCGACACCCTCAGTCGCAGCAGCATTGCCGCCCCCTTTCCACAGGCTTTCACAGTGCCGTGGAAAGGTTTCGAGTAAGTTCCACGGACATGTCGCACATGCTGCGGTTATATCCCAGGATGCGAGTTTAAGTCCGGATTGTCGATAAATGACTGCTGTGGTTTTCCATCCTCTCTCCCGCCCGCGGCCCTGGCCATCGTGTTCTGCTGACCAGGGCCTGCGGCGGTCAGGCGAAGACGTCCTGCTGGTAGCGTCCGGCCGCCTCCAGCCCGGCCAGCCAGGCGGCACCGTCAGCGGCGTCGTGACCCGTCTTGCGGTGGTGGATGTCCAGCAGCGTCTGCCGCACCGCGGGCGCCATCCGCAGCCCGTCGCCGCACACGTACACGTGGGCGCCCTGGTCGAGCAGCTGCCACACCTCGTCGGCGTGGGCGGCGACGGCGTCCTGGACGAACCGGTACGGGTGGCCCGGCACCGCTGAGAACGCGGTGTGCGCGGAGACGCCCCAGGCCGCCAGGTCGCCGGTGTACAGCAGGTCGTGCGCGGGGTGGCGGCAGCCGGTGAACACCGCGGCGGGACCGGTGGCGCCCGCCAGCCTGCGCTCCTCCAGGAAGCCGCGCAGCGGCGCGAACCCGGTGCCGGGACCGATGAGGATCACGGGCGTGGCCGGGTCGTCGGGGAGCCGGAACGGCGGGGCCGGGACGCGGACGTAGCCGTAGAACACCTCGCCCTCAGGCAACCCGGCCAGATAGGCCGAGCACATGCCCTGGTAGGTGCCGGTGCCGGACCAGGCGGGGCCCTCGACGAGGCCGACGGTGAGCCGCACCAGCGACGGGTCCGCCAGCGGCGAGGAGGAGACCGAGTAGTAGCGGGGCTTGATCGGCCCGGCCATCTCCAGGAACACCGGCAGCGGCAGCTCGATCGCGGGGAAGCGTTCGAGCAACGCCAGCGCGGAGAGGCGCTTGGCGAGGATCTCCTCGGCGTAGCCCGCGGTCAGCTCGGCGAGCTGTCCGCGGGTCCACGGGCACGCGGTGTGGGCGGCCAGCGCCTCCAGGTCGGACCTGTTGGCCACCTCCTGCAGCTCGGCGAACTCGGTCAGCAGCAGACCCGCCGTGACCGGCGTGTCCACGGGCAGGTGGGTGGCGCCGGCGGCGCGCAGCCGCACCACCTGCTGGCGGGGGACGCGCAGGCAGTGCAGCGCCCATTCGACCAGCTCCGGGTCGTTCTTGGCGAAGACGGCGATGTGGTCGCCGGCCGAGTACGTGACCCCTTCCGGGAGCCGGGCCACGATGGAGCGCACGCCGGGGCGCGGCGCCTCGATCGAGAAGTCCCAGAGTCCGGCGGGGTCGCCGGTCAGCTCCTCGTTGGAGACCACGGTCAGCGGGTAGGCGCGCTCGGAGACGACGGCGGGCCTGATCTCGGCCTCGGTGAGCACCTCCATCTCATAGCGCGGCCCGGCGGATCCGGTGTCGGCGCTGTACTGCTCGGCCAGCGCCGCCCACAGCCGCGCCGTCCACGCCGACACGTCGCCGTCGAAGTCGCCGTCGGTGTCGGCCTCGCCGCGCTCGATCAGCGGCACCGCTCCGGCGGCCGTCAGCTTCTCGTACGCGCGGCGCGGGAACTCCTGGTACGTCGGCCACTGCGTGTTCCCGCACCCGAGCACGGCCAGCCGCACCCCGGACAGGTCGGGCAGCGCCTCAAGGGCGTCGAAGCGCTGGGCGTTGTCGGGGGCCTTGCCGTTGTAGGAGGAGGCGACCACGATCAGCAGGCCCTCGCCCGGCGGCGTCAGTTCATCGAGGGTGGTCAGCGTGGTGGCGAACCCGGCCCGCCCGGCCCGCTCGGCCAGCCGCTCGGCGATGTCGGCGCTGGTGCCGAGGTTGGAGCCGTAGGCGACGGTGAGCGGCACGCCGGTGACGGCGATGTCCTGCTGCTCGGCCTCCTGCACGGCCTGCTCGGTCACGACGCTCCGCTCGTGGGCGCGCCGCTCCCGCACCCGGAGCGTGAACCCCTCCGGCTTGAGGGTGAGCGTCTGCTTGATCTTCATACGGTAGGCGTCCGGGTCGGACAGGGCGAAGCGGCGCAGGATCATCGCCAGCGCCAGCCTGGCCTCGGTGAGCGCGAACTGGCGGCCGATGCAGGCCCGCTCCCCGTTCCCGAACGGCTTGTACGCACCCGGGTGGTGGGACTGCTTGTTCTCCGGCAGCCAGCGGTCGATGTCGAACTCGTCGGGCCGATCCCACGCCTTGGGGTGGCGGTGCAGCACCGGCAGCAGCACGACGACCCCCTGGTCCTTGGGGATGGGGTAACCGCCGATCACGGTGTCCTCGATCGCGCTCACGCTGAACGCCGGGATCGGCGACCAGAACCGCAGCGTCTCCTCCAGGACGCGCGAGATGACGTCGAGCTTCATGATCGCCTCGTATGTCGGCGGTTCGTCGCCCGGCAGCAGCCGGTCGACCTCGTCGTAGGCGCGGGCCAGGGTGTGCGGCTCGCGCAGCAGGTTGTAGAGGGCGAAGGAGAGCAGGCCGCTGGTGGTCTCGTGGCCGGCGATCAGGAAGGTGAGGACCTGGTTGCGGATGTTCTCGTCGGACAGGCGGCCGCCGGACTGCGGGTCGGACGCCTCCAGCATGAGGCCGAGCAGGTCCTTCGCGCCGCCGGCGCCGTCTGCGCGACGCTGCTTGATCACGTCGTCGACCAGCTCCTGCATGGTGGCGATGTCGCGCCGGTACGCCTCCTCGCGCCCGCGCTTGAGCTTGGTGACGAACGGCAGCTGGCTGTTGCGCAGCATGGCCTCGGTCAGCGCGCCGCCCATGGCCTGCAGGAACGGGTGCAGCTCGGGCGAGTCGAAGGAGTCGAACCGGTAGCCGAAGCCGGTCAGCGAGATCGTGTCCAGGGTCAGCCGGGTCATGTCATCGGAAACCGGCAGGTCCTCCCCCTGGCGACCTGCCCACGACGCGACGAGCTGCTCGGCGACCTCCAGGAACTGCGGGTAGTACGCCTTCATCGAGCGCTGGCTGAAGGCGGGCATCAGGATGCGGTGGGCCTGCCCCCACACCGGCTCGTCGGGCTCGGCCGTGAACAACCCGTCGCCGGCGAAGTCACGCACGATCGTCAGCGGCGGGCGGATGCGCTTGACGAAGCGGCTCTCATCGCACACCTCCGTGACGAGGTCGGGGTCGTACACCACGATGACCGTGCGGCCGACGATCTCGAGCTGGAAGATGCCCTCCTTCCGGTATCGGGAGGAGACCTCGATGAAGTGCTCAATGGGCGAGTGCGCGGGGATCTGCAGCGTGTTGCCCAGGATGGGCAGGCCCTGCGGGGCGGGGATCCGTGCCATGAATGCTCCCTGACGTAGCCATACACCGTATGGTGGACGCTACCATACGGTGTATGGCTGTGAGCGCGCGCAGGGGCGCACCCCTGAGTCTCAGCGAGATCGGCGCCGTGGCGCTGCGCCTGATGGACGAGGGCGGCGTGGAGGGGCTGTCCATGCGCAAGCTGGCGGCGGAGCTGGATGTCAACCCGATGTCGCTCTACCACCACGTGGAGAGCAAGGACGCGCTGCTGGGGCACATCTGCGCCATGGCGGCAGAGCGGGTGCATCTGCCGCCGGACGACGGCACGCCGTGGCAGGACCAGCTCAGGGCCCTCGCGCTGGCCTACCACCGCAACGCGCGCGAGCATCCGGCCCTATGGACATACGTACACAGCCGTCCCGACATCACCTCCGACCGGCGGCTGCCGATGTGGGAGGCGCTCGACCGGATCCTGCGGCTGGCCGGGGTGCCGGAGGCGGAGCTGCGCCGGACGGGCGACGTGTTGCACGCGTTCGTCGGGGGGATCATCACGGCCGAGATCCAAGGGCGCATTCCGGACGATCCCGAGGAGATCGACCGCACCCTCGACACGGCCGTCAACCTGATCGTCCACGGCCTGAGCGGATCCGGCCGGTAGCGGATCCCCGCACCCGTCGGCCGGCGGGCCGGTGCAGCAGGCGTAAGGCGAGGAGTGTGAGCCGGGTCCAGTCCGGCGGCGATCGGGCCCGCGCGGGACAGGCTTCCAGCCTAGGCCGATGCCTGCCAGACGGCCTCGAAGGCCGCCTCGGTGATCTCGGTCAGCTCCCAGATCTCCAGCGGCTGGTCGGTGAGGAAGCCGTGCTCGTCCTGCAGGTGCCGCCACCAGTAGCGGCGGGCGAGGCGGTCGGCGCCGACCTCGACCTGCCTGATCGCCCAGTGCTCGCCGTCGCCCTCGACGCTCTCGAACAGCCAGGCGCGGCCGTCCTCGTCGGCAAGGTGCCAGTAGTGGCGGGGGGCGTCGGACTCGGCGAGTTGCCTGACCAGCGGCTGGCGGAGATCTTCAAGCACGGGCCCACTCTAGACACCCCGGCCCATAGGCGCAGGCTGTTGCGCATCCCGAAACACCACCGCATCACTTGTCCCCATGCGGGTATGTTGATGCGGGTGTCTACAGCCGTCGCCCGTTCTGTGCCCATTCCCGTGGCCAGGCTCGCCTGGCTGGACGCGTTGCGTGGCATCGGCGCGCTCGCGGTCGTGGCCGAGCACCTGCTGCCGTGGTTCCTGCCGGACCTGCGGCCGTACTGGTTCAACCTGGGCGTCTACGGCATTTTCGTGTTCTTCCTGGTCAGCGGCTACATCATCCCCACGTCGCTGGAGCGGCACGGCGACGTGCGGGCGTTCTGGATCAGCCGGTTCTTCCGGCTCTACCCCCTCTACCTGAGCGTGATCGTCCTGGTGCTGGCCCTGGCGTGGTGGGTGCCGGTACGCGGGGAGGTGCCGCGGGACGGGAGCGCGGTGGCGGCGCACGCGACCATGCTGCTCGACGTGGTGAGCGTGGGAGGCGTGGCCGACACGATGTGGACGCTGTCGTACGAGATGGTGTTCTACCTGCTGGTCACCGCGCTGTTCCTGATCCGGGCGCACGATCGCAGCGGACTGCTGTCGATGCTCTTCGCCGCGGGGTCCGTGGTCGTGGGGCTGGTGGCGTCCGGAGCGGTGCTGGTGGGCGGGTGGCCGGCGTACTTGTCCTGCGGGATGTTCGTGGCCGGGCTCGTGTGCGTGGTGTGGGGGCGGCTCCGTACGCCCGCGGCCTGCGTGCTCGGCGTGATGGCGCTGGCGCTGCTGCTGCTGAGCAGCCGGGTGCCGTGGCTGGGCGCGGCGGTGATCGCGATCATGTTCGCGGGCACGGCGATCCACCGGTGGGAGCGCGGCGGCGGCTCGCTGTGGCCGGTGGCGGTGACGACGGCGCTGGTCGCGATCGCGCCCCTGTGGGCCATCGAGAGCGGCTGGTGGTGGGTGCAGGCCGACGTGTGGCTCACCACGATCGCGCTGGCGGGCGCCACGTTCGCGGGCGCGATGGCGCTCCGTGCACGGCGGTTGCCGAGGGTGCTCGTCTGGCTCGGGCTGATCAGCTATTCGCTCTACCTGGTGCACCATCCGCTGCTGAAGTATTTCGTGGAGATCAGCGGCGACCTGCGGCAGGCGGAGTTGCCGTACCAGCTCGGTATGGCGGCGCTGGCGATGACCGTGGTGCTGGTCGTCAGCGCGCTGGCCTACCGCTGGATCGAGCGGCCCATGCAGGCGCTGGGCCGCCGCGTCTCACGCAGGAGCACCCGCGGGCTCCAGGGCCCGGCCGATCAGCGGGTGGCGGGACAGGGCCCGCGACACGACGGGGTCCTCGGCCATGAGGAAAGCCAGATGCCTGATGGCATGCGCGACCACGTTGGCCGGGGCGACCCGGTCGGGTGATGGCGCGGCGGGCGCCTCGCCGCGGGCGATCTCCAGCACGGGGACCTCGATCGCGGGCAGCCATGGCGCCGGATCGGGGCACACCGCGTACGTCAGGACGATCCTGTCGTCCGGCTCATATCGCCAGCTCGTGGAGTGCACGACGGTGTCCGGATCGGCCGCCGTCACCCCGCTGAGCCGCCGCGCGGCCGCGTCCGGGCTCTCGCCGGGTCCCGGCTGAATCATGGCATGCCGATACGACCAGCGATTGTCGGTGCTCACCCGTAGCATGAGCGTCTCAACCAAGACCACGTGTCTTCCCGTCACCGCGAACAACTTACTGCCAATGATATGCAAGTGCGCTACTGACGCAGATGTCTCCCTGCTCTTGAACACCGCGGCGCGCCCGGCTGTAGTCGATGGCGTGCGAGAGAGAGGCCGACAGCCATGCCCGGCTTGCTGGTGCTGATGGGATCGGGCGAGACGAGCCCGACCATGGTCGAGATCCACCGCGCCGCCGCGCGGACGCTGCGCGCGGGGGCGCGGGCGGTGCTGCTCGACACTCCTTACGCCTTCCAGGAAAACCGCGCCGACATCTCCGCCCGCGCCTGCCGATACTTCGCCCGCAGCGTCGGCCTGGACGTCGAGGTGGCCTCCGGGATCACCGGCGCCGACTGGGTCTTCTCCGGCCCCGGCAGCCCCACCTACGCGCTGGACCGGTGGACGGACTCGGGCGTGGCCGGTGACCTGCGCGCCCGGGTCCGGGCCCGTCAGGGGGTGACCGTGCTGGCCTCTGCGGCGGCCTGCACGGCCGGCCTGGCCACCGTCCCGGTCTACGAGATCTACAAGGTGGGCGCGGACCCGCACTGGCGCGAAGGCCTCGACCTGCTGGCGCCGCTCGGCCTGCGGGCGGTGCTGATCCCGCACTTCGACAACGCCGAAGGCGGCACCCACGACACCCGCTACTGCTACCTCGGCGAGCGCCGGCTGTCGCGCCTGGAGGGCGAGCTGCCGCCCGGCACCGTCGTGCTCGGCCTCGACGAGCACACGGCGGTCGTCATCGATCTGGAGAGCGAAACGGTGCGGGTGGCGGGCAGGGGAGGTCTGACGGTCCGGTGTCCCGGCTCGCAGACCGTCCTGCCCACGGGGACGCGCACCGACCTGGCCGAGCTCCGCCGCCTGGCGGAAGGCGGCCCCGGCAGGCCGGCGCCGCCGCGGGCCGATCCGGAGCCGGTGCCCGCCGAGGTCACGCTCGAGGAGACGATCCGGTCGTGTGAGGAGCTGTTCAAGGCGGCCGCGGCCAAGCCCGACATGGTGGCGGCCGCGCAGAGCGTGCTCGACCTCGAAGCGGAGGTCGTCAAGTGGGCGGCCGACACCGAGGAGGACGCCGGTGGCGTGGATCAGGCCAGGGAGCTGATGCGGCTGCTCATCGCCCGGCTCGGCGAGCTGGCCGCGACGGCGAGCCTGCCCGGCCTGGTGGAGCCGCTGCTGGCGCTCCGTGCGCGGTTGCGGGATGAGGGTCGCTACGAGGTCGCCGACGCGCTGCGGGCGGCGATGCTCACCGGCGGCGTCCTCGTGGAGGACACACCCGACGGGCCCCGCTGGACTCCTGCGCCGTGAACTGCCGCCACCCATGGGAAGCCGGTGACCTGCTCGTCGCCGTGCGGCTTCTCCCCGGACTGGCTGACGGAGCCGGTAAAGGCGGGGTAACGTGGCGCCGTCACTCGACGTGCCCGCGACGTTACAGTTGGCTCTGGTTGTCGTGCGTGCGAGACTCGGATGCATGGAAGGCGATGAGGCGATGACTGCTTTGCCGGACGATGGGTGGTTGGTTGCCCATGCGCCACCGCGGCGTGTCAGGCTTTTCGTCGTGCCACCGAGCAATGATGGCTACACCGTCGAGGACTGGCTCAAGCTGCCTGAAACCGGGGAGCGGATCGAGTTGATCGACGGGAGTTTTGTCGTGAGTCCCATGCCCAAATCCGATCATGCACTCGCGGCGAAGCGCCTGGTCCGCATCCTGGATGATGCGCGCCCTCCGGAATACGAGGTGGTCGAGACGATCAACCTCGAGGTTGGCGAAGATGGTCTCATCCCTGACGCCGTGGTAGGGCTTGCCGAGACGATAGCGGCGGGGGTCGCAAGTCTCACCGCCGCCCAGGTCGTGTGCGTGGTCGAGGTCGTCAGCCCGGGCAAGGTAAACCGTCGCCGCGACTATGAGATCAAGCCGCCCATATATGCCGCAGCAGGCATCGCGGTCTTCATCCGGGCCGAGCTCATGGGCGACGACGCGCCGCGTGTCGAAGTCTTCAATCTCGGCGCGCAGGGCTACGAATTGATTGCGGAGGCCAAGGCAGGGGACATTCTGACGATCAGTGAGCCTTTCCCCGTCTCCTTCGACCCAGCGGTGCTCGCCGGTCAGCGACCCAGATAGCCGTCTCCACGCAGGCGTGAGTCAGCGGCGCGGAGGGTCGATGCGGGTGCCGTCCATGGTGAAGATCATGAGCCGGGACAGGTCGACCGCCACCTTGGCGGCGTCGCCGACGCGCCAGACGGGCCGGTTGCCGAGCCGGACGATCAGGTCGGAACGCCGATGGATGCCGCTGTTCGGGTGCTGTCCCACCTGCTCCTGCTGCTGGTGCTCCTCCTTCGGCGTCGAGAACAGCCGCCGCACCAGCCCCGACAGCTTCCCCGACCCGTTCTTCTCGCCGTTGACGTGATGGCGCGGGTCCGGCGGCTCGGGCACCGGCATGGCCGGCATGCCGCACTCCAGATACGCCAGCCACTCGTGCCCGTGGTACTCCAGCGCCCGCACCCGGCCGAAGAACGACGGCCCCTCGTACGACTCCGGCACCGCCGCCAGCCCGTCGGGCCGCAGCCCCACCAGCACCTGCCCGCCCGTGTGCTGCGAGATCGCGTACGCCCTGGGATCGCTCCACGGCAACATCAGCCGGTGCGGGCCGAAATCGAGCATGACGTACTGGTTCTGAGGCGTCCTGACGCCGGCGGCCAGCAGATTCAACTGCTGCGAGTTGAGGAACGCCGCCACGAACGCCGTCGCTGGATCGTTGTAAATCTGGGCCGGGGTGCCGACGTCCTGCAGCACCCCGCGATTCAGAATGGCGATCCTGTCGGCCAGCGTGAGGGCCTCGACCTGGTCGTGCGTCACGTAGATCGTGGTGACGCCGAGCGACCTGACCAGCGCGGAGATCTCCATGCGCAGCTCGGTACGCATGCCGGCGTCCAGGTTCGACAGCGGCTCGTCCATCAGGAACAGCTTGGGCTGGCGGACGATCGCCCGGCCCATCGCGACACGCTGGCGCTGACCGCCGGAAAGCGTGCCCGGGCGGCGGTCGAGCGTCTCGTCGATGTGCAACGCCTTCGACAGCTCCGTGACCCGCTCGCGCACCATCGCCGGGTCCGACTTGGCGATCTCCAGGGGGAAGGCGATGTTCCCGCGTACGGTGCGGTGGGGGTAGAGGGCGCCGTTCTGGAACACCATGGCGACGTCGCGGTCCCGCGGAGCCAAGTGGTTGGCCAGCTGGCCGTCCAGCCACAGATCACCCGCGGTGATCTCCTCCAAGCCCGCGATCATGCGGAGCAGCGTGGACTTGCCACATCCGGACGGACCGAGGAGGACGAGGAACTCGCCGTCTTCCGCCCGCAGGCTCAGCCGGTCGACTGCGAGGTAGCCGCCCGGATACACCTTGGACACTTTGTCGAGAACGACCGAGCTCATGGGCCCACACCTTGCACGCGTGTCACCTGTGACGGGATTGAAGGGGTAGTACATCGCGCCTTAACGCTGCATGTCCACCCTTGACATAAAGAATCTGCTTCCAATTAGTTTCGGCCGGGGTTTTTAGGGGACCGAAACCGAAATTTCCGGACAAGTAGGCTGCGGCAAGCAGTTGCGTAAAGTTGCGGAAAGAGCTTTCATGGTCGAAACGTCCGTGGGGAGACTATGACCGCGTGGTGGCGGAACGCCGGTAGTTCGGCGTCGCGTGGCACGTCGCTGCTCGCCTCGGATGTCCCTGGAGCAGCGGATTCGGCAGCCTGGTGGAAAGTAAAGTGAGTGGCATGAACGGTCACGCTCGCCTCGCCGACATCGCCGCCCAGGCAGGGGTGAGCGAGGCCACGGTCAGCCGGGTGCTCAACGGCAAGCCCGGGGTCTCGGCCACCACCCGGCAGGCGGTGATGACCGCGCTCGACCTCATGGGCTACGAGCGGCCGCCCCGGCTGCGCCAGCGCAGCCACGGGCTGATCGGCCTGGTCACGCCCGAGCTGGACAACCCGATCTTCCCGGCGTTCGCGCAGGCGATCGAGAAGGCGCT
This sequence comes from Nonomuraea sp. H19, assembly GCF_052068215.1. Classification (NCBI taxonomy): domain Bacteria; kingdom Bacillati; phylum Actinomycetota; class Actinomycetes; order Streptosporangiales; family Streptosporangiaceae; genus Nonomuraea; species Nonomuraea sp. H19. The sequence goes on along the minus strand of NZ_JBQHCV010000007.1, from coordinate 161,142 downwards.
GACCCAGCACGGCTACACGCCGGTGCTGTGCACCCAGCTGCCCGGCGGCGCGCCGGAGGACGAGTTCACCGAGCTGCTGGTGGACCGGGGGGTGAGCGGCATCGTGTTCGTGTCGGGCCTGCACGCCGACACCACCGCCCGCATGGACCGCTACACCCGGCTGATCGACCGCGGGCTGCCGATCGTGCTCGTCGACGGCTACAGCGAGCACATCGACGCGCCCTTCATCTCGCCCGACGACCGCATGGCCGTCCGGCTGTCCGTGCAGCACCTGGTCGACCTCGGCCACGAGCGCATCGGCCTGGCGCTGGGGCCGCGCAGGTTCGTGCCGGTGATCAGGAAGATCGAGGGATTCAAGCAGACCATGGCGCACCTGCTGGGCGCGACCGACGTCGACGACCTGATCGCGCACTCGCTGTTCTCGGTCGAGGGCGGGCAGGCGGCGGCCGCGCAGCTGCTCGTCCGCGGCTGCACCGGCATCGTGTGCGCGAGCGACCTCATGGCGCTGGGCGCCATCCGCGCCTGCCGGGAGAAAGGGCTGTCGGTGCCGGGAGAGGTGTCCGTGGTCGGCTTCGACGACTCGCCGCTGATCGCCTTCACCGACCCGCCGCTGACCACCGTACGCAAGCCGATCGGCGCCATGGCCTCGGCGGCCGTGCAGACGCTGCTGGAAGAGGTCAACGGCGCCCCCGCCAAGCACGTGGAGCTGATCTTCCAGCCGGAGCTGGTCGTGCGCGGCTCCACCGGATCGGGCCCGCTGGTCAACCGGTGACGCGCGACGTCCTGGTCCTCGGCGGCGCCGGGGTCGACACGACGGTTTACGTCCCCGAGCTGCCGCTGCCGTACAAAGACACCTACCAGGTGCCGCCGGTCGTCGACCGGATCGGCAGCACCGGCGCCGGGGTGGCGCTCGGCTGCCACGCGCTCGGGCTGGACGTCGCCTTCGCCGACCTGATCGGCGACGACCCGCAGGGCGCGCTGATCCGCCACGCGCTGCGCGACCTGGACTGCGCCTGGGGGCGGGCCGCGGCGGGCACCCGCAGAAGCGTGCTGCTCGTGGGACCCGACGGCCGCCGCACGTCCTTCTACGACGCCAAGGCCACCCCCGGCGAGCGGCTGCCTCGGGAGCTGTACGCGAACGTGCGGGCCAGGCACGTCCACCTGTCGATCATGGACTTCTGCCGCCACGCCTACCCGGACCTGGACGGCACGCCGACCTCCACCGACCTGCACGACTGGGACGGCGCCGACGACTACCACAAGGACTTCGCCTACCGCTCCGACCTGGTGTTCCTGTCGGCCACCGCGCTGCGGGAGCCGGCCGCCACCATGCGCGGCATCCTCGCCCGCGGCCGCGCCCACACGGTCGTGTGCACGCGCGGCGCCGACGGCTGCCTCGTGCTGACCCGCGACTCCGGCGTACGTGCCTTCCCGGCCGCGCCGCTGCCCGGGCCGGTGGCCGACAGCAACGGCGCGGGCGACGCGTTCGTCTCCGGATTCCTGTACGGCACGCTGCGCGGCCGGCCGCTGGAGGAATGCGTCGAGCTGGGCTCGATGGCCGGCGCGCACGCCTGCACGGTCGCCGGCACCCACGAGTCCCCGATCACCGAGCCCCTCCTGCTCACCCGGGCGGCCGCGGCGCGGCGGCCAGATCAAGCTCCCGCCAGGCCCGTCCCACGAACGGCGGGACCGAAGCCAGCAGATAGACGCACGTGAACGCGTACAGCGTCGCCGTGAGCCCGGCCACCTCGGTGAGCGAGCCGGCCAGCAGGCCGCCGACCGGCATGCCCGCGTACGCGGCGGCGTTCATGGTGCCGAGCACGCGTGCCCGCAGGTGGGCGGGGATCCGGTCGTACTGCATGACGCCGAGGATGGGGTTGATGGCGCCGGCCGCGAATCCGGAGAGCGCGGTGACGCCGAGCGCCACGGGCAACGGCGCGCCGAGCGCCAGCACCAGCACGCGCGGGACCCCGGCGAGGACGAAGGACAGCCCGAACGTCAGCCGCCGGGGTAATCGCGCGCCGGCGGCGCCGTAGACGATGGTCCCGGCCAGCGCGCCCGCCCCGACCGCGCCGGCCAGCAGCCCGAACGCGCGGGGATCGTCCGTCACGTCGCGGGCGTACAGCGCCAGCAGCACCTGCGTCACGCCCGTGTCCAGCAGATTGACCACCACGACCATCGTGGTGGCGCTCACCTGCAGCCGGTCGCTCCACAGAAAGGCCAGCCCGTCGCGCAGGCCGCGCAGATATCCGCCAGGCGCCCCGCCGCCGCTGACCCGCGGAACGCCGCAGCCGATCAGCAGCGCGGAAAGCAGGAACGTGACCCCGTCCACGTAAAGGAGTGCGTTCGCCCCGAGCCAGGCGATCATCACCCCGGCGAGCGGCGCCCCCACCATCGCCGCGCCCCGGTGGACGCCGTCGTAGGACGCGGTCGCCCGGTCGATCCGCACCTCCCCGAGCGCGGACAGCTCGGGGAGCAGCGCCTTGCGCGCGGTCTCCCCGGGGGTGGCCACCAGCCAGCGCAGGAACAGCAGCGCCAGCAGGGCTGGGTAGGACAGCCCGGTCGTGGAGAACAGCACCGGAACGGCCAGAACCACGAGCCCGCTCGTCAGGTCGGACAGCACGCTCGCGCCCCGGAAACCCAGCTTGTCCACCAGCGTCCCGGCGAAGGCGGCGGACAGGACGATGGGGAACGTCGTCGCGAACGCGGCCAATCCCGTGAGCGCCGCGCTGCCCGTGGTGTCCAGGACGAACCACGGCACGGCCATCAGGGAAAGCATGCTCCCGGTGACGGAGAGAGCGTTGGCGGACAGCAAGATGATGAAGGGACGCCTCACGCGCAATGCCTCCGGAAACGTTTCCCTCATCGCTCGACCGGCGCCGAGGGTGTCGCACCCCTCGATCATGAATACCGCACGGCTGCCTAGCAACCGCCTGCGCCGATCGCGCCCCGATGCCGGGCGACGCCGCGCCTGTCTCTAAACTCGGGCACGCGGCCCGGCCTCGCCGCGGGTTTCGTCCGGGATATGCGGTGCGGGGTGACGGTTCGCCGTTAGAGGGGAAGTCATGTACCGGTGGGAGATCGTCCAGGCCGTCACCGAGCAGCGGGTGTTCGGGATCGTCAGGACCGCGGGGCCCGACGAGGCGGTGGCCGCCGCGGAGGCCGTGCTGAACGCCGGGCTGCGGGCCGTGGAGGTGGCGCTGACCACGCCACGCGCGCTGGCCGCGGTGGCGCGGCTCACCGAGCGGCGGCCCGAGGCGCTCGTCGGTGCCGGGACCGTGCTGGACGCCGCCGCGGCGCGCGCCGCCGTGGAGTCCGGCGCGCGCTTCCTGGTCTCGCCGAACCTGCACCCCGAGGTGATCCGCACCGGGCACCGGTACGGCGTGCCCGTCTTCCCCGGCGTCTCGACCCCCACCGAGATCGTCAGGGCGCTGGAGGAGGGCGCGGACGCGGTCAAGATCTTCCCGGCGTCCGCGGTCTCCCCGTCCTGGCTGCGTGACGTACGGGCCGCGCTGCCGCAGGTCCCCGCGATCCCCACCGGCGGTGTGACGATCGACGACGCGCCGGAGTGGATCGCGGCCGGCGCCGTGGCCTGCGGCATGGGCTCGGCGCTGACCTCCGGCGGGGCCGAGGCGGCGGGAGAGCGCGTCACCGCCCTGCTGACCAGGCTCGCCGCCGCCCGCTGAGATCCACCAGGAGGTTTCCACGATGACCGTCGCCATCCATGTCGGCCCGGAGCCGGTGCCCGTGCTCATCGACGCGGTACGCCGCGCCGGCGGCCGGGTCGTGCCGCTGGAGGAGGCCGAGGCGATCGTCTACTTCGGCAGCGACGACCCCGGCGAACTGCGCTCCATGCTCCACGAGGGCATCCGGTGGGTGCAGCTGCCGCACGCGGGCGTCGAGCGGTGGGCCGGGGCGGGCGTCATCGCCGAGCACCCGACCTTCACCGCCGCCGCCGGAGCGTACGGCCCGGCCGTGGCCGAGCACGCTCTGGCGATGATGCTGGCGGCCGCGCGCGGGCTGCACCGCCTGGCCGGGGCCACGCGGTGGGGACCCAACACGTCGAGGGAGTTCGCCGGCTCGACGGTCGCGATCGTCGGCTGCGGCGGCATCGGCCGCGCGCTCATCCGCATGCTGGAGCCGTTCGGCTGCCCGGTCGTCGCCGTCACGGACCGGGGCGAGGCGCCCGGCGCGGCCAGGGTGGTTCCGCGCGCCCGCTACCGCGAGGTCCTGCCCGAGGCCGGCTACGTGGTCGTCGCGGCGCCTGCCACCCCGGGCACCAGGGGCATGTTCAGCGCCCGCGAGTTCGCGCTCATGCGCCCGGACGCCTGGCTGGTGAACGTCGCCAGAGGCAGCCTCGTCGTGACGGACGACCTGGTGGCGGCACTGCGGGCGGGCCGCATCGGCGGCGCGGCGCTCGACGTCACCGACCCCGAACCGCTGCCGGACGGGCATCCGCTGTGGAGCCTGGACAACGTGCTCATCACGCCGCACTGCGCCAACCCGCGCCCGGCCTATTGGCGCGGGCTGGCCGAACGCGTCACGGCCAACGTGCGCCGCTTCGGCGAGGGCGCCCCGCTGGAGGGCCGGGTCTCCCCATCGGAGGGCTTCTGATCCCGGACAGGCGCTGAGGGGGCGTCAGCCCAGAGTGATCCGGACGCCGGTGCTCAGCCCGGAGTCGTGCGCCTCGAGCCCCACGGCGTCGCGTTCTTTGGGCAGCTCGAACACCAGCGTCCCGGTGAACGCCGCGCCGGCCTCGATGCGGATCGGCGTGATCTCCTTGCCGTCACCGTCGAGCAGCTTGGTGCCGCCGTAGAGCGCGTCGTTCTCGTCGATCAGCTTCTGCTGGCCCGGATAGAGGACCCTGGCCTCCTGCCCGACGTTGTCGACCCGCACCCTGATCTGGCAGGTGCGCTTCGTCGCGGTCTTCGCGGGCTTGGGACACTTCGTGCTCGTCACGGCGAACCTGAGCTTCCCGTCCTGCGCAGGCCCCTCCGCGCCGGCCGGGGGCGTGCGGAACACCCATGCCAGCACGGCCAGCAGCAGCACCAACAGCACGCCCGCGATCGCCAGCACGGTCAGGCAGCCCACGAGCGTGCTCCGCTTCGGCCTGGCGGGCGGGTAACCCGGCAGCGGCCCCTGGCCGGTGGCGGCGTGGTGGGGGAGCGGCCCCTGCCCGGTCTGGTGGTGGGGCAGCGGCCCTCTGCCCGTCCCCGGGAGGGGGCCGGTGCGCTCGGGATGCTGCGCCTGCGTGCCCCGCCCCGGTCCCGGTGGCTGCGGCCCTCTGCCCGTCCCCGGGACGGGTCCGGTCCGCTCCGGATGCGGCGGCCCCTGCGGCCCCTGCGGCCCCCGGCCGGTGCCCGGCGTGGGTCCGGTGCGTTCGGCGGGTGGCACGTGCGGCCCCCGGCCGGTGCCTGGGGTGGGTCCGGTGCGCTCGGCGGGTGGCACGTGCGGCCCCCGGCCGGTCCCAGGGGTGGGTCCGGTGCGCTCGGCGGGTGGCGGCGCCTGATGGCCTCGGGCCTCGGCGGGTGGCGGTGCCTGGGGGGCGCGTCCCGGTCCCGGTGGCTGCGGCCCTCTGCCCGTCCCCGGGCCGGGTCCGGTCCGCTCCGGATGCGGTGGCCTCGGGTGCGGCCCATGCGCGAGCGGTGCGAACTCCGACGGATTCCACGCGTTGGTCAAATGCTTGGTGGCCGCGAGCTGCGCCGCCGGCTCGTCCGCCGCCTCCACCAGCTCCAGCAGCAGCTGCCGGGCCGCGGGCCGGCGCGCCGGGTCCGGGTGGATGGCCGCCGCGACCAGCCGGTCGAGCGGCGCGGGCAGCCCTCTCAGATCAGGAGGCGCGGTACGGGCCCGCGCCGCCATCACGTACGCGTCCCCTTCCCCGAACGGATGCCCGCCCAGCCCCGCGTAGGCGATCAGCGACCCCCATGCGAACACGTCGCCCGCCGGGCTCGTGCGCCCCTCGAAGACCTGCTCGGGAGCGATCCATCCAGGCGTTCCCATGACCATTCCGGCGTTGGTGTGCCGGGAGTCGACGTGCGTGGAGCGCGCCAGGCCGAAGTCGATCACCCGCGGCCCGGCCAGCGTCAGCATCACGTTCGCCGGCTTGAGATCGCGGTGCACCAGCCCGGCCGCGTGGATGGCGGTCAGCGCGGCGGCCACGCCGACGGCCGCGGCGTGCAGCACCGACGGCGACAGCGGCCCCTGCTCGATCAGGTGGTCTTCCAGCGAGATGCCGTCGATGTATTCGGTGACGAGGTAGAGGACGCCGCGGTCCTCGCCGTGGTCGAGCACGCGCGCGGTGCAGAACGAGGCCACCTTGCGCGCGTTGGACACCTCTTCGTGGAAGCGCGCCCGGTAGACGGGGTCGGCGGTGTAGTCGCGGCGGATCGCCTTGAGCGCCACCCGCGACCCGTCGGCGGCCTTGGCGAGGTAGACCACGCCCATGCCGCCGGAGCCGAGGCGGCTGACCAGCTCGTAAGGGCCGATCGCCGGCGGGTCGTCCGGCTTCAGCGGAGAGCCTGCGGAGCGCCCCAATGTCGCCGTCCTCTCGCCGTCGTCATCCCGTCTCAACCCGAACCGATCCTCCGCCCGGCCAGCCCGTCACTTGAGGGCCCGTTTGTACCCAAGACTCTAACGGAGGACGGGCATCCCTGTTCGCCACAAGGCCTGAGCGGGCCTCGCTTCAGGCATGAGCGGGCTTGCGGCGGGCCGGCCGCATCGTCACCTTCAGCCGCGCGACATCGAGCGTGGGAGGCAGCGGGCGGTGCGGTGAGAGCAGCCGGCCGACCGGCTTGGGGCGGGCCGTCCGCAGGATGCCGGCCAGGAAAGCGGTGCCGACCGCGAGCGTCAGCTGCGCGCCGTCGCATCCGGGCCGGGCCCACCATGCGCCGGAAGCGGTGCCGTCGAGCCAGATCTCGGGCGCGAACGTGTTCGCGTACGGCAGGCGCGGGCTGCGCTGGTGCGCCGCGATCGGCACGAACACGGTGGTGCCGGCCGGCAATGTGGTGCCGTACCAGCCGGTCTCGGCGGTGGTGACCCGGGACAGCGCCGGCACCGGCGGCCACAGGCGCAGCGCCTCGCGCAGGCAGGCCCGCAGGTGGGCGGGGTCGGCGCGGGCCGCCTTGCGGTGGGCGGGGTGGACGGCGAGCACGGCGAGCGTCCGCATCAGCCCCGGGGCGGTCACGCCGAGTCCCGTCAGCCAGAACGCCGCCTGCATCAGTCCGCGCGACTCGGGTTCGCCGGCGATCAGGCCGGCCAGGGTGCCCGGCTCGGCGCGGCGCAGGTGGTCGACGATCCGGGCGTCGTGGCGGCCGGAGAGGATCCGCCGCCGCCTGCCCGCCCGCGTGAGGCCCGCCGGCAGCCTGGTGAGCTCCTCGTCGCCGGCCGCGCCGTCCCCGTACACGCAGCGCCTGGCCACACGCTGCCAGCGGGCGTTCAGCCGCGGGAAGTCCACCACGCCGTCGACCAGGTCCTCCGCCTCCTCGCGGGCGATGTCGATGAACGCCGGGCGCAGGACGTCCGCCGGCAGGGCGAGCGGGCGCTCCGCGACGGCCTGGGCGTAGGCGTCCTTCTCCTCCGACAGCACGCGCACCGCGTCCCGGTCGCACAGCACCAGCAGCGCCGGACCCTTCGGAGCGCGCACCAGGACGGGGCGGCCGCCGTACCGGGCTTCGAGGCGGGCCAGCAGGGAGCGGGCGCGCAGCAGGTCGGGGCCGGGGGGCACGTGTGGCGCGCGCGGCGCTACGAGCGTGGCCGCCAGGCGCAGGCTCTCCAGCGCGGTGGCCGTGGGCAGGCCCCTAGGCACGCGCGGCCTCCCGCCGTCCCACCGGCGCCCGCGAGTCCGGGGCCATGTGGGGCCATGTGCACCGGACCGCGGGCGCCTCCGGGGTGGCAAGGAAATCCATATCCCTGATGTGATCGCTGCGGTGCCGGGTTCCGCAATCGTGGTTTCGGTCAGTGGAACGCTTTCGGGCGGGAACCCGATGGGCGTTCCAGTGACCGGAACGTCTAGGCGCCGAGGAGCGCGGCCGAGATGGCCTGGGCGGCGCCGCGTACGGAGATGCCGAGCTTGGCCAGCGGCGCCGCGTGGGCGGGCGCGGCCACGCCGAGGGACATGCAGACGCGGCCGCCGGGGCCGAACACCGGGGCGGCCACGCAGGCCACACCCTCGGTGTACTCCTCCCGCGCGTAGGCCACGCCGTGCCGGCGCACCTGGGCGAGCTCGCGTTCGAGCGCGGCCAGGCTGGTGACCGTCCGGCTGGTCATCCGCTCGAACGGGCCGCGCGCCAGCAGCTCCTGGCGCAGCCCCGGGTCGAACGCCAGCAGCGCCTTGCCGGTCGCCGTGCAGTGCAGCGGCGCCCGATCCACGTCGTCGGAGCGGGAGCGGACCCGGTCGTGCCCGTAGAGCCGCTCCACGTAGCGGGCCTCCAGGCCGGACGGCACCGCCAGGTTCACCGTCCGGCGGGTCGTCTCGTGCAGGAACAGCAGGTACGGCAGCACCGCCCGGCGCGTGCCGGGCACCCGCGCGCGGTTGCGGCTCGCCATCGACTCCAGCAGCTCGCCGGGCAGGTAGCCGTTGCCCACCCGCCTGGCGAGCTCGCGCGAGCACAACACGCCCAGGATCCGGTGCGCGGTGGACTTGGGCAGGCCCGTGCTGCGGCACAGCTGCGCCAGGCTGACCGGGCAAGCGGCCGTGCTTAGCGCCAGCAGGAGGTCGATCCCCCTTTCCAGGCTCCCCGGCTGCGACGCCGGACGATCGTCGGTCAACGGCTGAGTTTGGCCGGCCGTTTGCGTCAGCATCAATGTCCCTTCGCTCTCCGAGAGCAAGAGGGGGGCCTCCCGGGGGCTGTGGTTTTCCATTCGCTGGCGTACCCGGCTGCCGCGTCTCCGAATACCCGTGGTCAGCGCGTGATCACGTTGGGTGGCTCGGTCGCCCTGTGCCGTCGCAGGCTGATGAGCTCGGCGTACACCGACACGGCCACCTCACCAGGCGTTCTGGCCCTTATGTCCAGACCTGCCGGAACGCGTACCCGCTCACCACCCTCCACGCGGGCCAGCACCGCCGCGCCGCGCTTGCGGCCGGCGATCAACCCGATGTACGGCACGCCCTTGGCCAGCGCCGCCCGCAGGACCGGCTCCTCCGCCACCCCGTGGGAGGCCACGAGCACGGCCGAGGTGTCGTCGGCGATCGCCGCCGGCGGGTCCGCCCTCGCCTCCAGCTGGTAGCCGACCGCGGTGAAGGCCCGCGCGATGGGGCTGTCGCCGTACACGTGGACGAGCACGGGAGGCAGCACGGCCTCCAGGAAGATCTCCAGCGTGCCACCGGACAGGCACGGCTGGCCCACCGCGACCAGTCCCTCCTCCTCGTAGCCCCATACAGCATGCCGGGCAGTCGCACGTCGTCGGTGTAGTTGCCGCGGCCCCGGATGAAGCGGGCGTCCTCTTTCCGATGCATCCGCCCGAAGCTCATCTGAATTGTGGCGCGGAGACTCGGCCCTGCAGGGCCGGAGAAAGTGCGACCCTCCTTTCGAAAAGAGTATGGAAAACTTGGTTACGATTAGTAATATGCGCGGTGGGTGATGCGGCGTTACAGGAGGTGCTAGATGGCGATCCGCCGCTCTGCCACCAAACAGCAAGGCCTGCCCGCGGTGGTGCAGTTGCGGCTCTCGCCTACCCTGGCCCAGGCCGACGCCCTGACGGCAGCGCTGCTGCTGTGCAATCAGGCGGCCACCTTGATCTCCCGCCTGGCCTGGCAGCACCGCACCTTCACCATCCTGGAACTGCACCGTCTGGCCTACCATGCGGTCCGCGCACAGATGGCCGGGCTGGGCGCACAGGCGACCGTGCGGGCCATTGCCCGGGTAGCGGGTGCCTACGCCAACCGGCGCGCCACCAAGAAGCGTGCCCACATCTTCCGCCCGCAGGGAGCGGTCCCCTACGACGCGCGCCTAATGAGCTGGTGCCGGGATGCCCGCGCCGTGTCGCTGTGGACCCCCACCGGCCGTGTCACCGTCCCGTACACCGGCCGACCGGAGGACCTCAAAGCCGTCGATGCGCTGCCGATCGGCGAGGCCGACCTGATCTTCCGGCGCGGCGTGTGGCTGTTGCAGGTCACCGTCACTCTGCCCAAGCCGGGGGTGCGTGAGCCGGTCCACGGTTTCCTGGGGGTGGATCAAGGGGTGGCCAACCTGGCGGTCACCTCCGACGGGGCGGTGCTGCCCGGCCCCGCCCTGCCCGGGCCGATCCAAGGCAACGGGCACGTCCGCACGTTGCGGGAGCGGCGGCATCGCCAACGCCGCCGCCTGCAGGCCAAGGGCACCAGCGCGGCGCGGCGGGTGCTGCGCCGCCTGTCCGGGCGTGAGTACCGGATGATGACCGACCTCAACCACCAAATCAGCAAGTATGTGGTGCGCGAAGCCGAACGCACCGGCCAAGGGATCGCCCTGGAAGACCTCCAGGGCATCCGCGGACGGGTAAGGGCTCACCGGCTCCAGCGGCGCACCCTGCACAACTGGGCCTTCGCCCAGCAGATCGCCTTCACCCGCTACAAGGCCGCGCGCGCCGGGATCGCCTTCCTCCTGGTCGACCCCGCCTACACCTCGCAGGCCTGTCCGGGGTGCGGGTGCGTTGCCAGGGCGAATCGGCCGGCGCGGGGCCGGTTCGGCTGCACCGGGTGTGGCCTCGCTGGGCACGCCGACCACATCGCGGCCCGCAACATCGCCGCACGCGGCGCTGCGGGCTGGGCTGCTGTCAACCAGCCACACGCTACCGGCCTCCCCTCAGCCAGACGGGACCGTGAGAGCAAACCACCGGCATCGGTCGGCGATAGTTGACCATGGGGATGAGGCCGTGCCAACCTGCAACGATCCTGGCGGAATGTCGCGGGAACCTGCATGCCTCCCGGGGGCGAAGGGCGGGCAAAGGCGCCCAACCGTAGCGAGCCCCCACGAAGATGATCAAGTGGCCGCGAAGAAACGTCAGCGCAGGGCCGCGGCCTCGGACGCGAGCTTCTCCACGCGGCCCCAGTCACCGGCCGCCAGCGCGTCGGCGGGGGTCAGCCAGGTGCCGCCGACGCAGCCCACGTTCGGCAGCGCGAGATAGGTGGGCGCGGTGTCGACCCGGATGCCGCCCGTCGGGCAGAAGCGCACGTCGGGCAGCGGCCCGGCCAGCGACTTCAGGTAGGGGACGCCGCCCGCCGCCTCGGCGGGGAAGAACTTCAGCTCCTTGATCCCCCGCTCCACCAGCGCCATCACCTCCGACACGGTCGCGGCCCCCGGCAGGTACGGAACCCCGCTGGAGTCCATCGCCTCGACCAGCGACAGGGTCGTACCCGGCGAGACCAGGAACTTCGCCCCCGCAGCCACAGAAGCCGCGATGTCCTCGGTGGTCCGGATGGTCCCTGCGCCCACGGTCGCCGCGGGCACCTCGTCGGCGATCCTGGCGATGGCCTCGCGCGCGACGGGGGTGCGCAACGTCACCTCGATGACCGGCAGCCCCCCGGCGACCAGGGCTCGGGCCAGCGGTACGGCGGTCTCCACGTCCTCGATCACCACGACGGGGATCACAGGCGCGAGATCGAGCAAGCTCATGGGTTTTCTCCTCATCGGCCCGTCAAAGGCCGTCTAGTACCGGACACCACGGCCGGTGCCGTCTCAGCTCACCAGTTCCCTGCGGGCACGCTGGCTCAGCCAGGCGGCCGCGCCGGTCAGCGCCGGTTGGGGCGCGACGATCAGCGCGGTCCCGATAGCTGCCAAATATGCGGCCATGTCGGGATTAGCGGTGAAGCGCGTACGGAAATTGCTGGTGCGGACGCGTTCCACGATACGTGGCAGCACTCCGCCGCCCAGATACACCCCACCTCGTGCGCCGAGAGTCAGCGCCACGTTCCCGGCGAAACTGCCCAGCATGCCGCAGAACACCTCGACCGTCTCCGCGCACAGCGAGTCGTCGAGCCTCGCCACGATGTCCGAGGCGGTCAGCTCGGGCGCCTTGACGCCGTTGACCCGGGCCAGCGCCCGGTGCAGTCGGACCAGGCCCGGCCCGGACAGCACGTGCTCGGCCACCACGTGCGACAGCCCCTGCTCCTGGAGCACCCGGACGACCTCCAGCTCCCGCTGGTCCACGACCGGCACCGTGACGTGCCCGCCCTCGCCGGGGATGGGCGTCCAGCCGCGCTCGGCCGGCACCAGGCCGCCGACGCCGAGCCCGGTGCCCGGTCCCAGCACCGCCTTGACCCCGTAGCCGAGCTCCGGCCCGCCCAGCGACACCAGGTCGTCGCCGTCCAGGTGCGGCAGCGACACGGCCAGCGCCTCGAAGTCGTTGAGCAGCGCCGCGAACGGCACGTCGAGATCCTGTACGGACCCGGCCCACGTCGAGTTCGTGAGCCGGTAGTGGTCGCCGTCGATCGGCCCGGCCAGGGCCAGGCAGGCCGCCCCCGGCCGCACACCGCCCGCGTGTTCCGCGAGGTAGGCGGCCACGGCTTCGGGGAGTGTGTCGTAGTCGGCCCCGGCCAGGACCGCGACGTGCGACGGTCCCGCACCGAGCGAGGTGACCAGGCCGAACCTGGCGTTGGTCCCCCCGATATCGGCGACGAGCCAGGGAAGGTCAAAGGCACTCACCGCACACCTCCGGCAGTCAGGGCGGCCTCAAGATCGCCCGCCATACTCCGAAGGATGCCATGAACGCTCACGCCACCCCATCCAGGGTCGTGAGCGCACACATCACGCCATACGGGTCCAACGGCGCTGACCGCGGGCCGTATCGTGCCAACCTTGCTCGCCGTACCCCGTACCAGGCCGACGACACGTATCGCGCCAACGGCGCTCGCCGTACCTCGTAACCGCTCACAAGCGCTCACCTCGCCAGCCCGGCGGGGTGAGCCCCGGCGGTGGCGCCCGTCTCCAGGTGGGAGGAACCGGCCTCGGCGGGGAAGCCCAGGCCGGGACCGTGGTGCGGCGACTCGGCGCCGCTCACGCCGAAGATCCCGGCGCCCTGCTCGGCGTGCCCCGCCATCCGGCGGAACGCCGCGAACAGCTCGCGGCCCGTGCCGACCCACTGCGCGTCGCTCAGCGGCCGCCCCTCGGGCGTGCGCCGGGCCAGCTCCTCGGCGGGCACCAGCAGCTCCAGCGTCCCGGCGGCCGAGTCGAGCCTGATCACGTCGCCGGCGCGGACCAGCGCGATCGGGCCGCCGTCGGCGGCCTCGGGCGACAGATGGATGGCCGCGGGCACCTTCCCCGAAGCCCCGGACATGCGCCCGTCGGTGACGATCGCCACGCGCTGCCCGCGGTCGAGCAGCACGGCCAGCGGCGGCGTGAGCTTGTGCAGCTCGGGCATGCCGTTCGCGCTCGGCCCCTGGTAGCGGATGACCGCCACGAAGTCCTGCCCGTCCAGCTCGCCCGCCTCGAACGCCTTCAGCAGGTCGAGCTGGTCGTCGAAGACCTTCGCCGGCGCCTCGATCACCAGGTGCTCGGGCTTGACCGCCGAGACCTTGCTGACGGCGCGGCCCAGGTTGCCCTCGACCATGTGGATGCCGCCGTCCGCCGAGAACGGCTTGGCGACCGGCCGCAGCACGTCCAGGTCGCCGCTGCCGCCGGTGACGGGCTCCCAGACCAGCGAGCCGTCCACCAGCGACGGCGCCTCGCGGTAGCGGTCGAGGCCGCGCCCGGCCACGGTCATGACGTCGGCGTGCAGCAGCCCTTCGTCGAGCAGGTCGCCGATGAGCACCTGCATGCCGCCGGCGTCGCGGAAGTGGTTCACGTCCGCCTGGCCGTTCGGGTAGATCTTGGTGAGCGACGGCACGACCGGCGACAGGCAGGCGAGGTCATCCCAGGTCAGGACGATCCCCGCGGCCGCCGCCATGGCCACCAGGTGCAGCGTGTGGTTCGTGGACCCGCCGGTGGCCAGCAGGGCGACGCAGGCGTTCACGATGGACTTCTCGTCGACCAGTTCGCCGATCGGGGTGTACTCCGCGCCGTGCGCGGTGATCTCCACCGCCCGGCGTCCGGCCGCCTCGGTGAGGGCGTGGCGCAGCTCGGTGTGCGGGTTGACGAACGTGGAGCCGGGCAGGTGCAGGCCCATGACCTCCATGAGCGCCTGGTTGGAGTTCGCGGTGCCGTAGAAGGTGCAGGTGCCGGGGGAGTGGTACGACTTCGCCTCGGCGTCGAGCAGCTCTTCCCTGCCGACCTTGCCCTCGGCGAACAGCTGGCGGGTGCGCGCCTTGACCTTGTTCGGCAGCCCGGAGGCCATGGGCCCGGCGGGCACGAAGATCGCGGGCAGGTGCCCGAAGTGCAGCGCCCCGATGAACAGCCCCGGCACGATCTTGTCGCACACGCCCAGCAGCAGCGACGCGTCGAACATGTCGTGCGACAGCGCGATCGCGGTGGCCATGGCGATCACGTCACGGCTGTAGAGGGACAGCTCCATGCCGGCCCGCCCCTGGGTGATGCCGTCGCACATCGCCGGCACGCCGCCGGCGACCTGCGCCACGCCGCCGGCCTTGCGCACGGCCGCCTTCAGCGCCGGCGGGTACGTCTCATACGGCTGGTGGGCCGACAGCATGTCGTTGTAGCTGGTCACGATCGCGACGCCGGGCTTGGCCGTGTTTCCGGCACCCCGCAGAACTAGCTTGTCCTCGGCAGGCGCGGCCGCGAAGCCGTGCGCCAGGTTCGCGCATCCGAGGTGCGCCCGCGCGGGGCCCTTGGCCCTGGCGGCCTCGCCGTCGCGGCGGATCCGCGCCAGGTAAGCGGTGCGGCTGGTGGCGCTGCGCTCGGCGATCCGGTCGGTCACGTCTTGGATGATGGGATTCACATGTCCTCCTCGTGCCACGCGCGACCGCTGCGGCCGAGCAGTTCGTGGGCTCCGGCGGGGCCGGTGGTTCCGGCGGGGTAGGGCTCGGGCAGGGCGGGGTCGGCCTTCCAGGCGTCCAGGATCGGGTCGATCCAGCGCCAGGCCGCCTCCACCTCGTCGCGGCGCATGAACAGCGTCGGGTTCCCGGCCAGCACGTCGGTCAGCAGCCGCTCATACGCCTCCGGCACCCGCGTCGTGAACGTCTTGCCGAAGCTCAGCGACATCGGCACCGGCTTCAGCGTCACCTCGCCCGCGCCCGGCTCCTTGGCCATGATGTGCAGCTCGATGCCCTCCTCCGGCTGCAGCCGCAGCACCAGGCGGTTCGGCGTGCCGCCGGGGTAGATGGAGTGCGGCACGTCCTTGAACTGCACCACGATCTCCGAGCGCCGGTACGGCATCCGCTTGCCGGTCCGCAGGTAGAACGGCACCCCGGCCCACCGCCAGTTCTTGATCTCGGCGCGGATCGCGGTGAAGGTCTCCACCCGGCGCGAGGCCTCGGTCGTCGGCGTGGAGGCGGGCTCGTCGAGGTAGCCCGGCATGTCGTCGGCGCCGACGTACTGGCCGCGCACGGTGAACCGGTCCACCTCGCTTCCCGCGATCGGCCGCAGCGCCTGCAGCACCTTGACCTTCTCGTCGCGGATGGCCTCGCGGTCGTTGCGGGCCGGCGGCTCCATCGCGGTCAGCGTGAGGAGCTGGAGCAGGTGGTTCTGCACCATGTCGCGCAGCGCGCCCGCGTGGTCGTAGTAGCCGCGCCGGCCCGGCGTGCCGACGGTCTCGGCGGCGGTGATCTGGACGTGGTCGATCCACAGCGAGTTCCAGATCGGTTCCAGGAAGGCGTTGGCGAAGCGCAGGACCAGGAGGTTCTGGACGGTCTCCTTGCCCAGGTAGTGGTCGATGCGGAAGATCTGGCGCTCCTCGAAGATGGCGCCGACCTCGTCGTTGATCGCCTGCGCGCTCGGCAGGTCGTGGCCGAGCGGCTTCTCCAGGACCACGCGCGAGCGCGGCGTCACCAGCCCGGCCTCCGCCAGCTCCCGGCAGAAGGGCCCGAACGTACGCGGCGGGCTGGCCAGGTAGAACACCCGGTCACGCGCCTCGGAACCGGCCAGCATGGCCGACAACGCGGCCCAGCCCGACTTGTCGGCGCCTCCGACATCGACCGACACATGGTGCAGACGGCCCAGGAACCGCTGCCACACGGCCGGATCGTCGACCGGGACCCGATCGCGTACCTCGGCGTCCACCTTGCCGCGGAAGTCGTCGTCGGTCAGCCCGCCCCTGGACATGGCGATGACGCGGGTCTCCGCGGAGAGCCGGCCCTCCCTGTCGCTGTGATACAGCGCCGGGAGCAGTTTGCGCATGGACAGGTCGCCGGTCCCGCCGAAGACGACGAGGTCAGCGGTGTGGGCGGACGCGGTGATCGGAAGGGTGGACACGGTGAGGGGCTCCGATGATCTTCCAAAGCAGGGACAGAACGGACACTAACCGGAGTTTGGGTCGTAGACAAGCGGAGTTTTGGCATTTGAGATAAAAAAGTACGGACTTTTCATTACCTAACCCCATGTGGTTCACTTAGCCGATGCCACGACGTACCGCCGCGACCCTCGCCACGAGTGGCGAGGTGCTGCGCCTGATCCGCACCGGCGAGGCCGTGACGCGGGCCGACCTCGGCCGGGTGACCGGCCTGTCGCGCCCCGCTGTGCAGCTGCGCGTGGCCGAGCTGCTGGAACGCGGCCTGGTCGTGGAGCGCACCGACGCCCCGTCCACGGGCGGGCGGCCGCCGGTCCGGCTGGAGTTCAACGCCGCGGGCGGCGTGGTGCTGGTGGCGGCGCTCGGCGCCAGCCGCACCAGAGTGGCCGTCTGCGACCTGGCCGGGCGCGAGCTGGCCGGCCGCGAGTTCGTGATGGACGTGGAGCAGGGGCCCGACATCGTGCTGCCGCTGCTCATGGACACCTGGGACGAGCTCCTCGGCGACCGGCCGCGCGAGATGATCAGGGGCGTCGGGATGGGCGTGCCGGCCACGGTGGAGTTCGCGCAGGGCCGCACGGAGAGCGCCCGGGTGATGGCGTCGTGGACCGGCGTGGTGATCCCGCCGATCATCCGCGCGCGCTTCCCCGTCCCCGTTCTCGTGGACAACGACGTGAACGTGCTGGCCATCGGCGAGCATCGCGGCGCCTACCCCGACCTGGACGACCTGATGTTCGTGAAGGTCTCCACGCGGATCGGCGCGGGCGTGATCGCCGGCGGCGAGATCCTGCGCGGCGCGCTGGGCGCGGCGGGCGAGATCGGGCACATCCCCGTGCTGGACGGCGCCGGCGTGCTGTGCCGCTGTGGCAACACCGACTGCGTCGACTCCGTCGCCAGCGGCACCGCCCTGCTGCGCGACCTGCGCCGGGCGGGCAAGGACGTCAAGACGATCGCCGACGTGACCGCATTGATCCGGGCGGGCGACGCCGAGACCATGGCCATGGTCCGCACGGCCGGGCGCAGGATCGGCGAGGTGCTGGCCGGGGCGGTCAACATCCTCAACCCGTCGGTGGTGGTGCTGGGCGGCGACGTTGCGGAGGCGTTCGGGCCGCTCGTGTCGAGCATCCGCGAGGTCGTCTACCGCCGTTCCACGGCCCTGGCGACCCGGCGGCTGCGCATCGAGCCGAGCAGGCTGGGCGCGGGGGCGGGGATCAGCGGCTGCGCGGTGATGGTGCTCGACCACGTGCTGTCCCCGGAGGCCGTCGACGAGACCATGACCGTCTCCGGCCTGCGCCGCGACCGCGTGGCCTTGAGCTAGCAGCCTGGTGCTCCTCGTTGGGGCGCGTCCGGCTAGCGATCCCAGCGGGGCTCGTCGCTCTCGCGTACCAGGCCGTCCGCGCCGAAGATCAGATACCGGTCCAGGTCGGCGGCGAACCACCGGTCGTGCGTGACCGCCAGCACCGTCCCCTCGAACCCGTCCAGCCCCTGCTGCAGCGCCTCCGCGCTGGCCAGATCCAGATTGTCGGTCGGCTCGTCCAGCAGCAGCAACGTCGCCCCCGACAGCTCCAGCAGCAGGATCTGCAGCCGGGCCTGCTGACCGCCCGACAGCGTCTCGAACGGCTGCCCGCCCGCCGGGGCCAGCTCGTAGCGGGCCAGCGCCGCCATGGCCTCGTTGCGGGTCATCGCGTGCTCGCCCATCACCACGTCGGCCGCGGCCCGTCCCTTCAGGTCGGGCCGCAGGTGGGTCTGCGCGAAATGGCCGGGCGTGACCCGGGCGCCCAGGCGCGCCACGCCGGTGTGCGCGATCGGCTCGCCGGCCAGCAACCGCAGGAAGTGGGACTTGCCGGTGCCGTTCAGGCCGAGCACGCCGACCCGCTCGCCGTACCAGATCTCGGTCGAGAACGGCCGCAGCAGTCCCGTCAGCTCCAGCTCCTCGCAGACGACCGCCCGCTTCCCGGTACGCCCGCCGCGTAGCCTCATGCGGACGTTCTGCTCCTTCGGCGCCCGCTGCGGCGGCCCCTTCCGCTCGAACCGCTCCAGCCTGGTGACCGCCGACTGGTACGCCCCCGCCAGCGCGTCGTTGTTGGCCGAGCGCTGGCGCAGCGTGTGCACCAGCCGGCGCAGCCTGGCCCGCTCGTCCTCCCAGCGCTGCCGCAGCTCCTCCAGCCGCTCCCGGCGCCGCCTGCGCGCCTCGGCATAGCCGGCGAAGCCGCCGCCGTGCACCCACACCCCGCGCCCCTCCACGGTGATGATCCGGTCGGCCGCCTCGGCCAGCAGCTGCCTGTCGTGCGAGACGAGCAGCACGGTCTTGGCCGAGCCCCTGATCGCCCGCTCCAGCCACTGCTTGGCCCGCACGTCCAGGTAATTGTCCGGCTCGTCGAGCAGCAGCACCTCATCCGGCCCGCGCAGCAGCGCCTCCAGCATGAGCCGCTTCTGCTCCCCGCCCGACAGCGTGGCCAGGCTCCTGTCCTTGATCTGCTCATACGGCAGTCCCAGCGCCTCGGTCGCGCACACGTCCCACACCACCTCCAGCTCGTAGCCGCCCGCGTCGGCGTAGTCGGCGAGGGCCTGGGCGTAGCCGAGCTGGGTGGACTCGTCGTCCTTTCCGGAGATCGCCGCCTCGGCAGTGGCCAGCGCGCGAGCGGCCTCGCGGATCCGCCGCGGCGCCACGTTCAGCAGCAGATCGTGCACGCTGCCCTCGCCGAGGAACTGCCGCATCACGCCGATCCCGCCGCTGCTCGCGACCCGGCCGTCGGAGGGCTCCAGCTCGCCCGCGATCAGCCGCAGCAACGTGGTCTTGCCCGCGCCGTTCGGCCCCACGAGCGCCGCCTTGGCCCCGTCGCCCACCTTGAACGACGTCTCCAGCAGCAGCGGGCGCCCATCGGGCAGCAAGTACGTCAGCCCGCTCACTTCGACGTGCCCCATGGCGATCCCTCTTCTCGATCCCTGTTCCATAACTAGACCATCGATCCGGTCTGCGTACAACGTATTATCTCCGCGTGGACACCGTGTGGTCGCGCCCCCGGAAGGCGCCCAGGCAGACGCTGACGCTGGAGCGGATCGTGGCCGAGGCGGTGAGCCTGCTCGACGAGGAGGGCGCGGACCGGTTGACCATGCGCCGCCTGGCCGACCGGCTCGACACCGGCTCGACCACCCTCTACTGGCACGTCAAGACCAAGGGCGACGTCCTGGACCTGGCCCTGGACGCCATATTCGGCGAGGTGTCCCTGCCCGGCCAGGCGTCGGGGGACTGGCGGGGCCCAGTCCGCGAGCTCATCAGCGGCTGGCGCGCGGCTCTGCTGCGCCACCCCTGGTCGGCCACCATCCTGGACCGCCCGCTCATGGGCCCGAACGCGCTGGAACGCACCGAGTTCCTCTACCGGGCCCTGGCCGCCGCCGGCTTCGCCGCGCCCAAGGCCGCCGCCTACAGCCTGTCCAACTACGTCATGGGCTCGGTCGTCATGCAGGTCACGTTGCAGGACCGCGACCAGGAGGACACCGGCGAGTTCCTGCGCGAGCGCGCCGACCGCTACCCGTCCCTCGCCGAGCACGGCCTCGACCACGAGTGGGACGCCACGTTCGACGAGGGCCTCGGCTACCTCCTGGCCGGCATGGAACAGGCCAGGAACGGAGCGACCGCCCGGCTCGATTGAGCCGGGCGGTCACGCCCCCGCTGTGCGGGCCAGCAGGACTCAGTGGGCGACGTTCGCGTCCTCGCGAGCCTCCTTGGGGAGCAGCAGCCCGACGGCGAAGGTCGCGGCGATCATCCCGGCCGCCACCCACAGCGTGATCTCGACGCTGGCCGTGCCGAAGTAGACCGTGCCCAGCAGCGCCACCCCCAGAGCGCCGCCGACCTGCTGGAGCGCGGTGAGCGCGCCCGAGGCGGAGCCGGTCTCGCCCGGCTCGACCGCGGCCATCACGATGCCGAAGTACGGGCTCATCACCAGACCGCTGCCCAGGCCGGTCACCGCCAGCGCCGGAGCCAGCTGCCAGGGCGTCACGCCGGGCGAGGCGGCGGCGATCACGCCGACCACGCCGAGTGCCATGACGATCGCGCCGGCCAGCAGCACCTTGCGCCCGTGCCGCCGCGCCGCTTGCGCGAGCCCCATGCCCGCGATCATGCCGAGTGACGACGGCACGCCGGTCAGCGCCGCCTTGAGCGGCGAATACTCCAGGCCGAGCTGGGTGTAGAGGCCGATCGCCAGAAGGAACCCGGTGAAGGCGGCGAAGTAGATCGTGCCGGTCGCCATGCCGGAGACGAACGCCCGCTTGCGGAACAGGCTCGGCGCCACCAGCGGGTCACCACCGCGCGCGGCCCGCCGCTTCTCGTAGGTGGCGAAGGCCACGAACACCGCGCCGGAGGCGGCCATCATGCAGAACGCCCACGCGGGCCACCCATGCTCGCCACCCTGGACCAGCGGGAACACCATCAGAACGGTGCCCGCGCAAGCCAGCAGCGCGCCCGGCAGGTCCAGCCGCACGCCCCCGGCCGGGCGGGAGGCGGGCAAGAAGCGCAGAGCGGCCAGCGCGGCGACGGCGCCGATGGGCAGGTTGATGAGAAAGATCAATCGCCAGTCCACGCTGGTCAGCGCTCCGGCCAGGATCGGCCCGCCCACCGCGGACAGCCCGAGGACCGGCCCGAACAGCCCCATCGCGACCGCCAGCTCCTTGGCCGGGAACATCTCCTTCATCAACCCCAAACCCTGGGGGATCATCGCCGCCCCGAACAGCCCCTGCACGACCCTGGCCGCGATGATGGTCTCGGGGGAGAAGGCCAGAGCGCACAGCAGCGACCCGACCGTGAACCCGATCATGCCGATGAGGAACATCCGCTTGCGCCCCACGATGTCCCCGAGCCGCCCACCGGTCAGCAGCCCCGCGGTCATGGCCAGGGTGTAGGCCGCGCCGAGCCACTGAATGAGCGAGACACCACCACCGAGATCACCCCGCATCGTGGGCCCGGCGATGTTGGTGACGGTCGCGTCGAGCAACTCCATCACCGAACCGGCGAGGATCACCGCCAGCGCGGCCCAACGCCACTTGTAAGGCGCAGGCGCAGGCGCAGGCGCCGGCACCGGACGGGTGTCGAGGACGGTCATCGCTGCCTCCAGAATCGGAACGGTTTGTTCTGTTCCATAATATCAGAACGGAACGCTTCATTCCACAACCACCGGAACGGGACAAGAGGACGCTCCGTCACGGCGAGCAAACCCGTGAGCCTTCACAACCGGCCATGACAGACGGAGGGGACTACGGCGCGTGCGGTGCCGCCGGGCGACCGTGAAAGAAGAAGAAGTTCTTGATCAGGAGGAGAACGTCCCCTGGCGGTGGATGGTTTGCCAGGGGAGGCGGACGCCGAGGAGGGCGGTGGCCAGGGACTGGATCACCACGAGATACATCAGCTGACGATAGACGAACTGCTGCAACGGCAGCACCCACAGCACGCGCGCCCGCTCCCGGTCGAGTCGCAGCGCGTACCACCCCGTGAGCGCCTGCACCACGACGAACGCCGCCCACACCGCCACCACCGGCAGTGGATCGCCCATCAGCACGCTGTAGAGGGCCATCACGTCCACCACGGGCGCGAACAGCGGCAGCGCCACCTGGAACAGCGCCAGATACCCCAGCCCCCGCCGCCCGAACGTCCCCCGCTCGGCCACCGCCCGCCGGTGCTTCCACATCGCCTGCAGCGTCCCGTAGCACCACCGGTACCGCTGCCGCCACAGCTGCCCCAGCGAACTCGGCGCCTCCGTCCAGGCCAGCGCCTTCTCCTCGTAGACCACGCGCCAGCCCGTGCGGCAGATGGCCATGGTCAGGTCGGTGTCCTCGGCCAGCGTGTCCACGCTCAACCCGCCTGCGGACTCCAGCGCGGCACGGCGGAACGCGCCGATCGCGCCGGGCACGGTCGGCATGCAGCCGAGCAGGTCGAACGCCCGCCGGTCCAGGTTGAAGCCGATCACGTACTCGATGTGCTGCCAGCGGCCGAGCAGCCCGCGCCGGTTTCCGACCTTGGTGTTCCCGCTGACGGCGCCCACGTTCGGGTCGCTCAGCGGCGCCACCAGGTGGCCGATCGTGGCGGGCTCGAACACGGTGTCGCCGTCCACCATGATCACGATGTCGTGCTGAGCGTAGGCGATGCCGGTGTTGAGCGCCGAGGGCTTGCCGCCGTTCTGCTGCCTGATCACGCGCACGCCCGGCAGCCCGAGTGCGGCGGCCCTCGCCGCGGTGTCGTCGGTGGAGCCGTCGTCCACCACGATGACCTGGAGCTCGCCCCGGTAGCCGGTGGTGACCAGCGACAGCACCGTCGCCTCGATCCCGGCCGCCTCGTTGTAGGCCGGGACGATCACACTGACCGGCGGCGGCGACGGCCACGGCGGCGCCCGCCCGGCCCGCCTCCTGCCGCCTCGCACCCGCCGCACGTGGGCCCAGGCCAGCACCAGGAACAACAGCAGCCTGGCCAGCGTGAGCGCGCCCGCCGCGGTCAGCACCCACACCAGCGACTCGGCGAACGCCGTCGAGGCGCGCTGCACCACGCTCAGCCCTTTGCCGACGATCTGGTCCATCGTGCCGGCCGCCACGTACGCCGAGCCCAGCCCGAGCGCTTCGGCCAGCGTCGTGGCCCGGTAACCCTCCTTGCCCAGCCGCGTGAGCAGCCGGTCCACGGCCTCGACCGTCTGGCTCCGGTCGCCGCCGGAGTCGTGCAGCATGACGATCGCGCCGCGCCCCTTGGCCGGCGTGCCGGCCCGGACGATCTGCTCGGTGCCCGGCCGGCTCCAGTCCCTGGTGTCCAGGTCGGTCAGTGCCACCAGGTAGCCGGCGCTCCCGAGCGCGCGGATGGCCTGCCACTGGGGCGTGGTGACGGCGCTCGGCGTGGACGAGTACGGTGGCCGCACCAGCCGCGTGTGCACCCCGGTCGCGCCCGCGATGGCCTTCTGCGTCAGCGACACCTCCATGTTCAGCCGCCACGCCGGAACGCCGGACAAGTCCGCATGCGCGTAGGTGTGGTTGCCGAGCTCGTGGCCCTCGTCCACGATGCGCCTGGCCAGATCGGGGTTCTCGGCGACGCGGGCGCCGACGGCGAAGAACGTCGCCTTCGCGCCGTGCCGCTTCAACACATCGAGCAGCCGGGGAGTCCACTCCGGATCCGGCCCGTCGTCGAACGTGAGCGCCACTGTCCGCGCGGGCATGCGCCGGCTGCGGAACTCCTGGCCGGTCGTGTTCACCATGGGGCCGCCGCGCCGTACCCGGTCCAGAACCGGAGAGGAGGCGGTACCGGCGGGGGCGGCGTGAGTCTCGCCCACCTCGTTGGTGGCGTAGCCGTGCAGCACGAGCGCGAAGGACATCAGCAGGACGGCGATCACCACCACGAACCAGTGACCGCGCGGGTCGGCCTGCTTGGCCCGGTGCGTGACCGGAGAGACGGGCTCGACCGGCCACACATGGGTGTCGGGCAGGCTCACCTCTTGGGGCCGCGCGTCTTGTCCGGGTCCAGTCCCGGAGGCTGCCTCGTCGCCTGGCCGGGCGGCGTGCGATCGGCCTCGGTCGCGGGCGGGGCGCTCGTGGAGGCGCCCGAGGTCGGCGTGGCGGACGGGCTGGTGCTCTGCCGCGCGACGGGGGCCTGGCTCGGCGCCGGGGTCCCCGTACGCCTGGGCGTCGGCGTGGCCGAGACCTGGGGCGCGACCGACCGGGTGGGCCGCGTCTTCGCCGAGGTGGTCGGGCGCGACTCCACGACCGCGGGCACGGATCCCTTGGGCGCGCCGTTCTCGTCGCCCGGCCAGTCGACGGCGTCCAGCCTGGTCGTGCTGAACGCGCCGCCGACCAGCATCGCGGCCGTGGCCAGCATCAGCGTGCCCAGCAAGACTCCGACGATCATCAGCACACGCCTGCGCCGGCCACTCTGATCGACGAACACGGCCGTGCCCGATGGATGGTGCGTCCCACTCACGCATCAAATGCTAGAGACCTGTGCGTACTCCTCTGACCGAAGTGACTTATGTCGTGATAATTCACATAAAACCGTAACTAACAGGTGCATAGCAGGCCGCGCAGCGCCGTCTCCAGGCACAACCCGGAGTGCGCCGGGCTCGGCCACGGGAAGCGCACCAGCGACGAGTCCACCCGCACGGTCGCCCCGAACCGGTCCAGCTCCCACAGCCACACCTCGCCGGCCGCCTCGCCGAGCTGCCTGGACACCCCCGCGGTCAGCTGCGCCCGGTGTGATTCGTTGACGTGGGCGAGCACCCGCTCGGCCGTCTCGCTCAGCGGGTCGGGCGCCGCGCCCAGGTAGTCGTCGGCGTCGAGCAGCCCCGACTCCTGCCCGGTCAGGTAGACGACCTGTCCCACGTCGACCCGCAGCAGCCGGGGCGCGTCCCGCTCCCCGAACCGCTCCAGCGCGTCGAACAGGCTCTCGTCCGCGCAGTGCGCGGCCACCGCCACCGCCGCCGCGCGCGCCTCCTCTTCCGGTACGGCCTCCGCCCAGCCCTGCACCTCGATCAGCCCGCGCGGGTGAGTGACCTCGCCCAGCAGCCGCATCGCCGTCAGGTTCACCGCCAGCACGGCATCCGCGCGCAGGCCGTGCAGCGCCTCGCCGGGCAGCACCAGGAGCACCGGGCGGCCGCGCTCGTCGACCCCGCCGCGGGCGGGGGAGGGGGTGCCGTCGATGGACAGCTTGGCGACGCCGGCGGTCGCGGCCAGAGTGCGGACCCGCTCGGGGATCGGGAGCATGGCGCCTCCTTGGAGTGATCAGGTGGTAGGTTAGCCTTACCTAAGTAAGGAATACCTAATCACATCGAGGTGAACGTGCGCTACACCGGCCCCAAGGTGCGACTGTCACGTCGCGCGGGCGTCCCGCTGACCAGGAAAGCCGTCCGCTACTTCGAGCAGCGCCCCTACCCGCCGGGCGAGCACGGCCGCAAGACCAACCGCCGCAGCACCGGCGACTACGGCCTGCGGCTGATGGAGAAGCAGAAGCTGCGCTGGTACTACGACGTGTCGGAGCGCCAGCTGCGCCGCTACTGGGACCTCGCCCTCCGCAAGCCGGGCGCCTCCGGCGCCGAGCTGGTGACCCTGCTGGAGAGCCGCCTGGCCTCGCTCGTGCTCCGTGCCGGCCTGGCGCCGTCGATCTATGCCGCCCGCCAGTGCGTCAACCACGGCCACATCGCCGTGGACGGCCGCAAGGTTGACATCCCCAGCTACCTGGTCAAGCCGGGCCAGGTCGTCTCGGTCAGGGAACGGTCGCGCAAGATGCAGCCGTTCGTGGCCGCCGCGGAAGGGATCTACGCCGACGAGCGCACCGCCCCCTACCTGTCCGTCGACTACGCCGACCTGCGCTTCACGTTGACGCACCGGCCCGAGCGCGAGCAGATCGTCGTCCCGGTGGACGAGCAGCTCGTGGTGGAGTTCTATTCGCGCTAGCCGTGGATCCTCGCGGTCGTCGCCCTCCGCGACGACCGCGGGCGGCTGCGACGGCGGCACGGCAGGCCACTCGTCGCCTGTGGCGGGTGGCCCGAGGGCCGGGCGGCGGCTCAGTCCAGGGCGCGGTGCCTGCGTAGTTCGGCCACCTCCTTGCGCAGCTCGGCCAGCTCCTCCAGGATCCGCTCGGTGTGGGCCGTGGTGTCCTCGATCGCGGCCCGTTCCTCGGCGTTCTCCTCGTCCATGGCGCTGACCACCACGGCCATGAAGAGGTTCAGGATCACGAAGGTGCACACGAGGATGAAGATGGTGAAGAAGATCCACGCCGAGGGGTGCCGGCTCATCACCTGCCTGGCGATGTTGCCCCAGTCATCCCCGGTCATCGTCTGATAGAGGGTGAACAGCGAGGTCGGCAGGCTGCCGAAGCGGTCAGGGGCGGCCTCACCGTAGAGCTTGGTGGCCATGACCGCGGCCACGTACAGCACCAGGAAGAGCAGCACCACGATGGAGCTCATCCCGGGCATGGCGCGCAGCAGCGCCGACACCACGCGGCGCAGGCTCGGCACCACCGACAGCAGTCGCAGGGCGCGCAGGATGCGCAAGGAGCGCAGCACCGACAGGCCGCCCGTGGTGGGCGCGAAGGCGATGGCGACGATCAGCGTGTCGAAGATGTTCCACGGGTCGCGGACGAACGCCGAGCGCTCCACGTAGACCTTGGCCAGCAGTTCGACGGCGAAGATGTAGAGCGCGGCGTGGTCGACCGCGGTGAGCAGGTGGCCGTGGCGCTCCACGACGGCCGGGAAGGTCTCCAGGCCGAGGGTGCCCGCGTTGACCACGATGACGCCGATGATGAACCGCTGGAAGTGCCGATGGGTGAGGATGGCTTGGGTGCGTTCACGCACGGGGACGGGCTCCTAGGGGGATCGATCAGGTGCCCCACCATGATGACGCAACATGATCAAGTGGAGACTGTGGTATAAAACCCACTTGATTCGCTGGACGACGAGGGGACCCGAGCGACCGCATGTCCTATCCGAACCAGGGTCCCTTCTCCTACGGCCCGCAGCCCCACACCCATCCCAACGGCACCACCATCCTGGTGCTGGGCATCCTGAGCCTGGTGGTCTGCACTCCCCTCGGCCCGTTCGCCTGGTCGATGGGCAACACGGCGCTGCGCGAGATCGACGAGAGCGGCCTCTTCTATGACAACCGCGGCTCGATCCAGGCCGGGCGGATCTGCGGCATCATCAGCTCGATCCTGCTAATCGTCACCGTCGCGTTCGTGGTGATCATATTCGCGATCTTGATCATCAGCGGCGCTCTCGCCGGCGGCAGCAGCAGCTTCTAGGGGCCGCGCGCCGTAGTCGCCGAGGCCCGACTCCAGGAGGTCGAAGGCCTTTTCCGCCTCTGTCCTGAGATCGGGCGCGATCATCTCCCACACCTCGCCCGCGACCATCCGCTGGACCGCGTAGGCCGTCAGGATCCGTGTCGTGTTGAGGATGTGCGCCGCCGCCAGCTGTGGCCCGAGGTCGTCAGGGTCGGCCTCCAGCTCGTCGGCCAGCATTCGCCGCAGTGCCTGCTCCCGCTCGTCGTGGACCTCGCGCAGCCGGGCGACGAGCGCGGGGCTGGCGTTCACGATCCTGGCGAACACGTCGCTGCCCAGGTTGAGCCCGTGGCGCCAGTGGCGGGTGTCGATCGCGTCGAGATAGTCGCGCCGGAAGGCCCGCACCGCGCTCTCTCCCGGCGCGCGCTCCCGCATGACCTGTTGCGGCAGGTCCACGGCCATCTCCTGGCGGTCGGCGAACAGGTCCTCCTTCGTGGAGAAGTAGTTGAAGACCGTGTTGACCGACACGTCGGCGGCGTGCGCCACCTCGGCCACGGTCACGTTGTCGAACCCCCGCGCCATGAACAACCCCATCGCGATGTCCGCGATGCGCTGCCTGGTCTCGCGCTTCTTCCGCTCCCGCAGGCCCTCTCGCATGTCCTCATGCTACCTAATTTGCAGTGACTCCAAAATTGTGGTTACCTCAATTTTGGAGGCGATGAAATGATCAACACTTCGGGTCTGACGAAGACCTTCGACGGCGGCGCGGAGGCCGTCAAAGGCGTGGACATCTCGGTGGAGCCCGGCGAGATCGTCGGCTTCCTCGGTCCCAACGGCGCCGGCAAGACCACGACCATGCGCATGCTGACGACCCTGCTGCAGCCCACGTCGGGCAGCGCCACGGTGGCCGGGCACGACCTGCTCGCCGACGCGCGGCAGGTGCGCAGGCGCATCGGATACGTGTCCCAGGGCGGGGGGATCCTGCCCACGGTGCCGCTGAAGGACGAGCTTGAACTC
Source organism: Nonomuraea sp. H19 (assembly GCF_052068215.1). Classification (NCBI taxonomy): domain Bacteria; kingdom Bacillati; phylum Actinomycetota; class Actinomycetes; order Streptosporangiales; family Streptosporangiaceae; genus Nonomuraea; species Nonomuraea sp. H19. The sequence continues at coordinate 133,082 of NZ_JBQHCV010000007.1, read as the reverse complement.
CAGGCCAGGTTGTACGGAATGAGCCGCCAGGAGGCTGCCGCCAGGACGGAGGAGGCCCTGGCCAGGCTCGAGCTCAAAGGGCTCGAGACCAGGCCCGCCATGACGCTGTCGGGCGGGCAGTGCCGCCGCTTCGACATCGCGTTCGCCCTGCTGCACGATCCGGTCCTGCTCTTCCTCGACGAGCCGACGACCGGCCTGGACCCGCAGAGCCGGGCCAACCTGTGGGACCACATCCGCTCGCTGCGCAAGGAAAAGGGCATGACGGTCTTCCTGACCACCCACTACCTCGACGAGGCCGACGCGCTCTGCGACCGGCTGCTGATCATCGACCACGGCCGGATCGTGGCCGAAGGCACTCCTGCCGAGCTGAAAACCGGCGGCCGCACGCTCGACGACGTGTTCCTCGACATCACCGGCCGGTCGCTGCGCGAGGAGGTGGGCGCCTGATGCTGCGCGACACCTGGGTGCTGTTCCGCCACGGCGTGCGCGTCACGCTGCAGCAGAAAATCGGCATGATCTTCGGCGCCATCCAGCCGCTGCTGTTCCTGGTGCTGTTCGGGCCCATCTTCACGACGTTCGGCACCTGGGAGACCCTGGTGCCCGGCCTGATCATCCAGCTCGGGCTGCTGAGCATGGGCCTGGCCGGGTTCGGGGTGGTCTTCGAGAAGCGCTCCGGCGTGCTGGAGCGCATGCGGGTCACCCCGGCCAGCCGCCTGGCGCTGCTGCTCGGGCGGGTGCTCAACAATGTGGTCACGCTGGTCGTCCAGACGGTGCTGCTCCTGGTGGTCGCCTTCGCCTTCGGCCTGCGCGCGCCGGCGATCGGGCTGCTGGCCGGGTTCGTCCTGGTCGTGGTGCTCGGCGCCAGCCTGGCCGCGCTGTCGTACGCCATCGCGCTGACCATGAACGAGCAGCTGTTCGCGCCGGTGATGTCCACGGCGGTGATCCCGCTGATCCTGCTGTCCGGCTCCTTCCTGCCGATGTCCATGGCGCCGGGCTGGCTCGACGCGGTCTCGCACATCAGCCCCTTCCGGTATGTGCTGGAGGCGCTGCGCGACCTGTTCCACGGGCAGTACCTGACGGGCACCGTGGGCGTCGGGGTGGCCGTGACCGCGGTCTTCGCCGTCGTCAGCCTCACGATCGGCACGCGTGTCTTCAACCGGGCGAACGCCTAGAGAGCGCGGCCGGCCAACCGGCCGCGCTCCTACCACGCCCAGTCCATGGGATCCGTGTGGGCGGAGCGGGTGGATCAGGCCGCGCTCCTGGACCGTCGCCGGAGCGCGGCGATGACTCCCGCCGGATCCACGATCCCGTAGCCGTAGTCGTAGTCGAACCCGACCTCGCTACGGTCCTCCGCGGTACGCCGCAGCAACGCCCGCAACTGCGCCGGGGACAGCGTGGCGGCCGGCCACCGGGTACGCACCGCCGCCACGAGCCCGGCCGCCACCGGAGCCGCCGCGGAGGTCCCCGAGTCGGGCTCGCCCGCGCCGAAGGCCTTCGAACCGGAGAAATGCGTGTACGCGCAGATGTCCGGCTTGCGGGCGGTCAGCCGGCCGGGCCCCTGCGAGGAATAGCCCACCCGCTCCCCGTTGACGTCGATCCCGCCGATCGACAGGGCCTTCGGATGCGAGTTCGCGCCCACGATCGGCCGGTTGGTATAGGCGCACCGGCCGTCCGGGCACTGGCTGCCGCAGTTGCCCGCCGCGAACAGCACGTCGGCGCCCGCCCGGTCCAGCGCGGCCACCATGAGGTTGAACGGATGCGCCGCGTTGTCGGAGTAGTTGCCCGGATGACCGACGGGGAAGTCCCACTCGGGCGAGAACGATCCCCACGAGTTGTTCACGACCAGTGCCCGCGACTCGGCCGGCTGGGCGTCGAGCACGTTGCGCAGGTGCGCGAACGCCGCCACGGCGTCCGACAGCAGCCCGTCCATCGCCGAGCCGCCGGGCCGGGTGGACAGCAGCACCGGGATGTCGATCAGCGACGCCTGCGGGGCGGCGATGAGCGCGTCGAACGCGCACATCGTCCCGTGATCGACCTCGAACTCGCCCGGTCGGCCCCGCACGCCCGCCGGGCTCCAGCACCGCTCGGCGTCGAGCGTGACGGCCCTGCCGAGGTGCTTGGCCGTGTGGGCGGTGTTGACGCCGGTGTCCAGCACGGCCAGCGCCACCCCGGCGCCGTCGAGCCCTTCGGCCTGCAGCCCGGCCACGTTCAGCAGCCGCTCGACGTCGTGCCAGTCGCCGACCGGCGGATCGCCGCCACAGGCGGGGGAGGACTCGATGACCGGGTCGGCGAAGATCCCCACCACGTCGGGCCTGAGCCCGGGCAGCAGCGTGACCCTGGAGGCCAGTTCGTCGTCCGAGATCGTGCCCCGCACCAGCACGGAGGCGTCCTCGGCGGCCAGTGAGAAGTCGAGCGGCTGGTTGAGTGAGAGGGGGTCGCCGCCGGCCGTGGGAACGGGCCGCGGCACGGCCACGGGCACGAACGCCGTGTCGAGCTCGACGCCGGGGAGGCCGTCGGCGACGTCGGACGTGGTGGCGGTCCGGCCGGGGTCGGCCACGGCCGCGACCAGATCGGGGGAGGGACGGAGCTGGATCAGGACCCGCATGTGTCACCACCGAACCTAGTGGAGGGAAGGAACGTCCCAACATTCCTCCACGCGCCGCCAAACGTCCAGTGCGTTACAGGGCTTTTGACCTGCGAAAACACCTCAAACTACGCGAGCCGGGCGACATTTCTTCTGGGGGCGTCGGACTTCCTTGTTCTCGATCTGTTCACTACGGTGAACCACCATGACGCTCCAGGCGCAGAAGCCGGTCGACGACGGGGAAAAGGCTCACTGGCTGGCGGTGCGGCCGAGGCTCATCCTCGCCAGTGCCTTCATGCTCTTCCTCGAGCTGGCGCTGATCCGGTGGACCGGGTCCAACATCGTCCACCTCAGCTATTTCACCAACTTCGTGCTGCTCGGCTCGTTCCTGGGCATCGGGCTCGGGTTCCTGCGCGTGGGGCGCTCGCGGCGGCAGCCGTACTACTCGCCGGTCGTGCTCGCGATCCTGGTCGTCGTCGTGCTGACCTTCCCCGTGACCGTCGACCGGGACACCGAGGGCGTCCTCTACTGGACGAGCCTGTCCACCAGCGGCCCGCCCGCGTGGCTGATCCTGCCGGTGATCTTCTGCGCCGCCGCGCTGGTGGTCATGGGGCCGGCCGAGCTCGTCGGGCGCTGCTTTCCGGAGCTGCCGCGCCTGGAGGCCTACCGCTACGACCTGATCGGCAGCCTCACCGGCATCGCGGCGTTCACGGCGCTGTCGTTCCTGAGCGCGCCGCCGGTGTTCTGGGGGCTGATCGCGGCCGTCTGCTACGGGCTGCTGCTGGTGCCCAGGCCACGCTCCCTTTATGTCGGGCTGGTGACGGTGCCGTCCTTGGCGGTGGTCGGCTTGTTGCTGGCCGAGACGCTGACCGCGGGGGCGATCTGGTCGCCGTACTACAAGGTCACGTTCAAGGCGATGCAGGTGGTCGGCATCGGCGTCACCGACATCGCGGTCAACGGCATCCCGCACCAGCAGGCCGTGCCCGCCGCCGCCCGCCTGCAGTGGGAGCGCCAGTACGGGCTGCCGTACGAGCGGACCACGAAACCGCCCAAGGACGTGCTCATCGTCGGCGCGGGCAGCGGCACCGACGTGGCCATCGCGCTGTCCAAGGGCGCGGCCCGCGTCGACGCCGTGGAGATCGACCCCAAGCTGCGCGAGCTCGGCGGCTCGGTCCACCCCGACCGGCCCTACGACGACCCCCGCGTCACCACGCACATCACCGACGGCCGGGCGTTCCTGGAGCGCACCGGCAACACCTACGACCTGATCCTCTTCGCGCTGCCCGACTCGCTCACCCTCGTCTCCGGGGCCAGCTCACTGCGGCTGGAGAGCTACCTGTTCACCGAGGAGGCCATGCGGGCCGCCCGCGCCCATCTCAAGCCGGGCGGTACGTTCTCGATGTACAACTACTACCGCGAGAGCTGGCTCGTCGACCGCCTGGCCTCGACCATGCAGAGCGCCTTCGGCCACAAGCCGTGCGTCGACGTGGTCAGCACCGCGGGCCACCAGGCCGTGATCACCGCGGGGGTCACCGCGTCGGCCCAGCGCTGCGCCTCCGAATGGCCGGGCGCCGCCGCCGGCACCCCGCAGCCCGCCAACGACGATCGGCCCTTCCTCTATCTGAAGGACGCCACGATCCCGCCGATCTACATCATCACCCTCATCCTGATCCTCATCGTCAGCCTGATCGCCGTCCGCGTCGTGGCGGGCCCGTACCAGCGGATGCGGCCGTACGCGGACCTGTTCCTGCTGGGCGTGGCCTTCATGCTGCTGGAGACGAAGAGCGTGACCGGGTTCGCGCTGTTGTTCGGCACCACGTGGGTGGTCAACGCGATCGTGTTCGGCGGCGTGCTGGTGGCCGTGCTCGCCGCCGTCGAGGTGACCCGCCGCTTCCGCGTGCCGCCGCTGCCGGTCATGTACGCGGTGCTGCTCGCGGGCCTGCTGCTGGCCTGGCTGGTGCCCAACGAGTGGCTGCTGTCGCTCCCGGTGCCGCTGCGGGCGGTGGCGGCCGTGACGGTGGCATTCCTGCCGATCTTCGCCGCGAACGTCGTCTTCGCCAAGCGCTTCGCCGACACGGCCGACGCGACCACCTCCTTCGGCGCGAACCTGCTGGGTGCGATGGTGGGCGGCTGCCTCGAATACGCGGCTCTGGTGATCGGCTACAAGGGCCTGCTGATCGTGGCCGCCGTGTTGTATCTGGGCGCGCTGGCCCTGCTGCCCCGCAAGCGCGCACTGGTGTGACGGCCTGATTTCGGGAATGGCGCCCGCCGGGCGCCAAGCCGTAATTTCCGATCACTTCTTGACGCGTGGTCAGGAGAATTGTTTCTGCCGCGGGTTGATTTGTCGGTGCCTGCGAGGTGCAGTAGAGGTAACACGGCCAGGCCGTGATCGCGATGATCGTTGAATCTGGAATGGGAAATCCGTCTTATCGAAAAGGAGGCGCGGAGATCGGGGGTGACGTCCGGTGAACCCACGAGAAAAGGTGAATAATCATGGCGACACAAAGGGCAGCCAGGATCGACGTCGAGTGCGCCCTGCGGCAGGAGCCGCAGCCGGTGCCCGCAGGTCGCGCGGAGCAGGTCGCCCAGGTTCTCCCCAAGGGAGTGCTGTTCGCAACCGCGGCACCGGGCACGGCAACCGGACAGGCGCGCGTGCCCGACACCGAGTGGGCGCTCACCTCCGCCTGGTCTCATGAGGGACAGATCGCCGCGGGGGTCGCCGCCGTGTACTACGGCGCGGGCCACGACCGCCTCGTCCGGCCGATGATCTTCGCTGACGAGTTCGGCTACGGGCCGAGCGATCTGCCGGCGTTGTGGCGCCATTTCAACGCGCCATATCCGCCCCACGAGAATCGCCTGCTCGACCAGCTGCTCTCCCAGGGAATCGACGTCGTGCTGCTCGGTTTCGGCGTCCGGCACACGCACATCCAGGCCAACGCCGGGGTGGCGGCGGCGTGCATACGGCGGGCCATCGCCGAGCGCACCGGCAGCGCCCCGCTGATCGTCGGCGGTGTCGGCATGGGCGGGCTGATCACCCGCTATGCGCTGGCTGAGATGGAGAACCGCGGCGAAGACCACCAGACCATGACGTACCTGTCCTACGACACGCCGCACAACGGCGCGTGGATCCCGCTCATCCTGCAGCAGCTCGTGTACTTCTCCGAGAGCCTCGCCCCGGCCGAGCCCGGCCAGGCCGAGCTGATCAGGAGCCCCGCGGCGCAGCAACTGCTGTGGGCGTGGGTCGAGAGCGGCCACTATTCGGGACCTGTCGCCACCGCCAGCCCGTTACGCACCGCGTTCCTGGCGGACCTGCGCCGCGTGGGCTGGTTCCCGGTCAAGCCGCGCAAGCTCGGGGTGGCCAACGGCGCCGCCGACGGGACCGGCCGCAACGTGCCGCCCGACGAGCCGGTGTTCGAGTGGAACGCGCTCGGCGGCGCCGTCGGGGCGAGCGTGCGCACCCAGCCGGACCGCGGCACCAGCAGGCTCGTCGGCGGCATGCGAGCCGTGCCCATGTGGGCGGGCAAGAGCTACACCAGCGACGTCGCGTCATTCGACGGGGCGCCGGGCGGGAGGATCCCCGCCTACGGCATGATCGCCGACGAGCTCGGCGCGCCGATCGCGAGCCGTTACCGTTCGGCCTGCTTCGTCCCGTCAGTGAGCGCCGTCGCGCTTCAGTACGACCCCGTGGAGTGGACGGTGGACCTCTACACCGACATCACCGCCCTGTCGCCGGCGCAGAGCCAGCTCGACGACTACCAGTGCGACTCGGACAACTCCGAGCACGGCAAGGTCACCGCCACGCTGGCCGAGTGGATCCTGCGGCAGCTGGCCAAGTAGAAGCCGCCGAGGGGCGTGCTGCGGCGTCCCGCGCGCCGCCGCAGCACGCCCCTCGCGCGCGGGGACGTACGGCGGGACTCAGAGGCCGCAGAGCTCCTCGAGCGACTTGGCATCGGCCTTCTGGGTGTTGCGGGTCGGCGTCTGCGTGGGCGTCGCGGCGCGGGTCTTCGCCGGGGTCGGCGCGGCGCCGCTCGGGGAGGCGCTGACATTGGCCGTCTGCGCCTGCTTGGGCGGACGCATCGAGTCGCTGATCGCCTTCTTCGCGGCCTGGCGGATCTTCAACCAGTCCGGGCTGCCCGGCCAGAACTGCGGCGGCACGAACTGCAGGCTCGTGATCTTCGCGTCCTTGACCTTGACGGCCACCTCGACCAGCGGCTGTACGAGCGGCTCCGGGATGTTGGTCTGGGCCATGCGCTTGGCCGCGCCGGCGATCTTGCCGAAGTTCGCCAGGATGACGCCCGGCGTGGCCTGCTGGGCGAAGGCGCCGATGACGCAGCGCTGGCGGCCCATGCGCGAGAAGTCGTCGCTGTTCACGCGGGAGCGGCCGTACCAGAGGGCCTGCTCGCCGGTCAGCTTCCGGTGGCCCGCCTTGATCGTGCCGGCGGTGCCGTACAGGCCGCCCCACTTGACGTCCTGCTCGATCCGGATCTTCAGGCCGCCGATGGCGTCGACCAGCGCCGCGAAACCGTACATGTTGATCAGGGCGTAGTAGTCGATCTTCAAGCCCAGCGTGTGGCCGATGGCGTCCATCAGCGCTCGCGAGCCCTTGTTCTTGCCGCCCATGATGTCGGGGTGGTCGTTGGCGTACTGCCAGACCTCGTTGAGCAGGCCGCCGTTCGGCAGCTCGGCCATGAAGCCGTTGGGGAACTGCTTGTGGAGCGGCGAGGACGGGGGGAAGCGCACGTGCTGGAGGTTGCGCGGCAGGCTGAACAGGACCGTGTTGCCGGTCTTGAGATCCACGCTGGCCACGTTCATGCTGTCGGTCCGCACGCCGGTGCGGTTGCCCGCCGCGTCGCCGCCGACGAGCAGGAAGTTGACCCGGGTCCGGCCGCCCCATGGGTCCTCGGCGTTCTGGGCGAGGGGCGGCGCGTCGGAGTCGGGCCCGGAGGGGAAGATTCCCTTGATCGCGCTCCGGGCGGTCCCCACGGTCTGGGCGACCAGCGCGAACGGCGACATGACCGCCACGCACAGCACGCCCACCACGATGCCGGTCACCACCTGGCCCTGCTGGTTCAGCCGGTTCGGGCCGAGCGCCACGTACGAGACGACCACGAGCGCGAACCAGGCGAGCGCGAGCACCGAGGCGACGACGATCACCGTGACCATCATCGAGTCGCCGGCAAAGGACGTGAGGCTCGCCAGGAGGTTCTCCCGGGTCAGGCTGAAGGCCAGGGCCGCGAGGAGCACCACCGCGTACACGCCGACGAGCACCAGCCCGGTACGGCGGTGCCCCGCGCGCAGGTGTGCGGCGCCGGGCACGAGGGCGGACAGGGCGGTCCAGCCGAGCAGGGAGGCGGTCGTCAGCGGTTTGGCGAAGCGCGGCAGGCGGGAGCCGGACGCGGGGCGGGAGCCGGACGCGGGGCGGGATGCCGGGCGCGGGCGGCGCGGGGGGCGTCGTTTCCTGCCTCCAGGCACGGTGTCCACCCCATCGCGCTTGCTCACGCCGGCTCCTTCGCATGCCTACCAGGCAAGACCCTCGTTTGCCCCCCGTTGGGCACAAGATTGCCAGGATTCTAGTCCCCATATATGGACATCAGAGACAAGTGCCCAACATGAGATGAACACCACGTACATTTCAGGAGGTCGTCGAGGCCGGCGCCATCCACGTGTTGCACTGGTACGCCTGGCTCTTCTCCCAGCCCTGCCGGAACCACCGGTTGTTGTTCATGGGAGAGCCGTGGTCACGCGGATAGCCGGGATAGTCTCCCACCTGTCCGTAGAACCAGAACAACCGGCTCCGGTTGGACATGTTGATCGGGTACGACGCCGCCACCGATCGCATCCACATGCCGCCGAAGCAGGTGGCCTGCAGCTCCAGCCGCCTGCTGAGCGCCAGCTTGCCGCTCTGGCTGGAGGAGTCCAGCGTGCTGCGCCACCAGGAGTTCATCAGGCCGGTGATGTTCTGGACGTGGTGGCCGTACTCATGGGCCATCATGCTGACGATGCCGCCGTGCCAGCTGATGATCTCGCCGTAGCCGCGGGAGTTGCCGTTGCCCCTGGCCATGGCCGAGGTCGAGGCGTAGATCGTGTTGTTGCGCGGGCAGTAGTACGGCACCATGCTCCCCGGCGACGGGTAGTCGCCGCACGCGCCCCGGCCGCGCGTGGCCGCGATCGCGTAGCCCGGCGGGCTGAACCGGATGCCCTGCTTCTCCAGGATCGGCCTCCATGCCCGGTCCATGCACTTGCCGGTCTTCAGGATCAGCGACTTGAGCTGGCTGTGGCTGAAGATGTTGGCGTTGCCGGCCGGGCAGCTCAGCCGGGGCAGCGCCCCCGCCCGGTAGACGGTGTTGTTCCTCAGGCTCGTGTTCAGCGTGACCTTGGGCGGCTGCGTGACCGTCGTGTCCGGCTCGTCCGGTTCCTCGGTTTCCCGCGTCCTCGTGGGGAACGGATCGGGGTCGTCGGTGGAGCGGGACGGCGGCTCGTACGTCGGAATCGCGATCGGGTTCGTGGTCTCCGACCGCGAGGAGCTCTTGAGCATCGCCGCCCCGATGACGATCAGCACGAACAACGCGGCCAGTGAGCCGAACACGGCGCCGAGCACCCCGACGACCCCCATGCCCGACTTCCTGCGCGGCGGCTGCTGCCACTGCCGCGGCGGCATCGGCGGCATCGGCGGCGGAGGTGGAGGGGGTGGCGGCTGCCGGTGCTGCTGCCCGTACTGCTGCTGCCCGTACGGAGGGGGCGGCGGCGGATACTGCGGGCCTCCTTGGGGGTACGGCTGCCCCTGCGGGAAGGGCGGTCCCTGAGGGGGATAGCCCTGGGGATAGGCCGGCTGCGGTGGTGGCGGTGGCGGCGGGTACGAGTGGCCGCCGCCCTGAGGTTGCGGCTGGCGATGGCCCGGCGGCGGCCATGGCAACGAAGGTGGCCGCTGTGGCTGTCCTGGCCCTTGTGGCGGGGGTGGGTATTGCCCGTTCCCTGTCACCGTGTCTCCCCGATCGGCCGGTTGTCGCTTATGCCTAGCTTTGCGCCGCGACTTGACGGACCTTTGGCAAATTTGGGGCAAAAGCATACTGGCGTATCACCCGTCACGGATGTAGCAGTGCTCGGTTACAGTCCGAAATCATTCGAGGTGATCTCGGTTATCTCCCGGTCCGCGGAGCGGGCGGTGTCCTAGCTTCTTTGGCATGAATCTCCAGCAGCTCCGCTATGTGGTCGCGACTGCGGAGCACCGCACCATGACCGACGCGGCCAGGTCGCTCTACATCGCGCAGCCTGCGCTGTCCCGCGCGATCCGCGATCTCGAGCGCGAGCTCGGCATGACGCTCTTCGCACGTTCCGGCCGTGGCGTGGTCGTCACCGCACAGGGCCGCCGGGTGGTCAAGCTGGCAAGGGAGGCGCTCGACGCCGTTCACGAGATCGAGGGCCTGGCCAATCACGGCGCCGTCACCGAGGCGGAGCTCCGCATCGCCGCGACGCCCAGCCTCGAACCCGGCCTCGCCGGGCGCCTCCTGCCGGCTTACGCGTCCGAGCACCCGGGCGTACGCGTCCAGATCGTGCGCTGCGACGGCCGAGAAGGCGTCGTCAGCGCCATCCGAGATCAGCGAGCCGACCTTGGGCTCACCGATCTTCCCGTGCCCGCCGACCTCGTCACACATCCGCTCGAACGCCAGGAGATCGTGCTGATCTCCCCGCCCGGGCTCGAACTACCCAACCCGGTGCCGATGGGCAGGCTGCACGGCATGCGCCTGGCACTGCCCGCCCGCGGCAGCACCCGGCGCAGGGAGCTCGACGCGATGTTCGGCAAGTACGCGGTGACTCCGCTGGTCGTGCTCGAAACCGATGAGCGCAACGGCTGGCTCAACGCGGTGCGCGCCGGGCAGGCGTCGTTGCTGTGGTACCGCGGTATGGCCGAGCAGGCCAGCCGCGCGGGCCTGGTGGTGCGCTCGCTCGAACCCGCCGTCCGCCGCGTCATAGCCGTGGTGCACGCCCGCCGCCGGCTGCCGCTGATCGCCCAGGACTTCCTGGCCACCGCCGAGAAGGGGACTGCCGCCTGACCTTCCTCCGGAACGCTCCATGATCCCCCTACAACCCCCCGAAACCGCACCATCGATGAGGGCCCGGAACACACCGAGCCCGAGGGGCCCGGCGCCCACGCCGTGCCCCTGAGGGCCGCCCACGATATGGGCGCCCCCCGAGAGCGCCGTCCCTATCGGGACACCGGCAGCCTCACCACGACCCGCAGCCCCGGCTCGGCGTCCTCCAGAGCCACCGTGCCGCCGTGCGCCCGCACGGTCTCCCGCACGATGGCCAGCCCGAGCCCGGCGCCGCCCTCGTCGCGGCTGCGCCCGGAGTCGAGCCTGGTGAAGCGGTTGAACACGCGCTCGCGGTCCTGCTCGGGAATGCCCGGACCGTCGTCGGCGACCGTCAGCACGCCGTCGCCGGTCAACGCGACCTCGACCTTGGAGGAGGTGTGGCGCACCGCGTTGTCCATCAGGTTCGTCAGCACCCGGCTCAGGTCCAGCGCGTCGCCGCGGACCACGACCGGGTCGCAGACCCTCAGGCTCGCCTCGCCGTACCTGTCGACGATCTGGCGCACCACCTCGTCGAGGTCGACCGGCTCGCTCCTGGCCGGTACGCCGCCGCGCTCGTCCAGCCGGGCCAGCGCCAGGAGGTCCTCGGCCAGCCTGGACAGCCGCATCGTGTCCTCCAGCACGCCCTCGGCGGTCTCCTGCCAGTCCTGGCCGTCGGGATGGCCGAGCGCCACCTCCAGTTGCAGCCTGATGCTGGCGAGAGGGCTGCGCAGCTCGTGCGCGGCGTCGGACACCAGCGCCCGCTGGCGCTGCTCGGCCTCCTCCAGCCGGGCCAGCATGTCGTTGAGCGTGGTGGCCAGCGAGTGCACCTCGTCCCGCGACTGCGGCACCGGCAGCCGGCGCGACCTGGCCGTGTGGGTGATGTCGGCCGCGCCCATGCGCAGCGCGGCGATCGGGCGCAGCGTCCGGCCGATCATGATCCAGCTCGCCACCGCCAGCAGCACGACCAGCGCGGGCGTGCCGATCAGCAGGACCCGGCCGGCCGTGGCGAGGCTGGTCTGGATCTCGTTGATGGGCCTGGCCGCGATCACGGTCTGCCCGCGGTCCGCGCTGAGCACGATCACCCGCAGATATCCGGAGATCGCGTACGGCCGGCCGTCCAGCAGCGTCGCCTGCCCGTCGCGCAGCACCTTCGCCCGGGCCGCGGCGTCCAGCAGCGGCACCAGCCGGTCGGTGCCGTACGTGACGTGCGTGATGCGCCCCTGGGCGTCGATGACCTGCACGATCGTGCCGTCGTGGGTGGTGATCGGGCTGGTCAGCGTGCCGGCGTCGGCCGCTACGCGCACGGTCTGCGCCTGCTGCCTGGTGCTCTGGTCCACGGTGTCCATCAGCGCCCGGTCCAGGACGCTGACCAGCACCGACGCCGACAGCGCCAACGCCAGCGCGAGCACCGCCGCGGCCGCCACGCTGAGCCTGAACCGCAGCCCCTGCCGCCGCCACCAGACCAGCGGCGACTCAGCCACCGTCGCCCGCCAGCCGGTAGCCCGCGCCGCGCACGGTCTGCAGCGCGTTCCTGCCGAACGGGGCGTCGATCTTGCGCCGCAGGTAGCCGACGTACACCTCGACCACGTTCGGGTCGGTGTCGAAGGTGTCCCACACGTGCTCGAGGATCTCCGACTTCGACACCACCTCGTCGCGCCTGCGCATCAGGTACTCCAGCAGCGCGAACTCCCGCGGCGTCAGCTCGATCGAGCTCCCGTCCCGCTCGACCCGGCGCCGCGCCGGATCCAGCGACAGGTCGCCGGCCGTCAGCACCGACGGCCGCCGCCCCGCGTCGCGCCGCAGCAGCGCCCGCAGCCTGGCCACCAGCACCACGTACGAGAACGGCTTGGTCAGGTAGTCGTCGGCCCCCAGATCGAGCCCGTCGGCCATGTCGTATTCGCCGTCCTTGGCCGACAACATGAGGATCGGTACCCAGTTCTCCTCCGCGCGCAGCCGCTTGCACACGTTGTAGCCCGACAGCCTCGGCAGCATGATGTCGAGCACCACGACGTCGTATTCGCCCTGCCGGGCCGCGTGCAGTCCCTCCTCGCCGTCGTGGGCGAGGTCCACGGCGAAGCCCTCGGCCTGGAGCCCGCGCTGGAGAGCGGCCGCCATCCGCCGTTCGTCCTCGACCACAAGTACCCTCATGTGCCAATTCTCCTGTTCCGGCGCTGAGACGACGCTGAGAAGCCTGAGAGACGTCTCAGACTGTCTCAGGTCCCCCTAAGGATGCGTGACGCAGGCTCTAGGCATCGACATACGGTTAAGGAGTGAGATGCGTAGAGGCACGCTCGTGAGGTGGGGGGTCCCGATCGCGGCCGCAGCCGTGATCGGAGCCGCGATCGGCGCCGGCCCCGTCATAGCCGCGGTCAGCGGCGAACCCGTGCTGCCGGAGCGTTCGGCCGAGCAGTTGCTCGCCGACGCCGCGGCGGCGACCAGCAAGGAAGGCGGCATCCCGCCGATGTCCGGCACCGTCCAGCAGACGGCGTCGCTCGGCCTGCCGGCGCTGCCACAGGGGATGGGCGGCGCGTCGTCACCGCTCAGCCTGCTGTCCGGCTCGCACGAGGTGAAGGTCTGGTACGGCGCCACCGACAAGCTCAGGGTGGCCCTGCCGACCCAGCTGAACGAGACCAACCTGATCGTGAACGGCGACCAGGCCTGGTACTGGGACAGCGCCACCAACACCGCGACCAAGCTGACGATCAAGGCCCCGGCCGGGAAGCAACAGGCCGCGCCCACGCCCCAGCCGACCGACCTGACGCCGCAGCAGGCGGCGCAGCGGGTGCTGGCCGGGGTCGACGAGCACACCGCCGTCCGGGTGATCAACACGGCGGAGGTGGCGGGCCGGTCCGCCTACCAGCTCGTGCTGTCCCCCAAGGACGAGGGCTCCCTGGTTCAGGAGGTACGCATCGCGCTCGACGGCGAGACGTACGTGCCGCTCCAGGTGCAGGTGTTCGCCAAGGGCTCGGCGGAGCCCGCGTTCCAGGTCGGCTTCACCCAGGTGACGTTCACGCCGCCGGCCGCCGAGAACTTCACCTTCACCCCGCCCGCGGGCGCCAAGATCGAGGAGTCCACGCTCGGCGAAGCGGGCCTCGGCCAGAAGGCCGAGGAGCACGCGGACAAGACCACGGACGTGGCAGACAAGGCCAAGCTCGTCGGCGAGGGCTGGACGAGCGTCGCGGTCGTGCCGTTCTCACTGTCGGACCTGCAGAGCCAGGTCCCGGAGGGATCCGAGGGCGCCGACGCGAGCGCCATGATGGACAGCGTGCTCAAGTCCGCCACCCCGGTGAGCGGCACGTGGGGCTCCGGCAAGCTGATCAAGACCAAGCTCGTCACCGTCCTGCTGACCGACGACGGCCGCCTGTTGGCCGGCGCGGTCACGCCCGAGGAGATCATCAAGGCGGCGGGCACCAAGTGACCGTCGTCATGCAGGAAGCGGGGGCGCCCTTCGGGGCGGCCCCGCCCTCGGGGGAGAGCGCGATCGTCACCCGCGGGCTGACGAAGCGTTTCCGCGGCGGCCAGGTCGCGGTCGACGCGCTGGACCTGACCGTGCCGCGCGGCTCGGTGTTCGGCTTCCTCGGGCCGAACGGCTCCGGCAAGACCACCACGATCCGCATGCTGCTGGGCCTGGTCACGCCGACGGCCGGCGAATACTCCGTGCTCGGCCTGCCGTCCGCCCAGGCCCTGCCCAGGGTGGGGGCGCTGGTCGAGGGACCGGCCTTCTACCCGTACCTGTCCGGCGCGGCCAACCTGCAGCGCTTCGACGCCGCCGACCCGACCGCGCCCCGCGCCACCGCCAGGGAGCGGATCGCCGACGCGCTGGAGCGTGTGGGCCTGTCCGCCGCCGCGGGCAAGCGTTACCGCAACTACTCGCTCGGCATGCGCCAGCGCCTGGCCATCGCGGCCGCCCTGCTCGGGCCGCGCGAGCTGCTCATCCTGGACGAGCCGACCAACGGTCTCGACCCCCAGGGCACTCGCGAGGTCCGCGCACTGGTCAAGGAGATCGCCGCCGACGGCACCACCGTCTTCGTCTCCTCCCACTTACTGGCCGAGGTCGAGCAGATGTGCACGCACGCGGCGATCATGCGTACCGGCAGGCTCGTCGCGCAGGGCACGATCGCCTCGCTGAGCAGCGGGCTCGTCGCCCGGGTCAAGGTGGAGACGCCGGACGCGGCCGACGCGGCGCGGGTGCTCGGCGGGCTGGGCCTGGCCGACGTGCGGGCAGCGGACGCGGAGGTGACCGCCGATCTGGGCGGGCACGCGCCGGAGAAGATCAACGCCGCGCTGGTGGGGGAGGGCGTGGCCGTACGGGGGCTGGCGGTCATGCGGCCGAGCCTCGAGGACGTGTTCGTCGGACTGACAGGGGAGGGATTCGATGTCGACGGCTGAGACCCGAACCCGGGCGAACGACGCGGAAGGGGCGCCTGCCGGCGACGGAGATGGGACGGCGATGACTGAGATGGGGAGCCGGCGCACCCCCGGGCTCGTACCGGTGACGGAGACGCTGCGCAGCGCCGAACGCCACCCGCCCGAGCAGCCCGCACCGCCCCGGCCGCAGGCGCCGGCCAGAAGAGCGGGGGCGTTCTGGCGGCTGCTCGGCTCGGAGCTGGGCTTGACCTTCCGCCGCCCGCGCAACCTGGTGATGCTCGCCGTGCTCGCCCTCGTGCCGGTCGTCATCGGCATCGGCCTGCGGCTCGCCGGCGACTCGGACGACCAGGTGGGCGGGATCATCCAGGCCGCCATGGGCAACAGCCTCATGCTCACGTTCGTGTCGTTCTCCTTCCTCGTGCTGCTGCTGATGCCGGTCGTCATCAGCGTGGTCGCGGGCGACTCGATCGCGGGGGAGGCGGGCGCGGGAACGCTGCGCTACCTGCTGGCCGCGCCGGCGGGGCGGACGCGGCTGCTGGCGATCAAATACCTCAACGCGGTCGTCTTCGCTTACGCGGTCACCGCGGTGGTGGCGCTGTCCGCGCTGCTGACCGGGCTCGTCCTGTTCCCGGCGGGGCCGGTGACGCTGCTGTCGGGCACCACCATCTCGGTGGCGGACGGGCTGCTGCGGATCCTCATCGCCGTCGGGTACGTCGGCGCCGGCATGGCCGCGCTGGCCGCCATCGGGCTGGCGCTGTCGACGTTCACCGAGGTGTCCATCGGGGCCATCGCGGGCACCATGGTGCTGGTCATCATCTGTCAGGTGCTGCGGGCCATCCCCCAGCTCGACCCGATCACCCCGTATCTGCTGCCGACCAGGTTCACCGACTTCGACGCGGTGCTGCGCAGCCCGATCGACATGGGCGCGCTCGGGGAGGGGCTTCTGACGTTCGGGGCGTACATCGTGTTGTTCGGCTCGATCGCGTGGGCGCGCTTCTCCGGCAAGGACATCACGTCCTGACGGGTCTGACGGCCCAGTCCGAGCGCCGCCCGCACGTGCGGGACGGCGCTCGGCCGCGTCGTGCGGCCCCGGCCGCCGGTGGCCGAGCACAGGGAAGCGCCCGGCCGTAGAGGAGGCGTCAGGCCATTGGGCGCTGGGAGCGCCCGGCCGTGGGAGCGGCGTCAGGCTGACGGACGGTTGGGAGCGCCCGGCGGGGGAGGGGCGTCATGCCGACGGGCGGTTGGGAGCGCCCGGCGTGGGAGCGGCGTCAGGCCGACGGGCGGCGGCGGAGGCCGAGGGCGGCCAGCGCGACGCCGATGACGCCCACCGCCAGGCCCGCTCCGCCCAAGAGCCGCGCGGTCCCGTCAGACGACGGCAACGACTCCACCGCCACCGAAGTCGCCGTCGGCGACACCGCCGCCGCAGCGGCGCCGGCCGAGGCCGACGGGGACGCGCTCGCGGCGGGGACCAGCTTGAGCAGCGGGGCCGGGTGCTCGGCCTCCGTCCCGTCCGTCTTCGGCGCCTCGGACCAGTCCACCACCTCGCCGCTCGAATACGTCTGCTTCGTCGGGAACATGAGCTGGCCGGTGTCCTTGGGCAGTTGCCCCATGGACACCTCGAACTCCTGGAACTCGCCCGGATTGATCTTGCCGCCCGACCAGACGACCTTGGTGACGGCTTCCTCCAGGTCGCCGTACTCGGTCTTGACCGGCGCGGGCAGCTTGCTCTCCGTCACCTTCACCTCCCACCCGGGCACGGGCTTGACCGACACGAATGCCAGCGGGTGGTCGGCGGGGAAGCTCACTTCGATCTTGGTGGTCGAGGCGTCGTCGCGCTCGTTCGGCACCCGGAAGGCGACCTTGGTGAACCCGCCCTGCTCGGCGGTGCCCGGCTGGATGGTGACGTGGGCCAGCGCGGGCAGGGCGAGGCCGGCGGTGAGGGCGGTGGCCGCCGCGAGCACGGTCGCGGCACGGCGTACGAAGGACATGGCGAAACTCCACTTGGCTGAGAGAAAGAAGAACGGGTGTCAGATGGTCAGGCGGGAAGTGGAGGACCGCGCCTGGCCACGCAATGCCGGAGAATCCCCGGTCGGAATGGGACGAACCCGGTGAAGACCACCGGCACGGACGGCCGTACGGCGGGGACGGCCACCGGCCGCAGCAGCACGAGACGGCGGCCGAGGCGGCGCAGCAGCGACCAGAGCGCGGCCTCGCCGCGCGCCAGCCACAGGCCCGTGATCAGTGTCGCCGTCAGGTGCGCGAGCAGCATGCCGGCGTTGATCGCCAAGCCGCCCCCGTGTCCGTGCACGGAGACGTAGGCGGTGGTGTCGTCGACCGCGAACAGCTCGTGCAACCCCAGTTGCGCCCCGGCCAGCACGACGTTGATCGTCGCGGTCGAGCGCTCTCTGCCGCACAGCGCCAGCCCGAAGCCGGCCACCGCCGCGAGCCCCAGCCCGGCGGCCCACGGCGCGGGAGCCGAGCCGCCGCCCAGCACGTGGGAGAGTGCGGCAAGGGTCACGCAGACGGCGGAGAAGGCGGCCGTCCGCGCGAGTCTCAGGGGGAGTTGCGCGCGCATGGGTGTGCCACATGGTCTCACGGGGCAGGGTCTTATGAGACCTCGAGTGCACAATGCCTGGTCGCATGGCGGCTTTTGTCGCTAGGGTCGTGCCGATCGCGTTGACATAGAGGTGAGAACGTTGCGGCACTTGGGTGGTTTGCTCATCGGGCTTGTGGTGACGGTGGCCGTTCTGGGAGGCGGCGGCTGGGCCGCGCAGCGGGCCCTCGGCATTGCCGCGGCGCCCCCACCGGACCCCCAGCAGATGTGGATCGCGCTCGGCGCGATGGCCGCGGTGGGGCTGGTCGTCGGATTGGTGGTGGCCGGCCGGGTCTCGCCGCTGGCGACGTTCGTGCCTTCGATGGTGCTGCTGGCCTGGACGGTCGTCTACGCGCTCGACATGAACCGGGCGCTTTCCTTCATTCCGGCCGAGCCGTCGGTGAACCAGATCATCAGGGACGCCGGCGCGGGCGACAAGACCATGCTCACGAGCGGCGTGTTCGCCCTGCTGGGCGTGCTGTTGTTCATCCCGGTCCTGATGCCGTCGCGCTGGTCGCGCCAGCGCGACGACATGGATGAGGACTACGAGGAACAGCAGGAGGGCAGCTACTACTGAGCGCTGCTGCCGGTGTAGAGCCGGGTGACGACGTCCTCGATCGAGGCTTCGTCGGGCGCGGTGGCCATCAGGTCCTCCAGCGTCCCGTCGAACGCCAGCCGCCCGTGGTCGATCAGCATCACCCGGCGGCACAGGCGTTCGATGTCACCGAGGTCGTGCGTGGTCAGCAGCACGGTCGTGCCCTGCTCGGCGTTGACCCGGCGCAGGAAGTCACGGATGCCGGCCTTGCTGACCACGTCCAGCCCGATCGTCGGCTCGTCGAGCACCAGCACGTCGGGCGCGTGCAGCAGCGCCGCCGCCAGGTCGCCGCGCATGCGCTGCCCGAGGCTGAGCTGCCGCACCGGCGTGCGCAGGAATGTCCCCAGGTCGAGCGTCTCGGTCAGCTCGGCCAGCCGGGAGCCGAACGCCGCGCGGTCGACCTTGTAGAGCAGCCGGATCAGCTCGAAGCTGTCGGCCAGCGGCAGGTCCCACCACAGCGTCGTACGCTGCCCGAACACCACCCCGATGCGCCGCGCCAGCGTGGTGCGCCGCCGCGACGGGTCGAGCCCGGCCACGCGTACCCGCCCCGAGGTGGGCGTGAGGATGCCGCACAGCATCTTGATCGTGGTGGACTTGCCCGCGCCGTTGGGCCCGAGGTAGCCGACGAACTCTCCCGCCGACACGGTGAACGACAGGTCGCGTACGGCGTGCACGACGTTCCTCTTGACCTTGAACGAGCGTCCCGCCTGGTCAAGCTCGATCATTCTCAACTCCCCGTGGATCGGTAGTGTCTGACGCCCTGCCGCCAGGCGAGCCCGGCCGCCAGGGCGAGGACCAGCGCGGCGGCCGGTCCGAGGAAGCGCATGAACTCCGGCGTGCCGAACGGATCGTCCCGGCCCAGCACGTACAGGCCGGGCTGCCAGTTGATGAAGGCCAGCGGGAACACGTACGTCACGCCGCGGACCAGGTCGCGGCCGTAGATGCTGAACGGGTACTGGCTGAGCTGGTGGCTGCCGTAGGTGAAGGCGTTGGCCACCTCGGGCGCGTCGGTCAGCACGAACTGCATCGCCCCGGCCAGCGTCCAGATCGCCGCGAAGATCACGATTCCCGTGACGATCATGACGGGGATCATCCAGGCGCGCCGCCCGTCGACACCGAGCGCGGCGACGGCGTAGCCGAGGACGAGACCCGCCTGCACGATCCGCCCCAGCTTGTTGGCGTTGAAGCGGTCGGTGGCGAGCTGGATCCACGCGCTCACCGGCCGGATCAGGAACGTGTCGAGCGTGCCGGCCCTGATGTGCTGGCCGACCCGGTCGACGTTGCTGACGAACATGTCGCAGATGGTGAAGGAGATGCTGGCGGCTCCGTACAGGAAGAGGACCTCCTCGCGGGAGAACCCGCCGAGGTCGGTGGTGTTGGCGAAGACGACCAGGATGACGGCCACGTCGAGGGTCGCCGTGACCAGGCCGCCCACGTTCATCAGCCAGAACGAGAGCGGGTAGGCCGCGGCGGCCCGGATCCACGTCCAGGCCAGCAGGAAGTACGTCCTAACCACCCTGGATCACCACCTTGTGGCGGATCGCCCGGGTGCCCAGCGCGCCGAGCCCGAGCAGGACCGCGGCCCACAAGACCTGGAAGGCGAGCGTCTCCAGGACCGGGGCCTTGCCGAGGTAGAGATCGGTGGGCAGCTGCACCATGGCCGCCCACGGCAGCACCGCGGCCAGGTCGCCGAGCCAGCCGGGGAAGATGTGCAAGGGCACCATCATGCCGCTGAAGAACGTGGTCAGGACCAGCGACGCGACCGCCACGCCGCGGTCGTCGACCAGCCAGCAGACCGACAGCGCGACCAGGTAGCGCCAGCCGAAGCTGACCACGACCGCGATCGCGAACCCCGTCAGGAACGCCAGCCACCGCCCGGGATCGGCGGGCACGACGATGCCGAACAGCGCCGCCCCCAGCAGCATCGGCGGGATGCCGCGGACGAGGAACAGGTAGGCGGCCCGGCCGAGGTCCTCGGCCAGCGACCACAGCTGGAGCGAGGCCGGGCGGACCAGGTCGAGCGCGATGTCGCCGCTGCGGATGCGCTCAGGAATGCCGAGACCACCCCCGAACAGCTGCATCGGCCCGATGAACGCCTGGGTGACGAAGCAGAAGGTGATGGCGTCGGTCAGGTCGTAGCCGGCGAGGCCGGGGCGGGCCTGCCAGAGTTCGATGAGGAGGTAGGCGCGCAGGACGCCGAACACGCTGTTGGTGAACGCGCCGGCGAGCGCTGCCCAGACGTAGGTGGAGTGCTTGCGGAAGCCGTACCGGACGAGCCGGGCGTAGAGGGGGAAGGTTTTGCACCTCCGGTGTGTGAGGACACGGACACGCGCCGTGTCCGGACCCGTGCACGGGTCCGCCGATGGAGAGCATGGAATTATGCGTCGCGGCGGCAGCGGTCCGCAACGGGATAAACGCAGTGCAGGGCCGGCCAGGACGCTACGACCGCGGGAAACCTCGATACTGCTGGGCCCGGAACTCGCTGGGCAGGAGGCCGGCGCGGCGGGTGAACAGCCGGGTGAAGTAGGCGGGGTCGTCGTAGCCGACACGCCGGGCCACTGCGGCGATGGGGAGATCGGTGGTGGCCAGCAGGTCCTTGGCCTGGTTGAGCCTGACCGACAGCACGTAGTCCTTGGGGCTGAGCCCGGCCAACCGCCGCACCGCCCGGCGCAGCTCGGCCAGCGGCATGCCGAGGCGGCGGGCGTGCTCGGAGATCGGGACGGGCAGGCACGCGTTGCGTGCCAGGCTCTCCAGGATCGGGTGGCCGAAGGGGTCCTCGTCGGCGCGGGCGTGCCGCAGCGCGACGAGCACCTCGTGCACGATGGCCGACGTCTCGACCTCCAGGTAGGGGCCGCCGCGGCGGACCGTTTGTGCGATGCGGCCGATGGCGTGCACGGCCGGCTGGGCGGTCGTGAGCGGCGTCACCGGACGTTCGGGATCGACGAAGCCCAGGTCCTGGTAGGCGTGCGCGGCCGGTCCCGCGAAGTCCACGAACCACTCGCTCCAGCCGGGGGCGCGCGGTGCGTAACGGTGTTCGACGCCGGGCAGTAGCCAGATGACCGCGGGCGCCTCCACCTCGGCGGGCGGCCCGCCCGCGTGCGAGAACCAGCCCGAGCCCTCGTCCACGACGACCGCGACGTGGTGGGGCAGGACGCGCGGTCCCACCGTGGGCAGCATGCCCTGCTGGTGGCCGACGCCGAGGCAGACCAGGCCCAGCCGGCGGTGCCGGGGGTCTGGTGTGAGGTAGCGCATCCACTGCTGGAACGCCATCGGTTGGTTCTCCCAGCGCACACGTCAAGTCCAACAAGGGCCGAAGGTTTGTCCATGGCCGGCCGCCGCCCGCTCGGCCAGGCTTGAGACCGCGAAATCTTATCCAGAAGAGGACAAATGCGTAATTTCACGATAGAAGCGGGCGCGTTCCGCCTGGACGGTGAAGAGTTCCGGGTCCTGTCCGGGGCGCTGCACTACTTCCGCGTGCACCCCGAGCAGTGGCGGCACCGCCTGGCCATGCTCAAGGCGATGGGGCTCAACACCGTCGAGACCTACGTACCGTGGAACCTGCACGAGCCCCGTCCCGGCGTCTTCGACCGGGTGGCAGACCTCGGAGCCTTCCTGGACGCGGCGGCCGAGCACGACCTTCTGGCCATCGTGCGGCCGGGGCCGTACATCTGCGCCGAATGGGACAACGGCGGCCTGCCCGCCTGGGTCACCGGCCGGATCCGGACCAGCGACCCCGAATACCTCGCGCACGTGGACCGGTACTTCGACCGGATCATCCCCGAGGTGGCCGGACGCCAGGTCACCCGAGGCGGCAATGTGATCATGGTGCAGGTGGAGAACGAGTACGGCTACTACGGCACCGACCGCGCCTACCTCCGCCACCTGGCCGACGGATTGGCCGCCCGTGGCGTCGAGGTCCCCCTCTTCACCTCCGACGGCCCCGGCGACGTGTTCCTGACCGGCGGCACCCTGCCCGGTGTGCTCGCCACCGTGAACTTCGGCTCCGACCCGGAGACGGCCTTCGCCACGCTGCGCGCGCACCGGCCCGGCGATCCGCTGTTCTGCATGGAGTTGTGGGGCGGCTGGTTCGACCACTGGGGGCAGCAGCACGTCGTGCGCGACGCCGGGGACGCCGCCGACGTGCTCGATCGCGTGCTCGCGGCAGGCGCCTCGGTGAACCTCTACATGGCGCACGGCGGCAGCAACCCCGGCACCTGGGCCGGGGCGAACCGGGCGGGCGAGATGGCGACCGGTGAATGGCGGCCGATCGTGACGTCCTACGACTACGACGCGCCGATCGACGAGCGCGGCGCGCCCACGGACAAGTACTGGCGCTACCGCGAGGTGCTCTCGCGCTACGCGAAGGACCTGCCGGACGTGCCGCCCACGCCCGCGACCCTGCCGCCGGCGACGTTCGCGCCCACCGCGTCGGTACGGCTGCGCGACGCGCTGGAGGCGATCGCCCTGCCCGAGGTGACGGCCCCGGCCCCGCCCTCGTTCGAGGATCTGGGCCTGGACCACGGCCTGGTGCTCTATCGGATGACCGTGCCAGGGCCGCGCGAGCCGTACCCGCTGACCGTGCCGGACCTGCGCGACCGCGCCCACCTGTTCGTGAACGGCGAGCTCGTGGCGGTCCTGGAGCGGGACCGGCCCGCGCCGGAGGTGCGGGTGCCCGGGAACGCCACCGTGGAGCTGCTGGTGGAGTCCATGGGCAGGCCCAACTACGGGCCGCTGATGGGTGAGCGCAAAGGGCTGCTCGGCGGGGTGCTGCACCAGCAGCAGTACCTGCACGGCGGCACCGCGACACCGATCCCCCTGCGCGACGTCTCAGCGGTGCCGTTCCGGGAGGAGGTGACCGGCGAGGCCCGCTCGTTCTTCCGCTGCGAGCTGGACGTCGCCGAGCCCGCAGACGCGTTCCTCGCGCTGCCCGACTGGGGCAAGGGGTACGTCTGGGTGAACGGCGTCCTGCTAGGCCGCTACTGGGACAAGGGCCCGCAGCGCACCCTCTATATCCCGGCGCCGCTGCTGCGGGCCGGCCTCAACGAGATCGTGCTGCTGGAGTTGGATCGGCCCGGCACGACCCTGCAGCTCCGGCAACGGCCGGACCTGGGCTGACGCGCCGGTCCATCTGGTCACGCCGGCGCAGGTTCCCCAGCGGAGCTTGTGACCCGCCTGGACGGCGGCGACGCCAAGGTGCCGAGCTGAGGGGCCGACGGCCTCAGGAGGCGATGGCGGCCGCCTCTTCCGCATCGACCTGCTGGTTCCAGTCGCGCTTGACCGCGCGCCAGCCCTCGTCGTCCACCCCGGCACGCCAGTAGCCGGAGATCGACAGCTGATCGAGGCCGATCCCCCGGTCGATGCGCAGGTGGCGGCGGAGCTGCTTGACGAACCCGGCCTCGCCGTGCACGAACGCGTGCACGGCGCCGTCCGGGAACTCCAGCCCGCGTACCGCGTCCACCAGCGCCTCGCCCACGGGACGGCCGCCCCGGTGGAGCCAGGTGACGCGCGCGTCGGCGGCCGTGCCGAGTTTCTGCTCCTCCTCGGGCCCGTCCACCTCCACCAGGACGTGCGCCAGCACGCCTTCCGGCAGCGCCTCCAGCGAGGCCGCGATGGCCGGCAGCGCGCTCTCGTCGCCCACCATGAGGTGCCAGTCCGCCGCGGGGTCGGGCGCGTAGCCGCCACCGGGGCCGAGCAGGTAGACGACGTCCCCGGGCACGGCGCGCTCGGCCCACGGCCCGGCCAGTCCCTCGTCGCCGTGGACCACGAAGTCGATGGTCAGCTCGCGGGTGTCCGGGTCCCAGGCGCGCACGGTGTAGGTGCGCAGCCGCGGCCACAGCTCGCGCGGCATCGTCTCCCGGCACGCCTTCACGCTGAACGGCTGGGGATAATCGGCACCTTCGACGAGAAAGACGATCTTCACGTAGTGGTCGGTCAGGCCGTAGGTGGCGAAGTCGGCCAGCCCGTCGCCGCCGATCACGACGCGGACCATGTGCGGCGAGAGCCGCTCGGTCCGCAGCACGACACCCCGATGATGATCTGCCGGCTTCTCAGCCATATGGGAAGGCCCCCTGACGAATTTAGGTATACCTAACCTTATCGTCTGCCGGGCGTGCCTCGCCAGTCGTACCGGATCGGCGATCTATCAGGCGGCCGCCGTGTCATCCATCGACGCGGGGCGGGCGCCCACCGCGCGCAGGAAGCGCGCCATGTGCCGGAACGCCAGCCGCGCCTCGGGCAGCACGTCCGCCAGGATCGGGAAGACATGCGGCATCCGGTCCCATTCCTCGTACCAGACCGGCACCCCGTGGCACCGCGCCCGCTCGGCCACCCGCCTGGCCTCGTCCCGCAGCACTTCCGTCGAACCGGTCACGATCATGAGCGGCGGCAGCCCGGTGAAGTCGCCGTGCACCGGCGAGACGAGCGGATCGCGCGGATCCAGTCCCGAGGTCCACCGGCGCGCCAGCCAGCGCACGCGGCTGGCCGGGAGCAAGGGGTCCTGCCAGCGGTTGCCGCGGCGCGGGGAGTCGGTCAGGTCGGCCCACGGAGACAGGCAGATCGCCGCCGCGGGCAGCGGGCGCCCCTGGTCGCGCAGCGCCAGCAGGGTCGCCAGCGTCAGATGGCCGCCCGCGGAGTCCCCTGCGAAGATGATGTCCCCGGGGGCGTGGCCGCGGCGCAGCAGGCAGTCATAGGCGTCCAGCGCGTCGGCCAGCGAGTCCGCCAGCTTGTGCACGGGGCCCTGGCGGTAGTCGAGGGCCAGGACCGGCCGCCTGGCCGTCACCGACAGACGCCAGGTGATCGACCGGTGCGTACGCGGGGAGCAGGAGAAATAGCCTCCGCCGTGGAAGTAGAGCACCGCTTTGCGCTCGTCGAGCCCCTGACCGCCGCGCACCCACTCACCACCGCACGACGAGAAGGCGGCGGGCACGATGGTGACGTGCGCCGGATGGGGCACCTGGATCAGCCGCGTGACATCGCCGAGCATGGCCGCCCCGACCAACGCGAGGTGATGGCGCATCAGGAGGCTGGAAACCGGCTTCAAGGTCCCGCGCATCAGGCTGGTCAACGCACGGGCCTGCCAGCTCAAGGGGTAGCCCGGAACCACATCCCCATCGATTTGCATTATTTGCCCTCCGATGACCTTCTTCCCCTCTTGGCCATCGTCCTACCGGCCAGTAAGTATCTCGTGCCTTACGGGGATATTTCGGCGTTGTGTCGGGCTGATGGGCGTCATCGCCCTCTTCTGCCCCGCCAGAGCCAACTTTCACAAAACTTTCCCGCCGCCATGCCGTATCGGGAGACGAAGGGCGGCTCGCGTTGCCGGGCGCTGACCTTCCTCCCCGCTGCCGAGCCCGCTGCTCAGCCGGAGGTGGGGCGTGTTTCCGCTCTCGGAGAAGACGTTCCGCCGTGGGCGATGAGGCGGTGCCGCGACCGAGCCAGGAAGGCATGGTGAGGAAACGGACTGACCCGCGGAGAGGCGGTGGCTCGGATGGTGGCCGTGGAAATGCTGGGCTCGGGGGAGTGGCTGGGAGCGGAGATCCGCGACAGCGACGCCTGGAAAGTGGTGCTCGACGAGAGGCACCGGCAGGAAGTGCTCGACGCGGTCCGGGCGGTGGAGGCTGACGAGATCGACCGGAACGCGTTCCCGCTGCCGGCACTGGGGCCGGTCCTGCGGCGGGTCCGGGACGAGCTCGTGGGCGGTCGCGGATTCGCGCTGATCCAGGGCGTGCCCGTCGGCGCGATGAGCGAGCGCCAGTGCGAGATCGCCGCGCTCGGCCTGGCCGGCCACGTCGGCGCGATCGTCCCGCAGGGACCCGGCGGGGAGCCGCTGATGCACGTGCGCGACACCGGGGCCGACCCGTCCCGCGGTCAGACGCGCAGCTACCAGCACAGTGGCCGGCTCGGCTATCACAGCGATCCCACGGACATCGTCGCCCTGCTCTGCCTGCGCCCCGCGAAATCCGGCGGGCTGAGCGCCGTCGTCAGCTCCGTGGCGGTGCACAACGAGGTGGTGCGGACGCGCCCGGACCTGGCCGAGGTGCTCTACCAGCCGTGGTGGCACGACAGGCGCACCGGTGACGGCCCCGACAGCTTCTACACCAAGCCGATCTGCACGCCGCGCGCCGGCGGCGGCGTGTCCATCGCCTACGGCCCCGACTACATCCGCTCGGCGCAGCGTGGCGCCTGCGTGCCCCCGTTCACCCCGGCGCAGGAGGAGGCGATGGACCTCCTCGACCGGCTGTCCGACGACTCCCGGTTCGCGCTCACCATGGACCTGCGTGAGGGCGACATGCAGTTCCTCGACAACCACGTCGTCCTGCACAGCCGCACCGCTTATGAGGACCACCCGGAGCCGGAGCGCCGCCGCCATCTCCTCCGCCTCTGGCTCGACGCCGCACGATCGGACCGGTGAACGCCCGGACCCCTTGGCAAACACGTAACCAGTAGGTTACGTTTCTTGGGTGGACGAGATTGCAGGGGCCATCGCGGACCCGGTGCGGCGGAGCATTCTGGTGATGCTCCGGGATGGGCGGCTCTCCGCCGGAGAGGTCGCCGAGCGGTTCTCGATCAGCCGGCCCGCCGTGAGCCGTCACCTGCGCGTGCTGAGAGAGAGCGGGCTGGTCCGCGCCGAGCTCGTCGGCAGGCAGCGCTTCTACATGCTCGATCCCGAGCCGTTCACCGAGCTGGTCGCCTGGCTTGTCCCGTTCGTCCGGCCCGCCGGGTGGGAAAACCGCCTCGACGCGCTGGAGACAGAGGTTTACCGAACCCGCCGCGAACGCCGCCACAACGGCCCCGGCACCGCCACGGCGGACGACAGGAAGGAAGGCACGGCATGAGCCCTCGCCCCACCGGCAGGCTGTTCGGGACGAGCACGGGAAGCGATCTCGTGCTCGTCCGGACCTTCCGCGCGCCCATCGAGGACGTGTGGGCCAGTGTCACCGAGTCCCACCGCACGGCCCGCTGGTACGGGCCGTGGGAAGGCGAGGCCGGGCCCGGCCGTACGATCAAGGTGCAAATGCTGTACGAGGAGGAGCAGCCCTGGTACGAGCTGCACATCGACGCGTGCGAACCACCGCGCCGGCTGGCCGTTTCCGCGCTCGACGAGTTCGGCGCCTGGCGGCTCGAGTTGCTGCTGTCCGAGACGGACGGCACGACGGAGCTGCGGTTCGTGCAGCACCTCGACAGCGTGGACGGGCTCGGCGAGGTCGGCCCCGGCTGGGACTACTACCTCGACATGCTCGCGGCCGCCTTTGACGGCTCGCCCCAGCCGGACTTCGCCGACTACTACCCCGCGATGCAGCACTACTACCGAGACCTGTCCGCGGGAACCGGCGACTGAGCTCCCGCGGAGCGGCCCTCAGCGCACCCGGACCTGGGAGGCCGCCGTCCCCCCGCCGGACGCCTGCCAGCCCGCCACCACCGCCGGGGAGGCGGCGAGGGCACGGGTCAGGGCCACGGTCACGGTCGTCGTCCCCTTGCCGGAAACGGTGACGACGCGGCTGCCCGCCGTCCCCTGAGCGTCGCGGACGAACAAGTGCGCCTTGCCGGCGGCCCCGGCCCGCAGCGTCACCTTCACCGCGTCCTGGCCGCGCACGGCGGAGATCACCCGGCCGCTCTCCGACGCCTTCGCCGCCGGCCCGCCCGCGAGCGGGACGTGGATCCGGACCGCCTGCTCCAGCGACTGCGGGGAGTCCAGGCTGGACAGGGCGGTGTCCGGGATCACCGGGTCGGGGACCGGCCGGTCCGCGGGCGGCCGGTAGCCCGGCAGCGTCGCGACGCCCCACCGGTACGGGTCGCCCTGCACGCCGCCCCACGTCGACCAGCCGATCCGGGTCTGGCCGGTCTTGTTCTGGGTGTCGGAGTCGTACACCAGGATGTTGAGGCCGAGGTGCGCGGGATCGACGGCGCCGGGCAGGAGCTCCATCGGGATGGCCAGCTCGACGGCGTACTCGCCGGCGGACACCTTGGAGGCGATCCGCACGCTGGTGGCCGGGCCCTGGCGGTTGTCGGCGTCGCGCAGGGCGCACGGCGGCCCTTCGGCCGTCACCGGCAGCACCGCCGCCTTGAACGTCGTGGAGGTGTTCTCGGACGTGCCGCGCGGATCGAGGGTGACCTCCACCGAGTCGGTACGCCAATGCCGCTTGCAGTCGGCGCCGGCCAGCCGCGTGCCGAGCACGTCGTCCTTCACCTGGACCAGCGCGTACAGCGTGTCGTCGCGCCAGGCGAGCCGGGCCGTGCCGGAGCAGTCGGCCGCCGACGCGCACGCGGCGCCCTCCCACAGGCGGGAGAGGTCCAGCGCGGGCCCGGCGTATTCGCCCTCGCCGGCCACCCCGTCGACGGTGAGCTCTGTCGTGGCCTGCGGGATCGAGGCCGCGGGGACGAGCTCCAGCGCGGGCCGGCCGGTGACCGTGCCGTCCACGGTGATGGTGTAGGCGTAGTCGCCGCCCTCGTTGGAGGTTTTCAGCGAGGGGTCGGAGTTGGTGACGGTGAACGGCACCGTCGTCGAGGCCCCCGCGGCCAGGCCGCTGTAGGCCGCCTCGGTGCGGTCGGCGGTGAACCCGGCGGGCAGGTCGATGCGTACGGTGCCGGACCGTGTGGCGTCGCTCACGTTGGTGACCACGACGCCGACCTGCCGGGAGCCGCCGGACGGGAGGGTGAGCACCGGCGTGACCAGGCCGCGCAGCTGCTCCACGCCCAGCTCGGCGACCCATTTCTCGTACTGGGCGACCTGGGGGAGGAGCTGCTGCCCGCCGCGCACGGCGGGACCGGCCTCGACCTGCCGGTCGGTGTAGCCGCCGCCCCGCTCGGTGGTCAGCACGGCCCCGATGCGGGCCCGCCCGGCGGCGCCCTGCGGCGGCGTCACCGTGAACGCCGCCGACCCGGCGCGCCCGGGAGCGATCCTGCCCAGGTCGCCGGAGCCGCTGACCTGCCAGCCCGCGGGCACGCGCAACGCCGCGGACGAGCGGCCCAGCGCCTCACGAGGCGGCGCGGCCGCGGTGACCTCGACGCTGAACGACGTTCCCGGGCGGACGTCGAAGGCGCTGGTCCGCAGGCCGAACCGGGTGCCGAGCGGTACGGCGCCGGGCGATCGGGTCAGTGCGCCGTCGAGGATCGCCGTGGGCGCGGCCGCCGCCGCGGTGCCCGGCTCGGGAACCGGCACCCGGGCGTCCACCTGCGTGAAGAAGTCGCAGCCGAGCTGGTTGGGGTCGGCGGGCACGTCGGGGAAGACGGCCCAGCCCTGGGAGGCGTACGTGCGCTGGGCCTCACGCTCGATGGCGGCCCACGTCCGGCCCTGGCCCTGCGAAGCGCGCCCGCTCCACACGCCGTACACGTTCTGCGCCGGGTTGGCGGGACGGAACGTCGCGGCGCAGGACGGCCCCGTCTGTGAGGTGCCGCGCGCCCCGCCGGTGAGCAGGCGGGCGGGCGCGAAAGCCCGCAGTCCCTCGCGGGTGATCTGCTCGGGGAACGCCTTGGGGTCGGCCGCCGCGTAGAAGGCCTGGATGGCCAGCCGCGCGGCCTGCTGGTGGTTGCCGTGGTTGCCCGGCGTGGGAGCCGGGTCCATGGTCAGCAGGATCTCGGGCCGGGTCTGGCGGACGATCCTGACGACCTTCTCCAGGGTGTCGCCGCCCCAGACCTGGTCGGTCAGCGGGGCGCTCACCGTGTAGTAGAAGTCGACGTCGTCGAGGTTGAACACCTCTTGCACGCCGGCCTTCGCCACCGCCGTCCGCTCCTCGGACTCGCGCAGCAGGCCGAGCGCCGGTCCCTCCTCGGGACCGACGGCGTTGCCGCCGCCCTCGCCCCGGGTGACGGTGACGACGCCGGTCCGCACGCCGTGGTCCTCGTTCCACTGGCCGAGCGTCGACAGGGTGAACGCCTCGTCGTCAGGATGCGCGCCGACGAACAGCGCGTCGAGGTCCACGGGCGAGTCCGCGTGCGAGCCGGCGGGGGCGGCGGGGGCGGGTAGGACGGCCAGTACGGCCGCGGCGGCCAGAACCATGAAAGTGCGCACGGAACCTCCGGAGGTCTACTCGCGGACTGCCCCCTGGAGCAGCCCGCGCACGAAATGTCGCTGGAGGAACAGGTAAAAGAGCACGACCGGGGTCGCGACGATGACCGAGCCGGCCGCGAGCAGGGTGAAGCCGGAGGTGTACTGGCCCTGGAAGAAGGCCAGCCCCAGCGGCGCCGTCCGCAGCGACTCGCTGGTCACCATGATCAGCGGGATCAGGAACTCGTTCCACGTCCACATGAAGACCAGCACGGTCAGCGTGACGACCGCGGGCCGGGCCGGCGGCACCAGCACCTGCCACAGGATGCGCCAGGTGGAGGCCCCGTCGATGCGGGCCGCCTCGACGATCGCGCGGCTGGAGGCGCGGAAATACGCCCGCATCCAGAACGTGCCGAACGCCACCGACAGCGCCACCTGCGGCAGCGCGACCGACCAGAACGTGTCGATCAGGCCGAGCGTGCGCAGATCGAAGTAGAGCGGTACGGCGATGGCCTCGCTCGGCATCATGATCCCCAGCATGAACAGGTAGAACAGCACCGACTGGCCGCGAAAGCGCATCGTGCCGAACGCGTACCCGCTCATGATCGACAGGATGACGCTGACGACCACGACGAACGACGACACCGCCAGGCTGCTGCGCAGATAGGTGTCGAACCGGCCGATCTCCCACGCCGCCGTGAAGTTCCCGAGCCCGGCCGTGCCGCCGCTGTCGGCGGGGCCGAGCGCGGCCGCCAGGATCGTCACGATGGGGAAGAGCGCGAACCCGGCGAACACCGACAGGATGACGTAGTTGGCCACCCGCTCCCCGCGCGAGATCACGAGACCCTCCTGTCCGCGAACCGGTTGATCCCGAACGAGATCGCGAAGATGACGACCGTCAGGGTGACGCCGATGGCCGCCGCCGAGCCGACCTGGCCGAGCCCGAAGGCCCGGTGGTAGACCTCGTACGACGGCACCGACGTGGAGTCGCCCGGCCCGCCCCGCGTCGTGACGTACACCAGGTCGAACGTCCGCAGCGCGGCGATCACCGTCAGCGTCAGGGCGACCGCGATCTCGCCGCGCACCGACGGCAGCGTCACCGCGAAGAACTCCCTGACCGCGCCCGCCCCGTCGAGCCGCGCCGCCTCGTACAGCTCCGCCGGGACGCGGCTCATCCCCGCCAGCAGCAGCACGGTCACCAGCCCGCTCTCGAACCACGTGCCGACCACCCCGACCGCCGGCAGCGCGAAGGTGTAGTCGCCCAGCCAGCCCCGCGTCAGCGAGTCGAGCCCGAGCGCGCCGAGCAGCGCGTTGAGCGTGCCGTCCGGGGCGTACACGCGCCGCCACGCGACCGCCACCACCACCATGGCGATCACCTGCGGCAGGAACACCACCGTGCGGAAGAACCCCAGCCCGCGCACCTTGGCGTGGTTGAGTATCGCCGCCAGCGTCAGCCCGATGACCAGCGGCCCGGCCGCGTAGAACACGATGAGCACCAGGGCGTGGCCGAAGGCGGCCCGCAGCCCCTCGTCCGCGACGATCGCGACATAGTTGTCCAGCCCGGCCCACCGGCCGAGGGACAGCCCGTCCCAGTCGTACAGCGACAGCTGCACCGCCCGCCCGATCGGGTAGAGCAGGAACACCGCGTAAACGGCGAAGGCGGGCAGCAGGTAGAGGTAGGCGACGCGGCGTGGCTCCCCGGGAGGCCGGGCCATGCTCACCCGTTGCTCTCGGCGAAGGTCTTGTAGTCCTTCTCCAGCGTGGCCAGGAACTCCTGCGGCGTCGCCTTCTTCGCCAGGAGGTCCTGCAACGCCGCCCCGAGCGTGTCGGCGAACGTCGGGGTGGCGTAGTCCAGGTACGGCACCAGCCCGTTCTTCGCGGTCACCGTCCCGAACGCGGTGAAGACGTCCTGCTGCGGCCCCGCCGGCACGGTCTGCTTCCCGGTGTCGGCGACCGGCAGGTTGCCGGTGCCGGTGAGCACCTTCATGGCGTCCGCGCTGGTGATGAAGTCGATGTACGCCGCCGCTGCGTCCGGGTTGGGGCTCTTGGCGGTGATGGCGAACGGCAGCCCCGTGCCGCCGGTGGCGACCGGCGCGGCGTCGGGCGTGCTGCCGGGCGGCAGCATGAAGCCCAGGTCCTTGCCCAGGTTCTTCTGCAGGTCGGCGAGCAGCCAGGTGCCCGCGATCAGGAACACCCCCTGGCCCTTGCCGAACGCCTGCCACGCCGGGTCGTAGCCCTGGCCGTTGAAGCCCTTGTTGAAGAAGCCCTTGTCGGCCCAGCCGGTGAGCTGCTCGGCGGCCTGGGTGTTCTCGGGCGTGTTCCAGGAGGCGCCCTTGCGGCCGAAGGCCAGCGTGCTGATCTGATCGGCGGGCACGAGGCGGCTCTGCACGGTGCCGAACACGTGGATGGCCGGCCACTTGTCGAGGTTGCCGAGCTGCATCGGCACCTCGCCGGCCGCCTTGGCCGTGGCCAGCGCCGTCTCGAAGTCGGGCCAGGTCTTCGGGGGCCGCAGGCCCAGCTTGGCCAGCTTGGCCCGGTTGTAGAAGATGCCGACGACCTCGCCGACCTGCGGCAGGCCGTACAGGTTGCCCTCGCCGAACAGCTTGCCGTCGGCGCTGTAGCGCGAGTACCGCAGCACCGACTCCGGGTAGCGCTGCTTCCATCCGTACGCCTCGGCGTAGGCGTCCAGCGGGCGGAGCTGGCCGGCCTTCACGAACGCGCCCATCGACGAGCGGCCGTTGTTGGCCTCCACCACGTCGGGCGGCTCGTTGCCGCTCAGCGCCAGGCGCAGGGTGGTGTTGAGATCGTCGAAGGAGCGCGAGACCCGGTTGAGCTTGATGTTGGGGTATTTGGCCTGGAAGGCGGTGTTGAGCTGCGTCATCTGGGCGGCCTGCCCGCCGCGTACCTCCTGGTCCCAGACGGTGAGCGTGACGTTGCCGAGGGCCGCGGCGTCGGTGCGCACCGCGCTCGGCTGCGCGGACGACGGCGTGGGCGGGGCCGAGGAGCCGGGCGCGCACCCGGCCAGGGCCACGGCGCCCGCGACGAGCACGGCGATCGTCATGGAACGGCGTGGCTGTCGCGTCGGGGGGATCATGGCGTTACTCCTTTTGCGCAGGCACGCGAGGCGTGTCCGGGTCCTCGGGCTCGTCGGGGCGCTTTGCTGATGCCTGGGAGGCCGTCCCCACGTCGGCGTACCGGGCGATGGTGGCGGCCGCGCGGCGCACCGCGCCCACCGGGACGCTGGGCACCAGCCGGTCGAGGAAGGCGTAGCGGCGGGCCAGCGAGCTGCCGTAGGCGCCGCTGCGGCCGGCCGCGGCCCGCACCTCGTGCCACCAGTCGGCGATGTCCCCCCACCCCGGGGCGGCCAGCGAGCCGCCGAACTCCTGCACGGCCAGCGCCGCGCAGACCCCGGCGAACGCCAGCCGGTCGGCCAGCGGCCAGCGGGACAGCGTGCCGAGCACGAAGCCCGCGCCGAAGACGTCGCCCGCGCCGGTCGGGTCGAGCGCCGTGACCCGCGGCGCCGGCACGAACGCCTCCTCGCCCGTCACGGAGTCGATGGCCATGGCGCCGTTGGCCCCGTCGGTCACCACGGCGAGCGGCACCTTGTCGGCGATCGCGTACAGCGCGTCGCGCGGGGTGTCGGTGCCGGTGTAGGCCATCGCCTCGGTCGCGTTGGGCATGAACGCGTGGCAGACCGAGAGCTGGTCCAGCAGCGACCGCGACCAGGCGCCCGACGGATCCCAGCCCACGTCCGCGAAGATGAGCGCGCCGTCGCGATGCGCCAGCTCGGCCCAGTTGGACGCGGCGCCGGGCGTGCCGAGCGGCTCCTTCGGGGAGAGCGTCACGATCACCGCCTTGGAGCGGGGCGGCGTGCCGATCATCTCCGACGCCGGCATGGGGGCGGGGTGGCCGTGCGTCACCATGCTGCGGTCGCGGTCGACCGCCATGGAGACCGTGACCGGCGAGTGCCAGTGCTCGAAGCGCCGCGACCTGGACAGGTCGACCGACTCCTGCTCCTCCAGGGTGCGCCAGCAGAAGTCGCCGTAGTCGTCGTCACCGAACGCGGCGGCCAGCGACGTGCGCAGGCCCAGCCGGCTGGTCGCGATGGCGAGGTTGGCGATGCCCCCGGGACACGAGCCCATGCCTTCGGCCCAGATCTCGGTTCCGGCGGCGGGCATCGCGGGCAGACCAGTGAAGATGATGTCCAGGAAGACCGTGCCGGCCAGGAACACGTCGAACTGCGGCCCCTCCGGGGTCCGTTCGCCGGCGAGAGGGTCGTACGCCTGGACAGCCACGGGTATGGATCCTCCTCGACACATCGAGATGTGCGCAATCTTGCACGTTTACTCGCTCACTTCAAGTGTTTCGCGCGAGCAGGTGGAGCAAACTGCTTACTCATGCGCGAATATGACTGATACACTCCGAGCGTGCTTCAGCGCCTCAGGCATGCCGAGATCATGCGCCGCGTCCGGCTCTCAGGCGCCACCAGCGTCCGCGATCTCGCCAGCCAGCTCGGCGTGAGCCCGTCCACCATCCGCAGGGACCTCGAGGTGCTCGACCGCGACGGCACGCTGCGGCGCGTCCGCGGTGGCGCGCTGGCCGGCGTCGACGCCGACGCCGAGCGGCCCTTCGCCGCGGTGGCGGCGGTCGACGAGCAGGACAAGGAGGCCGTGGCCGAGCGGGCCGCGCAGCTCGTCGGCGACGGCGACGTGATCCTGCTCGACATCGGGACGACGACGATGCGCCTGGCACGCAGGTTGCGCGGGCGCCGCGTCACCGTGGTCACCTCCAGCCTCGCCGTCGTCGACGTGCTCCGTGCCGATCCGGAGGTCGAGCTGCTGGTGCTGGGCGGCATGGTGCGGCGGCCGTACCACTCGCTGGTCGGCGTGCTGACCGAGGCGGCGCTGAGCCAGGTGGTCGCCGACCGGGTGTTCCTGGGGGCCAGCGGCGTACGGCCCGACGGGCAGCTCGTCGACACCACGCTCGCCGAGGTGCCGCTCAAGCGCGCCATGATCGCGGCGGCGGAGCAGGTGGTGCTGCTCGTCGACCGGCACAAGTTCCCCGGCACCGGCGCCCTGCGGGTGTGCGGTCCCGACGACATCGACGTGATCGTCACGAACGCGGGCGCCGACGAGGCGACGCTGCGCACCTGCGCGGCCGCGGGCGCCGAGGTGCTGCTCACGTGAAGGGGTGCCGATGAGACTGGCCGTTCTCGGGGGCGGGGGCTTCCGGGTCCCGCTCGTGTACGGCGCGCTCCTGCGCGACAAGGGCAAGCCGCGCGTGGAGGAGGTGGTGCTCTACGACGTGTCGGCCGAGCGGCTGGAGGCCATCGGGCACGTGCTGCGCCAGCTCGCCGCCGGGCACGAGGCCCCGCCCGAGGTGCGGATCACCACCGACCTGGACGCCGCGCTGCGGGGGGCGTCCTTCGTCTTCTCGGCCATCCGTGTCGGCGGCCTGGCGGGCCGCACCGCGGACGAGCGGGTCGCGCTGGACCTGGGCCTGCCCGGCCAGGAGACGACCGGGCCCGGCGGCATCGCCTACGGCCTGCGCACCATCCCGGTCGCGATGCGCGTGGCCGAGCGGGTCGCCGCCCTCGCGCCCGAGGCCTGGGTCATCAACTTCACCAACCCGGCCGGCATGATCACCGAGGCCATGCGGCAGGTGCTCGGCGACCGCGTGATCGGCATCTGCGACTCGCCGATCGGGCTGATCCGGCGCGCCGCCGCGGCGCTCGGGCTCGACCCGGCCCGCGTGTCGCCCGACTACGTGGGGCTCAACCACCTCGGCTGGCTGCGCGGCCTGACCCACCAGGGGCGCGACGTGCTGCCAGACCTGCTCGCCGACGACGCGGCGCTGCGGCAGGTCGAGGAGGCCCGCGTCTTCGGCGCCGACTGGGTGCGCACGCTCGGCGCGCTCCCCAACGAATACCTCTACTACTACTACTTCACCAGGGAGTCGGTCGCCGCGATCTCCGGGCAGACCCGCGGCGAGTCCCTGCTGAGACGGCAGGACCGCTTCTACGCGACCGTGCGCGCCCGGCCCGGCCAGGCCCTCGCCGAGTGGGACCGGACCCGCAGGGAGCGCGACGCCACCTACATGGCCGAGGCCCGCGACACCGCCGCCGCCGGCGCGCGCGACGCCGCCGACCTGGAGGCAGGCGGGTACGAAGGCATCGCGCTCGCGCTCATGGCCGCCATCGCCCGCGGCGAGCCGTCCACCATGATCCTCAACGTCCGCAACGGCGCCGCCGTGCCCGGCCTGCCGGCGGACGCGGTCGTGGAGATCCCGTGCGCGGTGGACGGCGCGGGCGTCCGGCCGTTGGCCACCCGTCCGCTTCCCGGTCGCTTCTTGGGCCTGGTCCAGCAGGTGAAGGCGGTGGAGCAGACGGCCATCGAGGCCGCGCTGACAGGCTCCGCGCGGTTGGCCGTGGCGGCGTTCGCGCTGCATCCGCTGGTGGACTCGGTGGCGACGGCGCACAAGCTGCTCGACGGCTACCGGGCCCGCATCCCGGAGCTGGCCGCGGTGTTCCCCGGCCGAGCACCCGCCGGCTAGCGCGGCACGCGGGCCGGTCCCGTCAGCCGCACGCTCCGGTGTGGCGTCGCGCCTGGCGTTCCCCGGCGGGGGCGTCGCGCCTGCCGTTCCCCGGCGGCTCGCACGGCCAGCCTGATGCGGTGTCTCGCCTGCGCCGAGGAGACCGGCCGCCGTGGAACCGCAGGGCTCACGTCACGCGGTGGAGGACACGGGCCAGCGTGTGCAGGGTCTCCGCGGGCGTGCCGGGCGGCGGGGAGACGCGGAGCACGGGTTCGCGCAGGTCCAGCGGCGCCCTCTCGATCGGCACGACGTTGACCAGCAGGGACGCCGCGGCCGCGCGGGCGGCGGCGTGCTCGGCCGTGTCACCCGGCGGGGGCCGGAGCGTGACGAGGGCGGACGGCTCGTCGAGCGGCTCGGCCACGCGCCAGCCCCCGGCCCCATCCAGCACGGCGCGTGCCATGCGGCCCAGATCGGCAAGGTGCGCGTGGACCGCCGGCGGACCGAGCGCGTGGTGCTCCACCACGGCCACGCCCAGCCCGACCCGCGCCGCGACGGCGGCCTCCGAGCTCTCATACCGAACCGCGCCGGGCCGCGGCACCGGCCCGCCTTCCGGCGCCGCGCGCTCGCCGCCGTCCGGCGTCGCGTGCGGATGACCGTCCCACGGCATCGCGCGCCCGTCGCCGTCCGGCGCCGCGCGCTCGTCGCCGTTGGCCGGCGGCGGTTCGTTCCAGAGGTGTCCGCCGAGCGTGGGGGCCGGGGCGTCCATGGCGGGCGTGAGGCCGGGAACGATCAGGAAGCCGACGCCGCGCGGCCCGGCCAGCCACTTGCGCGAGGTCCCCACGTACGCGTCGGCGCCCGCCCCGCGTACCTCCACGTGCCCGAGCGATTGACAGACGTCCAGCACGAACGGGACCCCCGCCGCCCGGCACAGCGCCCCGATCTCTCTGGCCGGCTGCACGACGCCGCGATGGGAGCCGATGTGCGAGACGACCACCAGGTCCAGCCCCGCCGCCAGCCCGGCCCGCAGTCCTTCCAGGTCGAGGCGCGCATCGCCGTCCACCGGCAGTTCGGCGAGCCGCCAGCCGCGCCGGGCGGCCAGGCGGCGCAGCAGCATCAGCGTGCTGCCGTACTCGGTGCGCGGATAGCCGACGCGGCTGCCCGGCGCCAGCCGCCACCCGCCCAGCAGCGCCGCCATCGCCGCCGTCCCGCTCTCGAGGAACGCCACGTCCTCCGGACCGGCGTCGACCAGCGCGGCCAGGGCGGCCTTCGGCGCGGTGAGGTCAGGGGCGGCCGCGTAGCCGCCGCGCTCCCGTTCCAGCCGCAGATGCGCCGTGACCGCGTCGAGCACCCGGTCGCTGGGCACGTTGCAGCCGGCCGCGTCGAGATGCCCGGGCGGCGCCACACTCCGCGCCGCCCGCCACGTCTCGCCGATCGGCGCCGTTCCGGCGGTCCCCACCTGGCTCGTCGCGCCGATCCGCGTCCCCGCTGTCTGTCGCGTCGCGCCGATCCGCCTCGTCCCCGCTGCCTGTCGCGTCTCGGCGCTCCGCGCCGTACCCGCCGCCGGCCCGGTCTCGGCGTTCACGCTCCGGCCAGGACCAGGGTGAAGTCGCCGGCGGGGTCGGTGTAGCGGCGGCGCACCTCGAAGCCCGCGGCGACGAGCTCCTCCCGCAGCCCATCCGGCCGGAACTTGGCGCTGATCTCGGTCCGCATCTCCTCCCCTTCGGCGAAGTCCACGATCAGCCCGAGCCCGCCGACCCGCACCCGCATGTCCCGGCTCGCCCGCAGCCGCATCTCGATCCAGTCGTGCCGCGCGTCGTACACCGCCACGTGCGCGAACGCCTCCGGGTCGAAGTCCGCCGCCAGGTCCCGGTTGATCACCCGCAGCACGTTCCTGTTGAAGGCCGCCGTCACGCCGGCCGCGTCGTCGTAGGCCGCCACCAGCCGCCCGGTGTCCTTCACCAGGTCGGCCCCGAGCAGGAACGTGTCCCCCGGGCGGAGCGTCGCGCGCAGTTCCTTCAAGAAGACCCCGCGGGCATCCGGTTCGAGGTTCCCGATCGTGCCGCCGAGGAAGGCCACCATCCGCCGGCCGGTACGCGGCAGCAACGCCAGATGGCGCTCGAAGTCGGCGCACACCGCCCGCACGTCCAGCCCCGGGAAGCTCCCGGCCACCCGCCGGGCCGCGGATTCGAGGGTGACCGCGTCCACGTCCACCGGCGTGTACGCGCGCAACGTGCCCGCCGCGGCGAGCGCCTCCAGCAGCAGCACGGTCTTCTCGCTGGTGCCCGAGCCCAGCTCGACCAGCGTGTCCGCACCGCAGGCCACCGCCAGGTCCGCGGCCCGCGCCTGCAAGATGGCCAGTTCGCGCCGGGTCGGGTAGTACTCGGGCAACCGGGTGATACGGGAGAACAACTCGCTGCCCGCCGCGTCGTAGAACCACTTGGGCGGCAGCCACTTGGGCGACGCCGTCAGCCCGGTCCTGACGTCGGCTTCGAGCGCCTGGCGCAGATAGTCACGGTCAAGATGGTTGATCACATGCACGGTCGACTGGCTGACAGGCACAGAGCCTCCTGGGGATAGAGATCACAACGGCTGGACGCGTACGTCCGTCTGGGTGACGATCAGCAGGCTGCGCTCGGGCACGGCCTGCCAGCCGGGCAGGTTGTCGAGCGGCTCGCTGGCCACCCGCACGCCGTCGTGCAGCCGGTGGTAGAAGAGCGTGTCGCCCCAGACGGTCGCGGCGATCGACGTGCCGTCGCAGGCGAGCAGGTTGAGACGGGCGCCGGGGTCCTTCTCCCCGGCGCGGACGACGACCTCGGTCAGCGCCTCGCCCAGGCCGAGCCCGGCGCGCCCGTGCAGGAACACGGCGGCGGCGACCCAGGCGGCATCGCACGAGCTCTCCGCGCGATCGGGCAGGTCGTCGGCGAGGTCGCGGAGCGCGTCCCTGGTGACGCGCCCGTTGTGGCTGAGCAGCCACTGCCGGTCGGTGAACGGCGCCGTGGCGCTCTCCTCGATCGGCATGCCGACGGTGGCGCAGCGCACGGCCGCCAGCAGGCAGGCCGAGCGGGCGATCTGGGCGAGCGCGGGCAGGTTGGCGTCGGCCCAGATGGGCACGGTGCGGCGATAGCGCACCGGTTCGGGGCGGTCGGGGTCGTACCAGCCCATGCCGTACCCGTCGGCGTTGACCAGGCCGTGCCGCTGGTGGCGGGGCGCGTACGACTGCTTGAGCAGGCCGTGCTCGGGTTCGTGGATGAGTGAGGTGAGCGGGCGGGCGGTGCCCAGCCAGGCCGCGTGCCTGCACACCTCAGACCAGCTCCGAACGGGCGCAGCGAAAACCGGTGAAGATCTGCCGGCGGATCGGGTAGTCCCAGTTCCTGAACGTGGTCCGCACCGCCGCCGGATCGGCCGCCCACGAGCCGCCGCGCAGCACCCGGTATTCGTGCCCGAAGAACACCTCGCTGTACTCCTTGTAGGGGAAGCTGCGGAAGCCGGGGTAGGGCTGGAACCAGGAGGCGGTCCACTCCCACACGTCGCCCACCATCTGCTCGGCCCCGTACGCGCTGGCCCCGGCCGGATAGGCGCCGAGCGGCGCGGGACGGGCGGCGCGGTGGCCCAGGTTCGCCCGGTCCGGGCCCGGATCCTCCTCACCCCACGGGTACCGGCGGGCCCGCCGGGCCGCCGGATCCCAGCCGCAGGCCTTCTCCCACTCCGCCTCGGTGGGCAGCCGCTTGCCCGCCCAGCGGGCGTAGGCGTCGGCCTCGTACCAGCACACATGCTGAACCGGCTCGTCCATCGGGAGGGGCTCGGTGCGGCCGAAGCGGCTGCGCCACCAGGTGCCGCCATCCTTGGCCCAGAACAGCGGGGCCGAGGTGCCGCTCCGCTGCCGCCACTGCCAGCCCTCGGGCGTCCACCAGCGCGGGTCGTCGTAACCTCCGTCCTCGATGAACGCGGCGTACGCGCGGTTGCCGACGGGGAGCCGGTCGATCCAGTACGCGGGCAGGTCCACCCGGTGGGCCGGCCGTTCGTTGTCGTAGGCCCACGGCAGCGTGCCGGTCCCCATCAGAAAGGGGCCGGCGGGAACGTACACCTCCTCGGGGCCCGCGCTGCGGCCCGGCGGCAGGTCGCCCTCGCGCACCAGCCCTGGCTGACCGGACAGCTGCAACGTGGCGAGCATGGTCTCGTCGTGCTGGTGCTCGTGCTGGATCACCAGGCCGAACACGAAGCCGTCGCGGTGCAACGGGGAGGGACCGTCCAGGTCGATCGCGTCCAGGACGTCGAGCACCCGCCCGCGCACGCCTTCGATGTAGCGGCGGGCCTCCGCCGGGCCCAGGATGGGCAGGGTGGGACGGTCCTTGCGCGGATGCTTGAACGCGTCGTAGAGGTCGTCGATCTCGGGGCGGAGCGGATCGATGCCCGCAGCCTCGCGCAGCACCCAGAGCTCCTCGTAGTTGCCGACGTGCGCCAGATCCCACACCAGCGGCGACATCAGCGGCGAGTGCTGGCGTACCAGCAGGTCGTCCTCCGCCTCCGTGTAGGCGAGCGACCGGTCCCGGACCGCGATCAGCTCGGCCGCGATCCGTTCCTTGAAGTCGTTCATTTCGGTCCTTCGTCGTTCAGCCAGGCCGGGACGCGCTGCCCCGACACGAGGTCCATCAGGTCGGCCGCGGGGGAGCGGCCGGTCGTCACATGCCGGTCGGCGAACGCGGCCACCTCGCCGACCAGGCCGGGGCCGGCGCCGAGGCGTGGCAGAGCCTCCAGCGCGGCGCGGAAGCACGCCTCGGCGGCCGCGCGCAGCCGCGGGTCGGCCAGCCCGCACCGCGCGGCCACCGCCCAAAGCCCCTGGTACGGCTCCACGGCGGCCAGCGCCGCGGCGGCGGCGCGGTCGTCGGTGACGAGGGCGTGGGTCACCGCCACGCACACCGGCCAGGTCGCCGGATGCTGGGCGTCGAGGTAGCGGATCTCCAGCCAGCCCCGGGGCCGCACCGGGGGGAAGACCGTCGTGGCGTGGTAGGCCAGATCCTCGGCGGTGGGCCGGCGCTCGCCGCCGCCTTCCAGCCAGTCGCGGAACGTCGAGCCATCGCGGACCGGGCGATAGCGCTCCTCGCCCTCGCGTACCAGCATGAGCCGGGCATCCAACAGATATTCCGCCCAGTCCGCGGCAGGGTCGCCCGACGCGGGCACGGGCGCGGTCCTGGTGCGGTCGAGGCGATCCCAGACGGCCTGGCGGCCCGACATCCAGCCGCATGGCCGGCCGCCGCTCAGCGGCGAGTTGGCGAAGGCCGCCATCAGCACGGGACCGAGCGCGTGCGCCCGCTCCCACCGGATCGCCGGGCGCTCGCCCAGGTCCAGGTTGATCTGGATCGACGCCGTCGAGCACATCATCAGCGGCCCGTACGGCTCGCCGAGGAACTCGGCCATCGCCTCGTAGCGGGGCAGGCGCAGCTGGCGGCGGGCGGGCCGTACCGGGTCGAGGCCCACCCCCGCCAGCGCCAGTCCCGCCGCTCGCAAGGCGTCGCGCACCGCGGCCACATCGGCGGCCAGGCCGGCCACCGTGTCCGGCAGCGGGCCCGCGGGGCCGGACAGTTCGAGCTGGCCGCCCGGCTCGAATGTCACCCGGCTGCCGCCCGGCAGCGCCGGCAGGGCGCGCTCGACCCTGGCCAGCGGGACGTGCCCGGCCGCCTCGGTGCTGTCGAACACCAGGAACTCCAGCTCGACACCCACTTGGTCGGCGGCGGCTGGACGGAAGCAGCGGCGCGCGTAGTCCGCCACCTCCGAGGCATCCCGCAGCGGCGTGCCCTCGACGGTCAGCCCGATCATCGTCTCCCCTTCGCGTGGCGCACGGGTCTATAGACCCGCGAACCGCGCGAGCGTTACGGGCGATTTTTCGCGTAGCGGATGGGACGTGACCGGAACTTCGCCAACCAGCCCATCCGGTACGGCGCCCTCGTGGCGTTCTCCACGGTGCCGCGTCATGGGAGACCGCGCTGCCGGGGCGATCCTGGCGCGCTCGCGTTCGGCCGGGCGGCGGCCACCTCCAGGGCCCACACGGCCACCGATAACGGGGTGTCGGGGAGACCCCGCCAATCGTTCTCGCGTGATCACGCTTGGTGGTCAAATCTTACGAATTTCGTGAAGTGAATGTTCGGCTGACCCCTCACAGCAGTCGGGCGCGTATCTGCGCTCGAAGGCGGATGTCCCGTCGACCTACAGGCTCAGGCGGCCGCCTGGGACAGAGCCTGAGGGCCGGGTCGCATCTGCAGGCAAAGAGAGGGATTGTGATGAGACACCAAAATGGCTCACGGTTCCGCAGAAAGACGGCGGCCATGCTCGCGGCACTGGCTGTCACGTGGGGTGGCCTCACGGCCGGCGCCGCGGAGGCGGCGGCAAGCGGGGCATCCGGCACGGCCTTCGCGCCGACCATCGTCTGCCCCTCTGTGGCGGACAGGGTGGGTCAAGTCCCCGCTCGCGCCCAGGCGGAGGTGCAGAGGAACCTGCAGCAATTGGAGAATCAGATTGCTGAGGCGAATCGGCGGCTGGCGACCTCGGCGGGGCAGGGTGGCCCCAACTTCGTGCAGAACGCGATCCTTGGCCCGCTGCGGGACAAGCGGGTAGCCGCCATCCAGCGGATCCAGATCGCCTTCCAGCGTGTCGGCGCCCAGCCACCGGCCGGCCTGGAGGGCCTGGCCACCTGCGCTGTGCAGGATGACGGGACCGGGAACAACGACGGGGACCAGAACGACGGGGACCAGAACGACGGGGACCAGAACGACGGGGACCAGAACGACGGGGACCAGAACGACGGGGACCAGAACGACGGGGACCAGAACGACGGGGACCAGAACAACGGGGACCAGAACAACGGTGGTGCCGCCGGCCAGATCGTCTGCCCCTCTGTGGCGAACAGGCTGGGTCAAGTCCCCGCTCGCGCCCAGGCGGAGGTGCAGAGGAACCTGCAGCAATTGGAGAACCAGATTGCTGAGGCGAATCAGCGGCTGGCGACCTCGGCGGGGCAGGGTGGCCCCAACTTCGTGCAGAACGCGATCCTTGGCCCGCTGCGGGACAAGCGGGTAGCCGCCATCCAGCGGATCCAGATCGCCTTCCAGCGTGTCGGCGCCCAGCCACCGGCCGGTCTGCAGGGCCTGGCCACCTGCCAGCTTGGTAATGGCGACCCCGGGAACGGCAACAACGACGGCAACGACGGGAACGACGGGAACGACGGCAACGG
Source organism: Nonomuraea sp. H19 (assembly GCF_052068215.1). Taxonomy (NCBI): domain Bacteria; kingdom Bacillati; phylum Actinomycetota; class Actinomycetes; order Streptosporangiales; family Streptosporangiaceae; genus Nonomuraea; species Nonomuraea sp. H19. The sequence goes on along the minus strand of NZ_JBQHCV010000007.1, from coordinate 89,137 downwards.
TGGGGACCAAGCCAGGGGGCCCGTCCCGGAGGACTTCGTCGACATCCGTTCGGTGCAGCCGAACGTGAGAACCCCCCGCACACAGCAGAACGGATCCAGGGGAACCTTCAGCGTGGACTGTGGGCGCAACGAGGGGCGGATCTTCAACTCTGACAACGTCATCGTGGCGCCCGGCGTGCCCAACGGTGCGCAGCACACGCACGACTACGTGGGGAACGAGTCCACCAACCACCGGTCCACCAATGAGAGCCTGGCAGCGGCCGGCACCACCTGCCGCAACGGTGACAGGTCCACGCACTACTGGCCCGTGCTGAGGGCGCTGGGTCAGCAGGAGTTCGACGCCAACCAGCGAGGTGGCGGGCTCGACCTGAACGTCGGCAAGATCCTCACCCCGGTTTCGGTGCAGATCACTTTCAAGGGCAACCCGTCCAGCAAGGTAGTGCCGGCTCCGCGCTTCCTCCGCATCATCACCGGTAACGCCCGGGTCGGCGGGGCCGAACCCAACGCCGGGTGGACCTGCACCGGCTTTGAGAATCGCCAGTTGACGGACAAATACCCGCTCTGCCCGCGAGGTAGCAGGCTCGTGCGGATCTTCGACTTCCAGAGTTGCTGGGACGGCGCCAACATCGACAGCGCCAACCACCGGACCCACGTCACCTTCCCGCAGGCCGACGGTAGCTGCCCGCAGGGCTTCCAGCCCATCCCGGCACTGGAACACCGGCTCGTCTACAACGTGCCGCAGGGCCCCAACTTCGCCGTCGACGGCTTCCCTGAGGAGCTGCACAAGCCGATCACCGATCACAGCGACTTCATCAACGTGATGACGGAGGAGCAGATGCAGCAGATCGTCGACTGCATCAACAGCGGCAGGCGCTGCCGCTGACTCGAATGAAGCAGGGTTCCGCATAGAAGAGGAGGCTCGGTACGGCCAGGCGACTGGCCGCGCCGACCTCGTACGCGGCCTATCAGGAAGTGGCCGGATCCGGCGGTGAACTACGACCATGGCGCCCGCGTATCGCTAAGAGGAAGGCCAAATCAGCTATGGGAAAGGGCGAGATCGTGGCTGGCTTCTCCCACCCGCGATGCGCTCGGGGCGCCGCGCCAGAGACTGCGGCGCGGGTGACCGGCGTCGTCATGAGGCGCGATTACGGAGGCATCGTCCTGTCGCTGCTGGCCATCGCCGCGGCGCTCGCGCTCACCGGATGCGGCGTGCAGGCCGAGGCGAAGAGCGGGCCGAAGCCGGCGGTGAGCACCGCCGGCTCCAGCGAGAAGACTCCACGGACCTATACCGTTCAGCAGTTGGCGGCCGCCATCGGCTGCACGGCCGAGATCACCCTCAAGGCCATGGATTACCGGCAGGGGGAATGCACGCGCGACGGGGTCGCCTATGTGTTCCTCGACTTCGATACGGCCGAAGGCCAGCGCGAGTGGCTTGACTACGCCGAGATGTACGGTGGCGTCTACCTTGTGGGCGATCGATGGGCGCTGGCGGCCGAGTCCAAGTCCTTCATGCAGGAATTGAGCAGGAAATTCGGGGGTACGGTCGAAGAACGTGGCCCTGACGGCTCCGCCCCGTCCCCGAGCTCCTACTGATGCATGTCGACGTCGCCTCCGCTCGCAAAAATCACGCGATGGCCGTCGCCGTTTCCCGACGCCACGCCTGTGACCAGGTCAAACCCGTCTGCTTTGATCAAGCCCGGAGCTGGCGGCTGATGGAGGGGTCGGTGATGGCGGTGTCGTTCGCCAGGAGGAAAGCCTTGCTGAGGATGAGCGCCAACCGGCCGTCCTCCTCGAATGGCAGGAACAGTCCGGCGTGGGGGTCGCCTGCGGAGACGATGCACAGGTAGGCGTCGTTGGGTTCCATCAGGATGTTCGCTGATCCCAGGTGGATCTTGTAGGTGCGTAGATCGCCCCGAACCACCAGGAAGCGGTCGGTTATGGTGCACCGGTCGGCGATAGCCGTACGTCCGATCAATCGAGACAGCGCGTCGCGGCGCACCTCGGCCGAGGGCGGCAGCGCCGCGAAAGAGCTGGTCCGCCAGTAATCCTGCAGCCGGTCCGGCCCGTGGTCGGCCCACCGGGGATCGACCATGATCGAGGTGACGGCCACGAACAGGTCGACGTCCCGCATGGCCTCGCTGAACACCAGCGCCGGGACCTCCGCCAACGGCGCCTGGTCCCACCGGCCCTCGGCCAGCCGGTGGAAGCGGACCTGGTCGGTGACCGCGTAGCCCTCGTCGTACAGGCCGTGGCTCAGTGTCACCCGCCACCGTCCGCCCGCCATCACCCGCTGGGCGTCCCCCTCGTGGCCGCCGTCCCACTGCCCCAGGAAGTCGGAGGCCCAGCCCCGATCCTTGAACAGCGCACGGAGCCTGCGGTAGTCCACCACGTGCCCGGCGAACCGATTGGAGTAGGTGCCGGTCGCCTCCTCGGCGGGGGTGAGCAAGTAGATTTCGCGGAAGGCCTGCTTGAACGGCTGGCGCAGCTCCTTGCCCTGCACCACCTCCCGCCAGGTGCGCACCTCCTCCTGGGACGCGCGGGCCGGATGCCACAGCCGCACCGGCAGGTCCGGCACGGTCAACCCCAGCTCGCCGCGCCACACGCCGGGCGAGACCTCGAACTCCCAGATCAGCCGATCGGTGACCGAGCGACCCTCCAACTGCCGGTACGGCGGAACCGTCTCGCCGGCGTACCCGGCTTCCAGTGCCCTGATCAGGGTGGCCTGCTGCTGCCGGGTCTGCTTGGCCAGCTCGCGCAGCCGCTTGACCTCGTCGGGGTGCTCCCGCCTGACCGCGGCCGGGACCGCCTTCAGTTTCTTGTCCCCGTGCCACCACGACAGCTCGACCACGCCGTCGGTCGAGATCACCGCCGTGTGCTCGCCGACGGCCTGCCGTACCCGCCCGTCGGGCAGCCGGAACGCCACCTCCAGCCGGTTGGCCAGGGCGGGCTCGATGCGCTTGAACTTGCGGTCCAGTTGCTTCGACACCCCGGCGTGCCGGGTGGCCCGGCGGGCGGCGCGCAGCGCGGAGATCGCCTCGGGAGTCGGGTGCTCCTCCGCCGCGCGGGCGATCTCGAACAGCACTCCTTGCGAGGGCAGGGTCTTGGCCTGGGTGGGCGCCACCGCGATCCCGCGCAGCAGCCTGTCCAGCAGCTCGGGCAGCCAGGGTTCGTCCCGGAAGAGCGCCAGCCGGACGGCGCGGCCGATGGCCGCCTTCTCCCCGTCCTCGAACGCCTTCTCCGCTTTGTAGGGAATCTCGCCGGCGTGGATCGCCGCGACGCGGGCCTCGGCCATCTCCAGAGCCGTCCGGGCGAAGTCCAGGTAGCCGGGCAGGCCGCTGAGCCATTCGACCACGCCGGGCAGCTGCGGGGTGCCGTATGGCGGTTCCCGCACCGCCTCGGCGAACAGCGCCCGCCGCTCCACGTCCCAGCCGAGCAGCACTTCCATCTCGGCGACCGCGATCGGCCCGCGCACTTCGGCGTGCCGGGAGCGCACTTCGGCGTCCATGCCCGCCAGCCCCGCCGCCACCAGCACGGAGAAGGGTTCGCCCGATCGTCTGTCGTCCTGCAGCAGGAATTCGACCAGCTCGCGGGCCGGTGTGACCATCCGCTGCCTGACCTGCTCGTCGAGCGCGTACCGCGCCGCTATCGAGCTGCCGACGCCGGCCTGGACCTGCGCGACCAGCCCGACGCTCAGCTGGGAGGCTTCGGGCCAGTAGCTGGGATCGTTCGCGGTCCCGGTGAGCAGATTGAACAGGCGCTGCGCGAGGGGGGAGAGGTGCATGCCGATGGTTCCTGTCAGAGGTGGATCTGGCGGGCGATGGACGGGTCGGTGATGGTGGCGTCGGCGGCCAGGAGGAACGCCTTGGACAGAACGATCGACAACATGCCACCGTCCTCCTCGAAGGGCAGGAAGACCCGATCGCCGGTGCCGCGGGGGACGATGCACAGATAGGCGTCGTTGGGCTCCATGAGGATGTTGCCCGAGCCGAGATGGATCTTGTACGTGCGCAGGGTCGCCACGGACAAGCAGGAACCGGTCTTCCAGGGAGCAGCGGTCGGCGATGGTCAGGCGGGGCAGCAACCTGGTCAGGGCGTCGCGCCGGACCTCGGCGGTTCCGGTCAGGTCGCCGAAACTGTAGGACTGCCAGTATTCGCCGGTGCCGTTGGGGTCCAGGCCGGTGGAGGTGACGCCGACGGCCAGGTCAGCGTCGCGCAGCGCTTCCGACAGGATGAGCGGCGGCACTTCGGCCAGCAGGATTGTCTCGCCGGCGGAGGTGAAGCGGAGGTCGCCGCTGACGCAGATGGAGGCGGTGTTGCCGTAGCCGTCGCGTTCGTAGGAGTGCTCGTCCAGGTGGAAGTCCCAGGCGGCGGTCAGGCCGTCGGGCAGCTCCTTGGTGGCGGTGCACCAGCCGGACCCTCCGGCGCCGTCCCAGTGGCCCAGGGTCATGCCGGTCCAGCCACGCCCGGTCAGCAGCGCCTTGGCCTGGCCGTACCGGAGCAGGTGGTCGAACAGGCCGAGGTGCTGCGTGCCCTGGCCGGGGGCGACGAGCCCTGACCGGCTCGAGATGATGACCAGGTTATGTACCGGTGAGGCCGAACTCACAGCTTCCCCGCCTCATGACCGGTGCCGCTCGCGGAAGGCGGCCAGAAGCCGGTCGCGGGTGCCGGCGGACAGCTTCTCCGGGGTTTCGCGGTCCCCCCGAGGCAGGTCGCCGAGGGCGCCGATGGTCGCGCGGAACTGCTCGACGTAGCGCGCACACCCCTCGCAGCAGGTCAGATGGGTCTGTACGCCGTCGCGCTCCTGCCGGTCGAGGGCGTCATCGAAGTAGGCGGTGATGAGTTCCACCAGTTCATCGCAGGTGAACCGCTTCACGACGTCGAACCGCCCTTATCTCTGAGAATGAACCGTTTCACTTATTGTGGCCGCTGAACGGACCGGATGGGGGTACGCGAGCTATTCTGGCTGCTTCACGGCCTCGAAGTAGTCCGCGAGCCGATCGCGCACCGTGGCGCGGGCACGATGCAGCAGGACCCGCTGGTTGGCCGGGGAGATCTCCAGGAGCGCGCACACCTCGTCGGAGGTGCATCCCTCGACGTCGCGCAGGGTGATCACGATGCGCTGCCGCGGCGGCAATCTGGCCAGGGCGGCGGCGATCAGCTTGCGCACCTCCGACGCCAGCGCCTCGCTCTCGGGCGTCGGCCAGAGCGCGGGGGGCTCCTGCCAGCCGCCCGGCGGCACCGGGCTCGCGGTGAACCCCGCCTCCTGGTCGAAAGAGCTCCACGGCAGCGTGCGGCTCTCGCGCACGACGCGCTTCTTCGCGGTGTTGATCAGAATGCGGTAAATCCAGGTCTTGACCGAGGAGCGGCCCTCGAAGCCGTCGATCCCGCCGATCACCGCCAGCCAGGTGTCCTGGACGATCTCCTCCGCGGAGTGGTCGGTGGACACGTAGGATCTCGCCACCCGCAGCATGCCCTGGGACCAGGTGTCGAGCAGCACCGCGAACATCGCCTCATCGCCGGCGCGCAGGGCTGTGACGACGACGTCATCCGGGGGTAGCCCTCCGCCCGTGAAAGACCCCACAATCTCTTCCCCTCCGGTCGAGCGCTGGGACGACACCGCCCCAGGCTAATCTCTCCCTCCGACGTTTCCGTGGCGCCGCCGGGGCCCGGCCGCGTTGTGCGTATTCTCGGAGGGCATGTCCCGGCGAATCGGTGAGGAGCATCCATGCGGCGCTCGGAAAGGCTGCTCTACGCGGCGAACGGGGTCGATCTCCGGGTCGCGGACGTCGAGCTGACCGGTGGCGGGCATGTGGAGCGGCCCTTCGTCCGCACGCCTCCGGCCGCCGGAGCGGTGGTCTTCCATGGCGGCCGGGTCTTACTACTGTGGCGGCACCGTCTCATCACCGACACGTGGGGATGGGAGATCCCGCTCGGCGAGATCGGCCCGGACGAAGAGCCCGAGCAGGCCGCGGCCCGCCACGTGGAGGAACAGACCGGCTGGCGGCCGGGGCCCCTGCTGCCGTTGATCCGGACCCGCCCGGGCGGCGACGTCGCCGACTGCGACCACCTGATCTTCGTCGCCCACCAGGCATCCCCCGGGGCCGCACCGGCCGCCGGCGCGGATGGGGAGCGGGCCGAGTGGCAGCCGACGCTGGACATCCAGCGGCTGATCGGCGAGCAGGCCATCACCTCGGCGACCACCTCGGCGGCCCTGCTGCATTTCCTGGCCGACCTCCTGCGGGCCCGCCCATCACATTAGGCGGGGCCTGAGGCGGGCGGCCCGCTCACGCGACCTCGTACCCCATCCATGATCGCGCCTTTGACCGCGAACAAGCGCACAAGCCGTGCCGCAGCGGCACACGCATCGGGCGCTATCGCGCCGCTGGAGGACTTGCAGCGGTCCGCCAGTGAGCTTCAAGAGCGCCCGCTTAGCCTCGTGCCCCATGCGAAGAGTGGGGGCGGCGCTGACGGCGCTGCTGGTTCTGACAGGGTGTGCCCGAGAGGCCGCCGACACCGTGGTGGAACGCCCGAAGGGCGCGCCGTCCCCGGCCGTCTCGGGAACGTCCGATGCCGTGAGCGGGCTGCTGGACGCGCTGGCGGACGTCTCTGGCGAGGGACCCGCCGCCGCGTACGTCGAATACGGCGAACCGGCCTGGTGGCGCGGCCTCGGCGTCAGCGGCGGCTCCGGCGACGGCCGCCGCTGGCTGCCTGCGGCCGGTTCCGGCCTCGGGAGCCTGGCCCACGCCTCGGCGCTACTGCCGAAGGCCACCGGCATGACGCCCGAGGCGGGCACGCGGGCGATCTCGATCGGCGTGCCACCGAAGCAGGCGTTCCGGTTCGACGGCGGCGTCGATGCGAGCGCCGTACGGGCGAAGCTCACCGCCCTCGGAGCCAAGCCCCGCCACCTGGGCGGCCACGACGGGCTCTCCTTCGCCCCGGGCGCCGAGATCAACCTCTCCCGCACGATCGTCCCGGGGGTGACCAACCAGCTCAACCAGGTCGTAGTCACCGACGCCATGGTGGCGACGGCCTCGGCCCCCGGGCCGCTGGCGGCCGTCATGGGAGGCAGGCCCTCGCTGGCCGACAGCCCGGATCACGCCGCCGTGGCCGCCTGCCTCGGCGATGTCGCCGCCGCCACGATCATGGCCTCGCCGGCGGCCGGCGCCGTCACGCTGTACGGCGTGGGGCTGCGCCGCCCGGCCACCCTGAACGACCGGCCGGTCAACGTGATCTGCGTGTTGCCCGCCGCGTCCGCCGCCGCCGACGTCGAACAGGCGCTGACGACCCGGCTCACTCCAGCGGGGAGCACGCGCAACGGCGGTACGTACGGCGAGCACGCACCGGAGATCGCCCACGATCGGGTCCCGTCCGGCGGGCGCACGGTGCTGCGGGCAGCCCTGACGCTGAACGACAAGACAGACGTGCTGTTCGCCAACCGGCTGCTGTACCAGGGCGAGCTGGAGGCGCTGACCGCCCCGTCCCGGCCAGGCGCCCCCGCGCAGGCGGTCGCCCCGTCCCGGTCCGGCACCCCCGCACAGGCGTTCGCCCCAGGCCCGTCCTGACCGGCTGCCCGCCGTAGGGGGACCTGGCGCGTGCCGCGGCTGGGGAGGGTCCGGCTGCGGCCCGCGCCGTCGCCCTCCCCACCACCGCACAGATTCCTGTCTCCGGATGTACGGCAAGGCCGGGCTCCCGCTCTCGCCGACCCATCGGTGCAGCGCATGGGGGATGGTCGCCGCGACCGCCGGGCCGGCGCCTGATCGAAGCCTGGCAAGCGATATCGGCGCTACCGCGAGGGCTGATCTGGGGGTGATTTATCCCTCAGGTGGTGCCAAAGCGGTGCGATCATTTCACAATGAGGGTCTGCCTAAGGGGGCAGATCGGGGGGTGCTGTGGCGTTACGGGTGGCGATCGTGGGCGGGGGGCTCGGCGGGCTGGCGACGGCGCTTCACCTGCGCCGGGCCGGCGTGGACGCCGTCGTGTACGAGCAGGCGCCGGTGCTGCGCGAGGTCGGTGCCGGGGTGATGATCGCGCCGAACATGGTGCGGCTCATCAGGCGTCTCGGCTTGGGGGACGCCCTTGCCCGGTGCGCGGTCTGGCTGGAGGCGGCGTGGGAGTACCGGCGGTGGGAGGACGGGGAGGTCCTCTACTCGCAGCCGATGGGAGAGGCGTGCGAGCGGATGTACGGCGCCAATCTGCACACCGCGCACCGCGCGGACCTGCTCGCGATGTTCCAGAGCGCGCTGCCCGCGGAGACCGTTCGCCTCGATCACCGTTTCGTGGCGCTCGACCAGGACGACGCGGAGGTCCAGTTGACCTTCGCGCATCGGACGGGCGGCGTGACGAAGGTGCGCGCCGATGCGGTGATCGGAGCCGACGGCATTCATTCGGCCGTCAGACCGTTGATCGTGACCGAGGTGGAGCCGCACTTCTGCCGCCTGAGCGCCTTCCGCGCGCTGATACCCGTAGAGAAGGCGCCCGAGCACGCACAGCGGAAGGTTCAGTCGATCTGGCTCGGCCCCGGGCGGCACGTCGTGCACTATCCCGTGTCGGGCGGGCGGCTGGTGAACGTCGTCGCCATCGTGCCGGCCGGTGAATGGCTTCTCGAGTCGTGGACGGCGGACGGCGATCTGTCCGACTTCGCTGTCGAGTTCGAGACCTGGGACGAGAGGGTGCGGCAGTTGGTGGCCGCCGCTCCGAGCACGAAGCGATGGGCGCTCTACGACCGCAGCCCGCTCGAGCGGTGGACGAGCGGCCGCGTCACCCTGCTCGGGGACGCCGCGCACGCCATGCTGCCGTTCTTCGCCCAAGGGGCCGGGCAGGCGATGGAGGACGCCGCCGTCCTGGCCCGCTGCCTGCGCGAGTCCGACCGCGATTCGGTGCCGAAAGCGCTGTTGTCGTACGAGGAGACTCGCCGGCCGCGTGCCGGCAAGGTGCAGCTGATGAGCCGGGGCCGGGCGGAGTACAACCACATGCCGGACGGGCCCGCGCAACGCGAACGCGACGCCGGACTGCGCGACGGGGACATCCTCCGGCACAACGCCTGGCTGTACTCCTACGACGTGGACGCCGAGCCCCAGCCGCGCTGAGGCCAGGTCCCGGCCCTGCTGACACGTGCCGGGCCCCGGTCCGCGGAACGCGACCGGCGCCGGGGCGTCCGGACCGACGGCCTCGCCGGCCTGTCAGAGTTGGCCGGTGAAGACCTGCAGGAGCAGGCCGGTCGTGCCGACGGCAATGCCGAGGAGGCCGCCCAGCAGGAGGGAACGGGCGCCCGAGCGGCGGGTTCGGGCGGGGTCGAGGGTGAGGCCGATCCCGGTGAGGGCCACGGTGATCAAGAAGCTGCCGGCCCACGACAGCGCCGGGAGCCAGGACGCCGGGATCGCGCCGGTGGCGGCAAGCGCCGAAGCGGCCACGAATGCCACGATGAACAGCGGGAACGCGCGCAGGAGGCCGGCGCGGCCGGGCGGGCGCGCGGCGGGCGCGCGGCGGTCGCTCCTGTGCCGCCACGCGTGCAGGGCCAGGCAGATCGGCACGATCATCAGGCTGCGCGCCAGCTTGACCACCACGGCGTGCTGGCCGGCCTCGCTCCCGTACGAGTACGCGGCGGCCACCACCGAGGACGTGTCGTTGATCGCCGTGCCCGCCCACAGCCCGAAGCCCTGCGGCGACAGCCCGAGGAGGCGGCCGAGCAGGGGATAGACCAGTACGGCCAGCACGTTGAACGTGAAGATCGTGCCCATGGCCTGGGCCACGCGCTCCTGGGCCGGGCGTGCGACGGCCGCGACGGCCGCGATCGCGGAGGCGCCGCAGACGCCGGTGCCCACTCCGATGAGCAGGCGCGTCTCGGGGTGCAGGCGCAGCAGTCCGCCCAGGAGCCACGCCCCGGCGAGGGCGATGCCGAGCGTGCCCAGGGTGACGGGGAGCGCCGCACCTCCCACCCCCAGCACCTCGGTCAGCGGCAGCCCGAGGCCCATGACCACGATCGCCGCCTGCAGCACGTGCCGGCCGGCCACGGCCGATCCCGGACGGCAACGCTCGAAGGCCGCCGGCTCCGAGCGGCGCAGCGCCCAGCCCGCTGCCACTCCGGCCAGGATCCCGAACACCGGGCCGCCGACCAGCGGGACGAGCGAACCGAGCCCCGTCGCGAGGGCCGCGAGCGAAACGGCGAGCGCGAGACCAGGAATCACACCTCGATGGCCCATGCCGTCTCCTTTCGCCTAGGACCACGATCAGCGCAGCGGGCCGACCTCGGTAGAGAGGAAATCCCGAGAACCCCATAAGCTGGACTTATGCCTCTGCCGCCGGGAACTCCGGACTTGGACGTCCTCGACCTCCTGGTATCGGTCGCCGAGACCGGTAGCCTCGGTCAGGCCGCGCAGCGGCACGGGATCAGCCAGCCGGCCGCCAGCATGCGGATCACCGCGCTGGAGCGGCGGCTGCGGTTGGTGCTGCTGGAGCGCGGACCCACCGGATCACGGCTGACGACCTCGGGCGCGGCGGTGGTGACCTGGGCGCTGCCGGTCCTGGACGCGGCGCGGGCGCTCGTCGACGGCGTCACCGCGCTGCACACGGAGGGCACGGGCAGGCTGCGGGTCGCCGCGTCGATGACGATCGCCGATCACCGCGTCCCGGGATGGCTCGTCGCCTTGCGCGCGCGCTCGCCCGAGGTGCGGGTCGCGCTGCAGGTCGGCAACTCGGAGCACGTCGCGTCCCTGGTGCAGGGCGGCTCGGCGGACCTCGGATTCGTGGAGGGACCGGGCGCCCCTCGCGGTCTGCGCAGCCGGGTGATCGAGTCCGATGAACTTGTCGCAGTGGTGGCGGTGGGGCACCCGTGGGCCCGGCGGCGTGGCCGGCTGTCCATGGCCACGCTGGCCGGCACACCCTTGATCATGCGCGAGCCGGGCTCGGGGACACGTGAGGCGGTGTGGAGAGTGCTGAGCGGCGTGCGGGAGCCGGCTCCCCCCGCCGCCGAGCTCGGCTCCACGGCGGCGATCAAGGCCGCGGTCGTGGCGGGGGAGGCGCCGGCGGTGCTCAGCCGCCTCGTGGTACGGGGCGAGCTCGAGGACGGGCGGCTCGTCGCGGTGCCGCTCGACGCCGATCCGGCACTGTTGCGCAGGTGGTTCCGGGCGGTGTGGCGTCCGGAGGCGCCGCCGTCCGGCCCCGGTGCGGCCCTGCTCGCCATCGCCGTCCGCCGCTGAGCCCCGTCCGCTGTCGCCGGTGATCGTGGACGTACGGCGAGCGCGCCGGATGCCGGCGACTGCCGGACCGCGCCGGGTAAGGGGCGGATCACGCGGATCTTCAGGTGTCCCGGTTCGTCCGGTTCCTGGAGTGGGCGGCTGTCCCGGTTCGTCCGGTTCCTGGAGTGGGTGGCGCCTATTGCTTAGAGCGCTTACATAGCCAATCCAAGAGGCGTTTGTACCGGTGACGCTCACGCTGCGCTCTGGCGGCTTGTGTGGCTGCAGTTCGCTCCGCTTCTGTCCGCTCCTTCAGTGCGCGCACCACTCGGGTTGCAGTCAAATCAATGTCAGCGATGAATCATGCGGGGTTGCCGAGGCGAAGGCCCGGCAACTCCGCGCTTTGTTTCGCGTGCGACGTCGTGACCTGGAGGTGAGGGCAATGGCAGACCTGGCGCAGGAGTACCCACTTGAGAATCAGCGGGATCTCCTCTTGCGTTTTAAGGTTGCTCGATGCAATCCCGGCTGACTACCGAGCTCACGAATTGCTGCGTCGACATCCGATCGCGCTGGGCAGCATGGTCATCCGCCACGTCAACGCCTCCGTCGAGGCGGCGCGTGCCGGTTACAGGAGCGCCGCCGTCGATCTGAAGGATCATCTGCCGCCGCATGTTCTGTCGCAGGTTTTCCGCTGTTGATGCGAATTTTTTTGCCGCTATTGGCGGGGCATGGAATACTTCGGCCCCACCCGGCAGGCCAGGCGTCTGGGCGGGGGGCGAGGTGGGAACTTTCGGATGCGGTGCCTCGTCACCGCTGCGTCCATTGGGTCTGTTTCGGACGTGCAGGCGGCTCGATCACAACGCGTTCGGTCGGCGGGCGTAGGCGGGGGCGTGTTCGGGGCGGGGGCCGAAGGCGATCAGCTTGGAGGGGATGCGGCGGAAGGCGGGGAAGAGGCGAGCCGCCATGACGATCGGCTTGGGCGGGCCGACCCGCTTGCCGGCGAAGGCGGGGGCGAACATGACGCGGTGCAGCAGCAGTTGGAAGCGCTGGACCAGGACGGTCGGCCGCCAGCGGCGCTTTTGCACCTTGGCCAGGTCAGCGGTCGTCAGGGTGCCGTTCTGGAGGGGCTCGGCCAGGAGGGTGGCGGCGGCCACGGCGTCCTGGATGGCCAGGTTGATGCCCATGCCGCCGGCGGGTGACATGGCGTGCGCGGCGTCGCCGATGAGGAGCAGGCCGTCAATGTGCCAGCGGGGGAGGCGATTGAGCTTGACGTCGAGCAGGTGCAGGTCGTCCATGCTGCGGATGTGCTCGACGCGGTCGGCGTACTGGGGCAGCAGTTGGGCGATCTTCTGGCGGAAGCGCTCGACGCCTTCGGCGCGAAGCCGGGGGTCGACGCCCTTTCTGGTGAAGTAGGCGATCTGGTAGAAGTCCTCCCGGGTGAAGCTGAGGGCGATCTGGTCGCCGTTGAACTCGCCGACGAGCCGGGCGAGCTGGTCCTGCTCGTCGGCGTGTCGCGGCAGCCGGAACCACCAGGTGTCGAAGGGGACGGGGTACTCCTTCGGGGAAAGGCCGGCCTCCTGGCGCAGGGTGGAGTGGCGGCCGTCGCATGCCACGGTGAGGTCGGCGCGGATCTCGCCTTCCTCGCCGTCATGGGTGCGGTAGCGCACGCCGGCCACCTTGCCGTTCTCCTTGATCAAACCGGTGGCGGCGGTGTTCATCCGCAGCGTGAACGACGGTTCCTTGGCGGCTTCGCCGGCCAGGAAGTCGAGCAGGTCCCACTGGGGGATCATCGCGATGTAGTTGTAGGGCGCGGGCAGCGCGGCGAACTCGCTCAGCTGCACCCGGCCGCCGTCGGGCAGTGGCGCTTCCAGGTCTCCCAGCCGGTTCTGCGGCAGCTCCCGGAACTTCTCGCCCAGACCCAGCTCATCCATGAGCTGCACGGTGGAGGCGTGCACGGTGTCACCGCGGAAGTCGCGCAGGAAGTCGCCGTGCTTTTCCAGCACTGTCACCTGGATGCCGCCTCGGGCCAGCAGCAGGCCGAGCACCATGCCGGCAGGGCCGCCTCCGCTGATGACCACAGTTGTCTTTTCGGTCATGGTTCGGGCCTTTCTCCAGGAGATCGAATGACCTCGTTGCAGAGACAATATTTGAGACAGTGCCAGATGTCTAGTAGTCTTAAGTTTCATGACGATGGACATGTTGCAAGACCTGGTAGAGGCGGCCGTCCGGGCGGCCAGACAACGCGGCCAGGACGTCGCCGAGGTGCCGCTGACCGCTATCGCCGCAGCCGCGGGCGTCTCCCGTAGCACCCTGCTGCGCCGACTGAACGGTTCGCGCGCCACCCTCGATGAGGCCGTGCGCGCAGCGGGCATCGACCCTGGCGGCCGACTGCCGGTGCGGGAGCGCGCCATCGAGGCCGCAGGCCGCCTGATCGGCGAACGTGGACTCGGCGCGCTCACCCTGGACGCGGTCGCCGCCGCGGCCGACTGCTCCCTGCCCACCCTGCACACGGTGTTCCAGGGCCGAGACGGCCTGCTGGCCGCGGTCTTCGACCGCTATAGCCCCGTGCTGGACGTGGAGGCGCTGGCCGCGGACCCGCCCGAGCACATCGAGGAGACCATCCGCGGCATCTACCGAGCGTTGATCGCCACGTTCGGCCAGGAGCCACGGGTCATGCCGGCGCTGTTCGCCGATGTCCTCGCCCGCCCCGCCGGCCCGGCCCGGCAGATCCTCGAACAAGCGACACCGCGCATGCTGCAGGGCGTCGGCACGCTGCTGTCCCGCGAGATAGCGGAGGGTCGCCTACGCGATCTTCCCATCGCCCTGCTCATTCAGATGATGATCGGGCCGCTGGTCCTGCACATGCTGCTCCGCCCTGTCCTGGAGGCATCTATCGGCCCGGACCTGCCGCCGATCGAGGAATCCGCCGCCGTGTTCGCCGCCGCCTTCCTCCGCGCCGTCACGCAATGAACCGTCTCCCCCGGATTCGGCGCATGCCGCGGCCGCAACCTGTTCGACAGCCTTGCGTTTAAGGTTGCTCTCTCGAGGTTGATCACGATTGGGTGGCGGAGCGGCACGCCGGTGTGACACGAGGACGCCATCGTCGATCTTCTGTTCTGCGAAGAATCAAAGATCCAAAACGATGGCCGTGGGGTCCAGTATGACGGTTACGCCGCTGGGTACGGGAGTGGCATCGACGAGAAGTTCCGAGGCCATCGACAGGCTGCGGGAGTTCCGGGCAGGCTGGTACGACTGCTTGACCAGCCGCAAGGACGCGTTGTTCGAGCTCACCGACGCGGTGTTATCGGCGCCGATGATCACTTCGCTGCCGTATCTGAGTCTGGAGCCGGTCTTTCGCCGCAGTTGGGGCAGCTTGTATGACGGGCTGGCCGCGGGCCGCATCGATGATGATCGCGTGCCGGAGTTGCTGGTGGCGGCGGGGCCGAGGGATTGGCCGTTGACGTTCGCGATCGATGCCAGCACCCATCCGCGCCCATATGCCGAGACCAGCCCCGGGACGGGAGTGGCATCACCTGTCCGGGCCGGGCGGGATGGATGGCGGGGTGCCCGGCTGGGCCTGGCAGCATGTCACCCAGCTCAACCTTGATCACGATTCGTGGGTCGCGCCAATGGACGCCGTCCGGGTTGCCACCGGGGGTCCGGCCCAGACGCTGGCCGCGGTCGGGCAGATCCGCGCCCTGGCCGGGTGCCTGCGCGCGGCCGGACGCACCGGGCGCAAGCTATTCGTCCACGATGCCGGTTACGACCTGGCGGTGCTGGCCTACGAGCTGCATGGTGAGGCCGATGTGAACGGCGAGCACACGGCCCGCTGCACCGACCTGCCCGCCGACACCCATCACCGGTTGTGCGGGGTGCACACGGTCAGCGGCAACGACGACATCGAGTTGCTGGTCCGCATCCGCAACGACCGGCTGCTGTATCGTGACCCACCGCCGCGCGAGCCGGGCAACGCCGGCCGTGCCGGACGTCCCCGCCGCCACGGCGAACCCTTCTCCTGCGCCCGCCCCGACACTCATGGCGAGCCCGACCAGCAACTGACCCTCCACGATGGGCTTTACGGCCAGGTCACCGTCACCGCCTGGGGTGGCCTGCACCCCAAGCTGGACAAGAAGGACCACTTCGCCCACCGGGCCGAAACGCCGATCCTGTCCGGCACGGTCATCTGCGTCCAGGTGGAACGGCTGCCCGGCGGTCGACGTGCCACCCCTAAGCCGATGTGGCTGTTCTGGTCCGGCCAAGGCATCCCTGACCTGGAACGATGCTGGAGATCATATCTCCGCAGGTTCGACATCGAGCACTACCTGAAATTCCTCAAGAGCGTGCTCGGCTGGACCCATATGGCGCTGCGCCATCCCGAACAGGCGATGCGCTGGACCTGGACCCTGCTGGCCGCCTACACCCAGCTCCTGCTCGCCCGCCACCACGCCCAAGATCAACGCTACCCTTGGGAACGGCGCCACCACCGCAGACTATCTCCGGGACGAGTCCGCAGGGATTTCCCCCGACTGCTGATCACCTTGGGCACTCCCGCTACCCCACCGAAATCCTCCACGGCCGGTCCTGGACGCCCCAAGGGCCGTACCAGCACCCCAGCTCCACGCCACCCAGCACTCAAGAAGTCAGCTTGATCACCTTAAATCGCAAGTCTCCTGGTCGAGCACCGAATCGAATATCTGTTCCATGGGCTCTGGGTGGAGAGCGGTAACGCCGACGAGGTGTGCGAGCTTCTTCGGGTGGACCCTGATTCGCGCCGGGAGTGCGGCCTCGAGATGGCGACGGAGACATTCCAGAGCTCGTCCGAGGAGATGGTCTGGGCAGGCGCGCACGCGCCCGGGTGGACGCACATCCTCGCCTCCGGCCTCTACCCGTACCATCCCGCCATACGGAACCTGGGAAAGCGGCGCGTCCTTGAGATTCGCTACAACGACCACCTCAGGGACCTCGAACCGGTGAACCTCTACTACGACGGAGAATATGTCGGAGACGTTACCCCGCCGTACGAGGAAGGCGGGTATATGGAACTCCCCGACTACCGGCCGTACGCGAGCGGGATCGCGCTCGGCGGTCCTCACGACCTCGGACGGTGCCTGCACCTCATGTTGTGCATGGTCGGCCGGATCACCGGGCGTTTCCTCGACCGGAAATGGTTCACCGCGACCCGGGCCCTCCACCGGATTCCCGAGGGGACCTGGCAAGAGTCCTGGTGAAGCCGGAGGAGGAGGGCGTTGAGCGTGGCGGACCCGAGACCGGCCAGGTTCTGGTGTTGTGGCCGCCGCCGCCTCACTGCGGGAGGCGATCGTGACCTATCAAGGGCCAGACGCATCTGGCGTGGCCGAAATCAACTTGTACTTCTTGCACCAGGCGGCGGTCACCGGGTCACCCCCACGGGCGTGGGGAGCGCTGCCCCGGACCCTGACCACTGGGCCGGACCGACGGGTCACCCCCACGTGGGGGTGAGCCGCCGTTCCACCCGCACCTCCTGTCCGCGTCCCGCGTGGAGGTGAGCCGATCAAAGAGACGATGATCAAGGCGGGCTGGCGCCGGTTCCCGCGCCGGGGGCCGGAGATGTAGGCCCGGCTCATAGGGCCCGTTCAAGGGCCGTACCACCAGTTTGTGGTGGGTGGAGGCAGGAGCGGTGCGGCGGGAGATCTACATTGACGTGCCGCGCGTCGGGGAACCGACGACCGGGCGGGACGTGGTCGCCGCCGGAGCGTACGCGATGTGGATCCACGGGGCGGGCATGAGTACCGGCGCGGCAGTGGCCACATCGTGCGGGCGCGTGCGGGACGGCGGCCGTTCCTACTGGAGGCCCTGCGAGCAGTCTTCGGCTGACGAGGTCTCCGAGCTAAAGGTTTGGTCGCACCGGTTAGGGCTGAGGTGGGCCAGGCGAGCGAGGCAGAGGGCAGCAAATGTAGCTGACTCCCCGCGAGGTCGATGTAAGCGGCTGCTCCCGGAGGACAGTCGTACCCATGCCGGGTTCAGTACGAAGTCGAGCCTCCCGGGGAAGAGCCGAAACGTCCCCCGGTTCTTGCCTATTTCTGATTTCAACCGTGAGACCACGGGCTCCGGCGAAGGAGACGTTTCCCGTTTCCCGCACCGGAGCGCGATTCTTGTCAGCGGTCAGCGTTGTTCAACTCAGGTGACAGGAAACCCCCTTGGGGCTGAAAGCCTCGTACGGGCCGGCTGTCGTGGTCTTCTTCAATTTTCCGTCAATGTACATCTTCTTGGTGATCGTGTACCGCTTCTTTATTCCCTGCGGGTAAGCTCGGTATACCTGTCCACCCTTGGTGAACGGCCGGGAATTGCACTGCGCCGTCACCGTCACCGAAGTGCCTTCACTCCAGCCGAGCTGAGCGGCAACTGCCCCGCGTGACATGTTCAGACCGAGTTGAATGGTGCGCGTGACGGAGAATGATTTTGAGATCGAGCAGGTGCCGCCGACTCCGGCGGAGCAGCTTGCCAGTACTTTGTTGAAGTTCACCGCAGCCGTATAGGTCCTCGACACATTGACCGTATGTTTGAACTTCGGGATTCCTGGGATCGGTTCAGCGGCTGCGCTGGGCGCCGCGAAGACGCTGAGCGCCATGGGAACGAGAGCGCCGGCCAGCGCGGTTACCCATCGTCGCGTTCGGGCCACGGGAAATCCTCTCTTCCGGGACTATGTGCGTATGCCCGATAGTCCTTGTCCGACAGTTCCGGCCTGACAACCTCTGTCTGATAGCCGAACCTGCATGTTCGGGATGCCACGCTAGACGAGGCCGGTATATCGCCGGTATGTCGCAGTCGAGCGCCGTCGCCTCACGCCGCGCCGCTGAGGATCGCGCGAGACTTGGCGGCGATGGCGGTGAAGCTGCTCGGCGGTGGCGAGCTGGCGAAGGCCGAGGCGACGGCACGGGTGGGCCTGCTGCATGTAGAGCTGGCGATAGACCCCGTCACGCTCGCTCGCCAGGGCCCGGATCTCAGCCGTGAGGTCCGGGTCTTTGTCGTCTCTCCCAACCGACCCATGATTCATGGGTCGGCCATGATCGAACCAATGATCAAACCAATGAGGGTTGGCTTCCGTCCCAACTTCGACCCATGAAATCCCATTGAAAAGCTACGAAGGACTGCAGTCGATTACCAGCCGATACCAAAACCGCGCCGGGCAAGGAGTGATCATGCGATCTTCCGGTGCCCGGTTTCCAGAGCGGGTGGCGCGCACAAAAGTGGGCCGCGCCAGTGCTGGGGGGAGACTGGCGCGGCCCATCGCCGGGGGAACCATCCCATGCCCTGGAGGTGGCCGGCGAGATCAGGGGGATCTAGTGGTTGAACTGCTCTTCCTCGGTGGAGCCGCGCAGCGCGGTGGTCGAGGAGTCGGGTGCGACGGCGGTGCTGACGAGGTCGAAGTAGCCGGTGCCGACCTCACGCTGGTGCCGGGTGGCGGTGTAACCGCGCGCCTCGGCGGCGAACTCGGCCTCCTGGAGTTCCACGTAGGCCGTCATGCCGTCCGACGCGTAACCCTGCGCGAGGTCGAACATCCCGTAGTTCAGGGAGTGGAACCCGGCGAGGGTGATGAACTGGAACTTGTACCCCATGTGCCCCAGCTCTCGCTGGAACTTGGCGATCGTGGAGTCGTCCAGGTGCTTCTTCCAGTTGAACGACGGCGAGCAGTTGTAGGCGAGTAGCTGGTCCGGGTACTGAGCCTTGATCGCCTCGGCGAACTCGCGGGCCACGTCCAGGTCCGGCGTGCCGGTCTCCATCCAGAGCAGGTCGGAGTACGGCGCGTAGGCCAGGCCGCGCGCGATGCACGCCTGGATGCCGTTCCTGACCCGGTAGAAGCCCTCGGCGGTGCGCTCGCCGGTGGTGAACTCCTGGTCGCGCGGGTCCACGTCGCTGGTCAGGAGCGTCGCGGCCTGTGCGTCGGTCCGCGCGATGATCAGCGTGGGGACGCCGCAGACGTCCGCGGCGAGGCGGGCGGCGTTCAGGGTCTTGATGTGCTGGCCGGTCGGGATCAGCACCTTGCCGCCCAGGTGGCCGCACTTCTTCTCGGAGGCGAGCTGGTCCTCCCAGTGCACGCCCGCGGCACCGGCCGCGATCATGCCCTTCATCAGCTCGAAGGCGTTCAGCACCCCGCCGAACCCGGCCTCGGCGTCGGCCACGATCGGCGCCAGCCAATGCGGGCTCTCGATGCCCTCCGACCAGGTGATCTGGTCGGCGCGCAGCAGCGCGTTGTTGATGCGGCGCACCACGGCGGGCACGGAGTTGGCCGGGTACAGGCTCTGGTCCGGGTACGTCTGCCCGCCCAGGTTCGCGTCCGCGGCGACCTGCCAGCCGGACAGATAGATGGCCTTCAGCCCTGCCTTCACCTGCTGCACGGCCTGGTTGCCGGTCAGGGCGCCGAGGGCGTTGACGTAGTCCTCGGTGTGCACCAGGTCCCACAGCCGCTCGGCGCCGAGCCGGGCCAGCGTGTGCTCCTCCTGGACGCTGCCGCGCAGCCTGATCACCTCTTCGGCGCCATAGGTGCGCTCGACGCCCTCCCAGCGAGGGTCGCCCTCCCACTCGTCTCGCAGCTGCTCCGCAGCTCCCTTGAGGCGATCGATCATGTTCACTCCTTGTGTCGTCCCCTGGGTGCTTACGCCGAGTTTCTGCCCTGGGCGCTCGCCCCCATAGACGGAATCATGGAGAAGATTCGCGAAAGTTTCCGTTATGTCCATTACTGGCGGGTATTCAGTGCAGAAGAAATCGCCAGTTTTACCGTTGGACTAGACCAATCGGCGGACTGCTGCGCGAGGGGGGTCGGGAGGCTAGAAGATGGGCCGAATTTCTGTCTAAGATTCAGACATGGGGTCCTTGCTGGGTGAAGAACCGCTGTCTTTGACGCAGGAGCTTGATCTCATCGCGTTTGGCCAGCGCCTGCGCCACCTGCGCAAACAACGCGGGCTCACCCTGTCCGACCTGGGTTCGCGCGTCGGCCGGGCGCCCAGTCAGCTGTCGCTGCTGGAGAACGGCAAGCGCGAGCCCAAGCTCTCGCTGCTCAAGTCGCTGGCCTCCGCCCTCGGCGTACCTGTCGAGGAGCTGCTGCGCCGCCAGCCGCCCAACCGCCGGGCCCAGCTCGAGATCGCGCTGGAGGAGGCGCAGCGCGACCCCCTCTACACCGGCCTCGGCCTGCCGCGGCTGAAGGTCTCCACGCGCGTGCCGAACGACGTGCTGGAGCACATCCTCGGCCTGTACGGCGAACTGCGCGCCAGGCAGGCCCGCGGCACCGCCACCCCGGAGGAGGCCAGGGCCGCCAACGCCGAGCTCCGGCGCAGGCAGCGCGAGGTGGGCAACTATTTCCCCGAGATCGAGCAGGCCGCCGCCAAGGCCCTCGACGCGGTCGGCTACCGCACCGGCGCCCTGTCCCAGAGCATGATCCAGAGCCTGGTCACCCACTTCGGCTACACCGTGCACACCGCACAGGACCTGCCGCGATCCGTACGCTCCATCACGGACCTGCGCAACCGCCGCATCTACGTCAAGCACGAGCAGCTCGGCATGCACACCCCGCGCACGATCCTGCTCCAGACGCTCGGCCACCTCGCGCTCGGCCACGACAAGCCCCGCGACTTCGCCGACTTCCTGCGCCAGCGCACCGAGGCGAACTACTTCGCCGCCGCCGTCCTGGTCCCCGAGAAGGCCGCCGTGCTCTACCTGCAGGAGGCCAAGAGCGACCGGGCGCTGTCGGTGGAGGACCTGCGGGACGTGTTCGCGGTGTCGTACGAGATGGCCGCCCACCGCTTCACCAACCTTGCCACCCACCACCTCGGCCTCGTCTGCCACTTCGTGCGCAACGACGCCGGCGGCACCATCTACAAGGCGTACGAGAACGACGGGATCGTCTTCCCCGCCGACGAGCAGGGGGCCATCGAGGGCCAGCGGATGTGCCTGCAGTGGTCGGGGCGGCAGGTGTTCGCCTCGCCGGATCGGTTCTCGGTGTACTACCAGTATTCCGACTCGCCCACCGGCACGTACTTCTGCGTGGCGCACGTCGATCCGTCGCGCGAGCGGGACTTCGCGATCACTCTCGGGGTGCCGTACAAGGAGTCGCGATGGTTCCGGGGTCGCGAGACCACCAACCGCACCAAGTCCAACTGCCCCAACGGCGACTGCTGCCGCCGCCCGCCCGCCGAGCTGGCCGAACGCTGGGAGGGGTACGCCTGGCCGTCGGCCCGAGCCAACTCCCACGTGCTGGCCGCGCTGCCGCCCGGATCGTTTCCCGGAGTGGACGAGGCGGACGTCTACACCTTCCTGGAGCGCCACGCTAATAGCACATAAGCTGACATCTCGGATATTTCGGGTATTTGTGGCATAGGGGGAATCGGGGGAGGTGTCGCAATGCTGCCTGAGGTGCGCGGATGGTTGCGGCGCCGTACTTCGTCCGCGGCGGACTGGCCGCTGCGGGACCTGGTGGCCGCCAAGGGTCAGACCAGCGTGAGTGTGGTGCTCCCGGCTCGCGACGAGCGGGACACCGTGGGCGAGATCGTGGGGGTCATCCGGCGGGAGCTGGCCCGGCTCGTCGACGAGGTCGTGGTCATCGACTCGCGCTCCTCCGACGACACCGCGCGGGTGGCCGCGCTGGCCGGGGCCCGGGTGCACGCCCAGGACGAGATCCTGCCGCAGCTCGAACCGCTCGACGGCAAGGGCGAGGCACTGTGGAAGTCGCTGGCGGTCACCCGCGGTGACGTGCTGGTGTTCGCCGACGCCGACATCCGGAGTTTTCGCCCGTCGCTGATCTGCGGCGTGCTCGGGCCGCTGCTCGCGGACCCCACCGTCGTTTACACCAAGGGCTGCTACGACCGCCCGCTGAACGGCGCGCCCAACGGCGGCGGCCGGGTGACGGAGCTGGTCGCCCGCCCGCTGATCAATCTGCACTGGCCGCAGCTCGCGGGATTCGTGCAGCCGCTGGCCGGGGAGTACGCCGGGCGCCGCTCGGCGCTGGAGCGCGTCCCGTTCCTGACCGGGTACGGTGTCGAGCTCGGCCTGCTCATCGACCTGCTCGACCTGGCAGGGCTGGACGCGTTCGCGCAGGTGGACCTGGGTTCGCGCGAGCACGCCCCGCAGTCGACCGAGGCGCTGGGCGGCATGGCCTGCCAGATCATGCTCGCCGCCTGGTCGCGCCTGCAACGCCAGGGCAAAATCCAAGCATTTCATGAACCGTCCGTACGGCTGGCGCAGTTCCGGCGTGGGCCGTGCGGGCACGAGCTCACGAGCAGGGACATCGGCATCGCGGAACGCCCGCCCATGATCACCATTGCCGCCTGAACCCGCACCCTCGCGGCCGCCCCGGCCACCAGCGGCCGCCGGCCGAGCGTCCGGCTCGCGTACGAGGGAGCCGGGCGGGTCGTGAATCCGCACGCTCGAACCGTTCCTGCGGGGGGCTACCGATCGGTAAGGTGTTACCACCGGTAACGTCACGCGTGTTCGAGGAGTGCAGCACATGAGCGGGTTCTGTCCGGAGCTCAGTGACGACGTCGTCCAAGTACGTGACTGGGTGCACGAGTTCGCCCGCGACGTGATCCGCCCCGCAGGCGCCGAATGGGACGAGCGAGAGGAGACCCCCTGGCCGGTCATCCAGGAGGCGGCCAAGATCGGCCTGTATTCCCTCGACTTCTTCGCCACCCAATGGTTCGAGGAGAGCGGGCTGGGGCTGCCCGTGGCGTTCGAGGAGATCTTCTGGGGCGACGCGGGCATCGGCCTGGCCATCGTCGGCACCGGCCTGGCCGCCGCCGCCCTGTCCTCGAACGGCACCCCTGAGCAGATGGGGGAGTGGCTGCCGCAGATGTTCGGCACCGAGAACGACGTCAAGCTGGGCGCCTTCTGCGCCTCCGAGCCGGACGCGGGCTCCGACGTCGGCGCGATCCGCACCCGCGCCGTCTACGACCGCGGCGACTGGGTGCTGAACGGCGTCAAGACCTGGGCCACGAACGGCGGCATCGCCGACGTCCACGTGGTCGTGGCCGCGGTCGAGCCGGCCCTCGGCACCCGGGGCCAGGCATCCTTCGTCATCCCGCCCGGCACCCCCGGCCTGTCCATGGGCCAGAAGTTCCGCAAGCACGGCATCCGCGCCTCGCACACGGCCGAGGTGATCCTGGACGACGTCCGCGTACCCGGCTCCTGCCTGCTCGGCGGCAAGGAGAAACTCGACGTCCGGCTGGACCGCGTACGCAACGGCGAACGGTCCCGCGAGCAGGCGGCGATGCGCACGTTCGAGACCACCCGCCCGTCCGTCGCCGCGATGGCGGTGGGCATCGCCAGGGCGGCCTTCGAGTACGCCCGCGACTACGCCCGCGAAAGAGAGCAGTTCGGCCGCAAGATCGGTGAAACCCAGGCGATCGCGTTCCTGCTGGCCGACATGGCCACGCGCGTGGACATGGCCCGCCTGCTGACCTGGCGGGCCGCCTGGATGGCGCGCAACGGCAGGCAGTTCGAGCGGGCGGAGGGGTCGATGTCGAAGCTGGTGGCGGGGGAGACGGCGGTGTGGGTGACGGAGCAGGCGATGCAGATCCTGGGCGGCGCGGGCTACACGAGGGACCACCCTGTCGAGCGCTTCCACCGGGACGCCAAGATCTACACCATTTTTGAGGGCACAAGCGAGATCCAGCGCCTCATCATCGGGCGAGCCGTGACCGGCCTGCCGGTGAGGTAAGGATTCCGCAGGTCAGAGGGATGGCGTGGCCACAGAGCAGTTGTCGCGCCACGCCGGCCACGCCTTCCCCAGCCGACAGATCATCGGGCGTCAGACCCCAGTTCCGTCTCAGTTCTGCCTTACGAAGATCCGGGCCGCCGGAACCGCCGATCTGAAGACCGCCACCTAGCCCCGGGTCGGAGGAACCACCCGTATCCCGAAACCATACGAGCCGATCGCGCCGGCGATCCCCAGGAAGAGCAAACTGTAATGCTCCTGGCCCCGAGCGGTGGTGATGGCTCCCAGATCGAGCAACGACCCCGTAGACCAGCCCAGGTCATTCAGGAGCCCGCCGACCGTGCGTTTGGCCTCGGCGTCATCCCCTGAGAGGAAGAGCGTGCTCGGGCTCTCCAACGAGTCAGGCGCGCCCATGAGCCGTGCGTCGATGGTACAGAGCGTCTTGACCACCATCGTGTCCGGAAACGTTCGCTGGATTTCCTCACCGAGGCTCTCTCCAGGATGGGAGAGCGCGCCGTCCTCCGTGAAACCAACCGACACGTCGAGCAGCACCTTCCCCGCCAGGGCCGGGGCACCTATCTCGGCGAGCAGCGGCACGGACGCTGCGCCGGGTGTCGCGTTGACCACCACCTCCGCACCCACGACGGCTGAGGACGGGTCCACGATCGATACGTCCTCTCCCAGCGCAGCCGCCAGTTCCTCCCGCAATTCGGTGTCGGCCGACCGCCGCGATCCCAGGACGACGTCATGGCCGGCACCGGCCCAGCAGACGGCAAGTGCCCGTCCTACGTTGCCCGTTCCAAGAATTCCGATCTTCATGGCATTGACCCTATGGCGGTCTCGCCCGCCGCCGCCTCCCACCACAGCCGGGTATGCCATACGCCATTGGTCGTAGGACCTTGCACGCGGCGCAAAACCACCCGCTGGGGCGAACCTCCCCCACACCCGCCTGGCGCCGCTGTCTACCCGACAACATCCGCCCGTTGCGCGATACGAAATCGCAGACTGTCACACAATTGGCGCTGACAACTGTGTGACAGGAGTGCAGCAACACCCTCCAACTAGAAGCATCCCCGTGATCAAGGGGATGCCTCTGTTTGAACTACTTCGCCAACAGCGTCTCCCTTCGCGGGAGGGGCGGGGCGCTCTTTGTCGTTTCTAGCTAGCACCCAAGGATCGCTAGTCGCCAGCGACGACGATGGAAAATACGCGGTCGGGGCGGCCGATGGACGACCAGGAAACCCCGAACCCGTTGTACCGAAATACAGTCCCGTCCCCACCCACGCGATACACCGTATCGTCTGTGACCGCGCAGGATCCACTCTGCTCCCCGATACGGTCCCAGTTGCCCGGCGTGCCCTGATACCGGAATACGCCACTCGCATCAAGAGCGGTGACGAATAGACCGAAGCCTCCAGCGAAAATTTGGGCGACACCACCAGGCGGGCCGCCAATGTCGTCCCACGAGGTTCCGACGCCTGTGTACTTGAACACCTTGGTGCCGAGAGGGTCCGATCGATAGACCGTATCCGCGATTGCGTACGCGCCCCCCTCAGGGCCGATGTGTTCCCACTCGTTCGGATTGCCGGTATAGAGGAACGTTTCACCCTGCAGATTGTCGGGCATCTGCGCCACTACACGGGAACCTGCTGCTGCCTCAAGAAACGCAGAGCCGCCGACCTTGCTCCAGAGTGGCGTGGAGCCCTCGAAGCCATCGAACTGGAGTACCTGACTACCGTCTTGAGTTGTCTTGTAGACCGTGTCATCGGAGATGGCGTATGTCGCACCACGCTCGCCCATGGAGAACCAGTCAAAGGGGGTTCCGCTATAGCCGAGTATGGTACCCGTTTCGTCGCCGGTGCCCCCAACGATCATCCCCCATCCCCCGCCAACAGTCTCGCCGACGGTAACCTCTCCTCTGATCTGGGTCCAGGAAGTACCGGAGCCGTTGTACCGATGCACCCCGTTGATACGGTCCAGTGCGTCGATAGTTACCGCGTTAACAGTAAGGGCCACGGATCTCTCCGTTCTCGCAAGGAGGACACCCGTCGTTCAGGGCATCACGCTAATCACAGCATCGCTTTCATGGCCATGATCAGCAACCCCGACGCGCACTGGACTTCTACGGACTGTCCCGCAAGGCTTCCTTGTGGACTCGTTTGTCATGGTGTGAACTTGTTGATTATATTTACCCGTTTAGCGGCCTTGATGCGTTATAGATCTGTTCGTAGTCTGACGTTTCCGGGATAACTTGGATCGGCCATATATTAACGGTGACTCAAATATGTACTTGTCATTGCCGTAACTTCAGGCCTTGTGCCTATCGTGACCGCAGCCAATTCGATGGCGTAGCAGCCGGGGTCGATGAGCGAGCCAGAGGGCGCAGCTAGGACATATGGTTTCATCATCACGGCAGGTGAACACCTCTTGTGGATGTCACCGTCGGCAACCACGCCCGGCCATAGGGCGTTTGGGAACAAGGGGAAGCCCTGCGCAGGATCAGTTCCGAGGTGCGGTCCTGGCGGCTACGCCGAGCATCAGATCAGGCCGCCGGGGTGCCGGTCGGCGAGGTAGACGCGTCCGGCCTCGGCGTCGCGAGAGGAGAACAGGTAGCGGATCCAGGCCTGCTGCTCGTGCAGGATGGCGCCCATCTCCCACACGCAGTAGGTCCCCTTGGCTGTTTCTCCGAACGGGATGAGCTCGAACCCCGCTGCATCCTTGAGATAGGCCGTCTCCCACAACTCGTTGTCGTTCAGCCACGTGCATACGAGCAGGAGATACGCGTCCCCGACGCGGTGCAGGATGACGAAACCGAGGTCGCCCGCCGGAGTGATCCCGCTGATCTCTGCCCGGAGGAACTCGCGTGCCTCCTTTCGTACCTCCTCGCCGATCTCGCGGTCCTCCCGGTGGAGGTCGTACCACTTGAAGCGGACGCCGGGCAGTTCGAGGCCTTCGCCCGCCGAAAGCCGCTTGCGCACATGCGTGTAATCAGAGGAAACACTCGTCATGGCTCGACACTAGGCGCGCAGCGGGGCCCGGTGCCGATAGCCACTTCCGATCATTAACGGCAGACCATTTCGCCGCTTTCGAGCCGAGCGGCTCGGGGCCGCACACCCGCTGATCAGCAAAGCGTAAAGCCCTTGGGAGAAGTGGTCTCGTCTAGAGATCACCTTCAGAGCCAGAGGTAAGGAGCAAGAAACGAGCCTTGTCCGAGCGGCGGCGGTGGTGCTCCAGGGCTCCGGCGTAGTGGAGTTTTGTCCCTGTTTTTAGATCACGTGGATCGTTCGTCTGACGCGGCGCCATCTGCTTGCCAGATTTGACAACGGTCGCTGAGAGGGAAGGTCGATGTTCGCGAGTTTCGACTCCACTCTCGGTGGAGCGTCGTCGACGGTGTGGGCCGGGGGCGGGGTCTGGCGTTCGGTGCGAGTCCGCCGCGACGCTGGTACTGCTCGCCGGCTTGCCGGACCCGCGCTTACCGGGCCCGCAGGGTTGACATGACGGCTACGGACCTGTTGCTTTCCACGTCATGGTCGTTTGCCCCCAGCAGCGATGAGTCTCGCGTTGGTCCCAGGTCTACACATCACACCGCTCCATCGCACTCGAATCAGGAGGCATCTTGAAGCTTCTTCTCACGTCCGGGGGCGTCACGAACACGAGCATCCGCGATGCGCTGGTCGACCTGCTGGGCAAGCCGATCGCCGACTCCAGTGCCCTCTGTATCCCTACGGCGGAGTATGGCCACCCCATGTGCACGCCGGCCTCAGCCTGGCGCTTCATCGCGGGACAGACCCCGGGACCCATGTGTGACCTGGGCTGGAAGTCGGTGGGCATCCTCGAGCTCACCGCACTGCCCAGCATCGGAAAGACCCGCTGGGTCCCCTGGGTCCGGGAGGCTGACGTCCTGCTGGTGGACGGCGGCGATGCGACGTACCTGTGCCACTGGATGCGGCAGTCCGGGCTGGCGGATCTCCTGCCGTCGCTGCCCGAGACGGTCTGGGTGGGGGTGAGCGCCGGAAGCATGGTGATGACCCCCCGGATCGGTGACTACTTCGTCGAATGGACGCCGCCTACCGGAAGCGACCGCACCCTAGGGGTCGTCGACTTCTCGATCTTCCCGCACCTGGGACACGAGCTCATGCCGGGAAACACCATGGCCGAGGCTGAGAGATGGGCCGCCGACATCGCGGGTCCGGCGTACGCCATCGACGACAAGACGGCCATCAAGGTGACCGACGGCACCGTCGAGGTCGTCTCCGAGGGGCACTGGAGGTCCTTTTCCTCCTAGCCACCGGCGCCAGGCGCGAGTGAGCGAGGCGCCCTCTCATGCCGCAGATTGCGTGCGCTGCGGCCATCCGGTCATGCCACATTCCAAGCGAGAGCCCGGACGTCGCACGGTTGATTCGTCCGGCGGCTGCCATGCCCGGCTCAGCGGATCCCGCCGGACGCCGAGAGCGGTCATCACCTGGGCGGGAGCATCGGCGATCCACTCACCGATCGCGGTGAACGAGCGCGCGCCGGCCAGCACGGCAGCCGCGGCACCGGCCAGTAACGACGCCAGCGCATGCCGGAGGCCACGTGGATCACGGGGGTCGGGAAGTCGCTGGAAGCACTCCAGCAAGTTGAGGCAGTCGGCGGCGGAGGCGGCCACCGGCCCGTGCTCGGCCAGTTGGCCAAGGGCAGCACCGATCGACGATGATGAGGAGACAGGCACGGTCTTCTCTGGTGATCATTAGGCGTCGAGAATGTCATGATCTCGAAGGTCGTGCCCGTTCTCGTCCTCAGAGGAGTTTCCAGGGGCCCCTCCGGCAACCCCGGAACAGTCACTCCACGAAACGGACACTCAGACTGTTACCGATACTTCGCCGTGGTCCCGGGTGGTGCTCTTGGGCGCCGCCGGCGTTGACCATCACGGCACCGACGCTGTCGGCCACACCACCGCCGCCTTATGAGCCAGTCCAGCAACTGCTCGGCGGTTAGTCGCACAGGCCTCTGGTCCCTCTGTCGCGTACGTCGCCGAGCGGGCCGGGCGGCGGGGCACGCCACACGAAGGGCGGGTCGGCGTCACCGACGCGACCCGCCTGGCGGCCGGCCGATCCGGTGCGGCTATTCGTGGTCGGCCACAGTGTCTGCCGCGGCACGACCAGCCGGGCCGACCAGGATCCTGTCCAGTGCGTCGCGGAGCGCGGCTCCGACGGTGGCGACATCGTCAAGGTCGAAGCCGACCACGAGCCCGTCTCTCAGCAGCATGAGGATGTCGGCGGTGCGTTCGGCGTCGGGATGGCCCTCGGCGACCAGCAGGTCGCGGTACGAGTCGCGGGTCCAACGCCGGTGCTCGTCGATGGTCTGCCGGACGGGATGGGCGGGGTCGGGATATTCAGCGGCGGTGTTGACGAAGGGGCAACCTCGATAGGCGGATCCGGCACCGAACTCGGACATGAACGCGAAGATGGCGAGCAACGTCTCGCGGGGCGAAGCGGCGCGCAACCGAACGGCGAGATCGCGCTGCAGCCGGCTGTGCTCGGCGATGTAGGCGCGGACGAGGTCGTCCTTGCTGGGGAAGTGGTGATAAAAGGTGGCCTTGGCCACGCCCGCCTCGGCGATGATCCGGTCGATGCCCACCGTGTGGACGCCCTCGGCGTAGAACAGGCGCGCGGCCGTGTCGAGCACACGGGCACGCGCCGGGCTCTGGCGGCGACCTTCCGATGTTTCTGCGCTCACTCCTTGACCGTACCAGACAGATCTGTCTAGGCTTACGCTTCAGATAGACAGACAGGTCTGTATAGAAGAAGGGCAGCACATGAACATCTACACCGCCATCGCCTCCTCCGCCGGCCGTGACGCCCGCGCCGTTTCCTCCGATGGCAAGCTCGACGTCAGGCTCGCCCTGCAGAAAGAGCTGGGCGGCAATGGCAATGGCACCAATCCCGAGCAGCTCTTCGCCGCCGGCTACGCCGCCTGTTTCGCCAGCTCCATGCAACTGGTGGCCGGCCAGAAGAACATCGATGTCTCCGACGCCTCCGTCACCGCCGAGGTCGGCCTGAGCCCCAACGGCAACGGCGGCTACCAACTCGACGCCACCCTGCGCGTGGAACTGCCCGACAACCTCTCCGCCGACGCGGCTCGCGAGCTCGTCGAGGCCACCCACCAGGTGTGCCCGTACTCCAACGCCACCCGCGGCAACATGCCGGTCAACCTGGTGATCGAGTAACCGGAAACCTCATCGCGGATGGCCGGGTCCCGGTCCTGATCGCCCGACGCCGCACGGCCCGTAGTGCCCGGCTGAGGTCGTGCGGGCGGGCCTGGCCCTCGTCAAGATGGTGTTTTGGAGGGGCCTCCCAGGTCCCCGTGATGCTGTGGTCGGCGCGGTAGGAGTCGAAGCCGCAGTGGGGCGTCAGGGGGTGAATCGGAGGGCGACATGTTCTTCTCGGCGTACTTCCCGGCGAGGGCAGCGGCTCCAAACATCACTGCAGCCGGCGCCGCTACGACCGAGCCCGCAGCACCAGTGGCGCCAGCGATGAGAGAGCCGCCTTCCAGGGCTAACTTGGCGTTTTCAAGGATTCCCTCGTGCAGGTCAGGAAGAATGGTCGCATCGTCGAGTCGGTGCGGGAGCTGGCGGTCTCGACGGGCCGCTCGTCCGGATTCGTGCATAGGCTGCTGGTGGAGGCGGGCGCGTTGCTGCGGGCGCGGGGCCGGGCGCGGCGAGTGAGCTGCGCCTGGGCGATCAGCGCGTCCCGCGACTCCTTCTGCTCGTTGATCGCCTGTTGGACTTTTCAGGTAGCCGGCGAATTCGTCAGACGCCTTCTGGAACTTTTCGGCGCGAGGGGTGAGCTCTGTGACAGGGGCGCTCGCCGCGAGCCGCTCTCTTGTTCGCGAACGGCGCCGGATGATGAAGACCGTCACCGCAGCCGCCACGAGGGCAACCACTACCACGATGGCTGTGCGTACCCACGATCCGCTGTTCGCTAAGGCCACGATCGAGGCCAGTCCCACGAACCCGCCGAAGATCGGGAACATCCAGGAGCTCCGCTCAAGCGGATGAGGGTCGCGGGGCTGTTCTCTCATCCTCGCATTGCACAACATCGCCAGATGGCGCGCCACCGATGCGATCAGACTGCGACACGCCCACGAGCTGGGGCGCGGAAGGTGTCCGCCGCGTCTTAGCTGATGCTGTTCACCCAGATACCGATGGGGACGGATAAGGCCGCGGACAAGAGTACGCCTGCAAGGAAGAAACCCATTTCGCGGCGCCACGCGGCACGGATGGTGGCCTTCGTCTCGTTGACCAAATCTGGCGGACAGTGGCGGCTGAAGAGAAGAAGTAACCGAACTTCAACAGACAGTCGCTGAAGATCGCTAAGAGCGGGACATAATCAGGTTATGTTCCGCTTCGTGTGTTACCGTCACGAGTGATCCACTTCCCTCATGAAAGTGCTCTCATGAGCAATCACAGGGATCACGCTTCGGAACCGACGGGGCCGTCTTGCACGGTCCAGCCACCCAACCCCTGGAACCGATCGATCCGGACAACCCATAGCGCCGGCCATCGACTGAGATCTTTCCCAGGGCCCTCAGGACGAGTCCACGTACGGCGCCGTTATGGGGTGTGAGGATGGTGCAGATCTCCTCCGGCCCACAGTTGGCGGGATCGACGCCGGCGGCCCGTTCGTGGAGCGGCGCAGATGGCGGGCAGTTCGGCGATGCACTGCTCCACCTGCTACAGGTGGGCGTTGATGAGGGCGGTGACGTGTCGGCAGGGCGGCTGGCCGCCATTCATAGACCGGGCGCCCGGCGACCCCCTCGCCACCAGGCCCAGCCGTGACGGGCTGCTGTCCCGATCGGTGCTCGCCCGAATCCAGATCCGCTCACTCATCGTCAGCCTGCTGGTCGTCGCCGCCGTCGAGGTCGCCCGGCGGCTGGGCTGGGACGACACCCAGGTCAGGACCCAGGCCGTGCTCACCCTGGTCTTCGCCCGGCTCACCCTCGCCCACGTGGCCAGAGCTCGCCACTGGACGTCCGAGCACGGCTGGTGGCGGGGCCGGGCGGTGCTCCTCGCGGTCCGGATGATCCGCGTCACACCCGCGATGCCGTCCTGGGTACCGACCACCACCAGAACGTCACCAGACCGCAACACCTGGTCGGGACCGGGCGAAGCGATCACGTCCTCACCCCGTACGATCGCCACCACCGACGCGCCGGTGCGGGTCCGCGCTCGCGTGTGCCCCAACGGACGATCCACATACGGCGAACCGGGCGTCACCCTCACCGGTTCAGTGCTCAATCCAGGCACCTCCCGGGTCAGGTCCGCGAACCGCTCGGCAATCCGCGGCGCACCCAAGATCTGGGCCAGCGCGTCGGCCTCCTCCTCGTTGAGCCGGAACAGCGGCCTGCCCACATCCGGGTCACCGCCGACATAGCCGACCACCTCGAACTCGCCCGTCCGCCGAGCCACCACGCCGATTCGATCCCCCGCATGGGTGGTGAACTCAAACCGCAGTCCTACACCCGGCAACAGCACCTCGTTCACGTCCGTGCAGCCATCATCACGGCAGGTGAACACCTCTTGTGGGAGGACACCGTCGGCGACCACGCCCGGCTATAGGGCGTATGGGAACAGCCGAACGCGCATCGGCGACAGCGCGTTCCGCGGCAGGTACATTCCCTACCAGTGCCGCCGGCGTAGCCGGTCGTCCTTCAGCGGGCGTCGATGCGCCGGCCGGTGATCTGGTGCGGGACGATGCGGATGTAGAGGGGTCGGTCGCCGCCCGCCCACGGGGTCACGTGAGCCTCGGCGACCTGGTCCACCTCGTTTTCCGGCACGTGGTGAGCGGAGCCCTGGACCAGGACGCTCCAACCCTGCCGCATGGCCTCGTCGATCCGGTCCACCTCGAAGCCGATCAAGATCTCCACCCCTTTCCGCCCGGCGCGCAGGTCCTGGTCCATGGGCCCGCCGTAGGCGGTACGGAAGACGATGGCGCCGTCGTGGACCTTGTAGTTCACGGGCAGCACGGTGGGCCCGTGGGAGCCGTTGAATGCCACCCGGCCGATACCGCCCGGCGCGATCAGGCGCAGGCATTCCCGGGCGTCCAGGACCCGCAGGGCCGGGTCGGCGGCAGCGATGCCTGGGCCGGGCGGGTGGTCGAGGCCTCTGTCGAGCAGGTCCTGGGGTGTGCTCTCCAGGGCGGCGGCCAGCCGGATCACCGTACCTGTCTCCGGGACGTCCGCGTGATCCTCCAAGTACTGGAGGCGTCCGGCCGATATGTCCGTGCGGTCGGCGACCTGCTCGCGGGTGAGGCCGAGCCGGTCGCGGTGATGGCGAATGCGGCGTCCGAAATCGCCGGTGCCTGTCATGAGCGTGTCCTCCCTGGTCATGGTCCTGAAGCTACCCACTGGCCCATGCGGGAGACAGGGTCCTTCGGCCCATGCCGGACTGACCTCCGGCCCTGCAGCGAGCTGGCGTGGGCGCGGTCCGATGGGTAAGTGAACGAAGGAGGACACGACATGATCATCGTAGGAGTGGACGGCTCGGTGACCGCACGGGCCGCGGTGGAGTGGGCGGCCAACGACGCCTTCCGCATGCGGGTGCCGCTGCGGATCGTGCACGCGGTGGACCGCACCCCGTACCAGATCGACAGATACCCCAACCCGTCCCTGCCCGATGCGCTGTTGCGTGAAGGGCGGAGGATCCTGCGCGAGGCCGAGGCGCTCGTGCACGAGCGCCGGCCCACGGCCGAGGTCACGACGCAGGAAGTGGCGGGCGCGCCCGCCACGGTCCTGCGCGAGCAGGCCAAGGACGCCACTGAGATCGTCATCGGCAGCCTCGGGCTCGGCGGGTTCGCCGGCGCGCTGCTGGGATCGGTCAGCACGCACGTGGCCGGACACGCGCGCTGCCCGGTCGTGGTGGTGCGCCCCGAGCACCGGCCGGTGCACGGGGAGATCGTGGTCGGGGTCGACGACTCGCCGGAGTGCGAGCCGGCGCTGGCCTACGCGTTCGAGCAGGCCAAGCTGCGCGGCGCCACGCTGCGGGCCGTGCACGCCTGGCAGTTGCCGGTGCATGCCTTCGCGCCGGAGGCCGCCTACGACATGGACGAGGTCCGCACGGCGCAGCACCAGGTCGTCCGCGACCGGCTGAACGCTGCCCGCGAGGAGTATCCGCAGGTGACGGTCGTCGAGGACGTCCATGCGGCGCACCCCGTGGATGCCCTGGTCGCGGCGTCCGGGCAGGCGGATCTGCTGGTGGTGGGCTCTCACGGGCGCAGCGCCATGAGGTCGATGCTGCTCGGCTCGGTCAGCCGGGGCGTACTGCACCACGCCCACTGCCCGGTGGCGGTGGTCCGCTCCTAGGAACCGCCGGCAGATCGAGGACCTTGGCCCCCGACACGCGGGACGTTCGCCGTTATGATGCAGGGCCGCCGAGGAGGAGCGTAGGAGTGGAAGTGAGGAGGCATGTGATGTCGATCGAGGTCAAGGACGTCATGGGCCGGGTGGCCATCGCCGTGCTGGAAGATGCGTCGTTCGCCGACATCGTGGCCGCAAGCGGCGCCCTGGTCCTCGGCGACGCCATCGAACGGCTCGAACGCCGCGGCATCACGGTCTTCGTCTCCGGCATCCGCGACGGCCACCACCAGCCCCTGGAAGCCCTCGGCGTCATCGCCCGCCTCGACCAGGCCGGCCATGTCTTCACCACCACCCCTGAAGCCATCGCCGCCGCCCGCGACCGGCTCGACCACACCGGCATCCTGCCCGCCACCACCGGCACGAGCGGCCGCACTTCACACGACACCTGAACCCGCGCTCTCACCGCCCCAAGCACGCCTGTCCGGCGAACCCGGCCGGGCCTGCGCACCCGGCAACGCGGCAGGCGGCGGCCACAACCAGGTCGCGCCAGTCGCCGCGGTTCTCACCAGGATCACAGCCGGGGTAACGCTGGTCCTGCTGGTGGTCGGCACGCTGGTCATCCTGGCCACCGAGTGGCGCAACCCCGCGACGTCGGGCAGGCTGGATGATCCCGGCAAGCTGCTGGCCGCCTTCTTCGCCGGCGTGATGCCGCGCACGGCCGGGTTCAACAGCCTGGACATCGCCCAGCTGTATCCCACTAGACTGCTGGCCACCGATGTGCTGATGTTCATCGGCGGTGGCAGCGCGGGCACCGCGGGCGGCATCAAGGTCACCACGTTCGGGCTGCCGGCCTTCATGATCTGGGCCGAAATGCGCGGCGAACCGCGTGTCAACGTCGGCCACCGCCGCTTGGCCGAAAGCGCGCAGCGGCAGGTCATCTCGATCACTGCGATCAGAGTCGGCCTGGTCGGGGTCGCCACCTACATACTGCTGGCCTTGACCCCGCATAGCCTGGACCAGGTGCTGTTCGAGGTGGTCTCCGCATTCGGTACGGTCGGACTGTCGACCGGGATCACCGCCGACGCCGCCGCCCGCCGGGCACCTGCTGTTGGTGCTGCTCATGTTCGTCGGCCGGATCGGGCCGCTGACGCTGGGCTCGGCGCTCGCGCTGAAGGAGCGCGCTCGTCATTACGAACTACCCGAGGAGCGTGTCATCGTTGGCTGACAAGAAGAGCGACGCGGTCGTGGTGATCGGGCTGGGCCGGTTCGGCAGCTCGCTGGCGCTGGAGCTCGTCCGGCGCGGCACCGAGGTGCTGGCCATCGACCATCGGCCCAAAGTGGTGCAGAGCCTGACCGGGCACCTCACACAGATCGTCACCGCCGACTCCACCGACCTCGACGCGCTGCGCCAGCTTGGCGTGCCCGACTTCCGCCGCGCGGTGTGCGCCATCGGCAGCGACATCGAGGCCAGCATCCTCACCTCCTCGCTGCTGGTCGAGCTGGAGATCGACGACATCTGGGCGAAAGCGATCAGCAGGCAGCACGGCCAGATCCTCGAACGCCTCGGCGTCCAGCACGTCGTCTTCCCCGAACACGACATGGGGGAGCGCGTCGCCCACCTGATCAGTGGCCGGCTGCTGGACTACATGCAGGTCGACGAGCACTTCGCGATGGCCAAGATCCGCCCGCCCAAGGACTACGTCGGCATCGAGCTCGGCCGCTCCGGCCTGCGCCGCAAACACGGCGTCACCATCGTGGCGGTCAAGCCCTCGAACGAGGAATTCACCTACGCCACCGCCGACACCGAACTCGCCTACGGCGACGTCATCATCGTCTCCGGCAGCCCTGAACAGGTCGAACGGTTCGCCGAACTGCCCTGAAGCTTCGCGAGAGCATCTGGCGGCGATGATCGCGGGCCACAGGCCGGCGTACCAGCCGGTCACTCCTGGGCCCGCCGGCTGAGGCGACCACCACCCGTTCACGGGCCTCCCAGGTCCCCGCGATGCTGTGGTCGGCGCGGTAGCAGTGGGGCGTCAGGGGGTGAATCGGTAGCCCATGCCGGGCTCGGTGATGAGGTGGGCCGGGTGGGCGGGGTCGCGTTCGAGTTTCTTGCGGAGCTGGGCCATGTACTGGCGCAGGTAGTGGGTTTCATTGGAGTACTGACTGCCCCAGACCTCGGTCAGCAGGTAGCGCTGGGGGATGAGCTTGCCGGGATTGCGCAGCAGGATTTCCAGGATGTGCCATTCGGTGGGGGTGAGTCGCATGCCGCCCGAGACGGTCTTGCCGACTAGATCCACCGTGTGGTCGCCGATCTCGATGCTGGCCAGTTCGGCCTCCTGGACAGCGGAGCGGCGGGAGACGGCGCGGATGCGGGCGAGGAACTCCTCGATGCTGAAGGGTTTGGTCACGTAGTCGTCGGCGCCGGCGTCCAGGGCGTCGATCTTGTCCTGGTTCCCGGCTCTGCCGGACAGCACAACAATCGGAACCTTGGTCCAGCCACGCAGGCCGTGGATGACGTCCACGCCGTCGATGTCGGGCAGGCCCAGGTCGAGCACGACCAGGTCGGGGTGCCACTCAGCGGCCTGGCGCAGGGCGGAGGCGCCGTCGTCGGCGACCGCGACCTCGTAGTGGCGGGCGGCCAGATTGATGCGCAGCGCGCGCAGGAGCTGGGGCTCGTCGTCGACGACGAGGATCTTGGTCATGGGGTCACCGCTTTGGACGAGATGGGCATCTGGATGATCATGGTGAGGCCACCCCCCGGGGTCTCCTCGGGGGTGAGAGTGCCGCCCATGGCCTCGGTCAGCCCACGTGAGAGCGCGAGCCCCAGCCCGACGCCGGTGCCGTTCCCCCGGTCGCCGAGCCGCTGGAACGGCTGGAAGACCCGCTCATGGGCCTCCGGCGGGATGCCAGGTCCGCGATCGATGACCCGGATCTCCACCACATCCTCGTGCCAGCTGGCGGTGACCAGCACCTTCTCGCCTGGCGGACTGTAGCGCACGGCGTTGGCCATGAGGTTGACCAGTACGCGTTCCAGGAGCGCGGGATCCGCGATGATCTCCGGCAGGTCGAAGGAGATGTCGCCGTCGATGCGGTCGCGCAGTGGGCCGAGGTCGTCGATGGCGCGGGGGACGATCTCCTCCAGGGCGATGGGCTGGAGTGTCAGGCCGAGGACGCCGGCCTGCAGGCGGCTCATGTCGAGCAGGTTCTCCACCAGCCTGTCCAGCCGGTCCAGGGACTCGTCGGCGGTGGCCAGCAGCTCCTCGCGGTCCTCGGCGGTCCAGTCGACGTCTCGGCTGCGCAGGCTCTCGACGGCGGCCTTGGCGGCCGACAGCGGGCTCCGCAGGTCGTGGCTGACGGCGGCCAGCAGCGCGGTGCGCATCTTGTCGGCCTCGGCCAGGGGTTTGGCCTGCTCGGCCTCCTCCTGCAGGCGTTCCTGGCGCAGCGCGACGGCGGCCTCGGCGGCGAACGCCTCCAGCACCCGCCGGTCACTGGCGTCCAGCAATCTCCCCCGCGAGGCCAGCACCAGTCGGTCGCTGATCTTCACGTCGGTGTCGGCCACCGCGGGGCTGGTGCACGGCGCCGCTCCCGACGTGGCGACGATGCGCCACGCGGCGGGCTGGGAGGTGTCGTCCGGGGTGGGCTCGCCGACGCGTTCGAGCAGGGTGACCGAGTCCAGGCCGAACGTCTCACGCAGCCGCCCAAGCAGCGAGGCCAGCGCGGCCTCGCCGCGCAGGACATGCCCGGCCAGGGTGGACAGCACCTCGGCGTCGGCGCGGGCGCGGGCGGCCTCTCTGGTACGCCGTGCCGCCAGGTCGACGATCGCGCTGACCGCGGCGGCGACCAGGACGAACACGACGAGGGCGAGGAAGTTCTCCGGGTCGGCGATGACCCAGGTGTGAAAGGGCGGAGTGAAGAACCAGTTGAGCAGCACGACCCCGCCGACCGCCGCAGTGATCGCCGGCCACGTGCCGCCGATCAGGGCGACGCCGATGACCAGGCACAGGAACAGCAGGATCTCACTGGGCAGCGAGATCACGTCCCGGAATGGGACGAGCGCGGCGGTCAGCAGCGGCAGGCCCGCCACTGCCAGCCCCCACCCGGCGAGCCTGCGCTTCCTGGTCAAGGCCGCTCGGGCGCGTTCGGGCCGCCTGCGGCCCTTCTTGGCCTCCTCGTGGGTGACCAGGTGCACGTCGATGGGGCCGGAGAGGGCGGCGGTCTCCACGCCGACCCCCCGGGAAAGGATCTGGGCGAAGCGGCCGCGCCGGGAGGCGCCCAGTACGAGCTGGGTGGCGTTGACGCCGCGGGCGAAGTCGAGCAGCGCGCGCGGGATGTCGTCGCCGACTACCTGGTGGTAGGTGCCGCCCATGCTTTCGGCCAGGGCGCGCTGGCGGGCCAGGTTGGCCGGGTCGCCGCCGGCCAGCCCGTCGGAGTGGGTGACGTGCACGGCCAGCAGGTCGGCGCCCTTGGTGCGGGCGGCGATGCGGGCGGCCCGGCGTACCAGCGTGTCGCCCTCCGGGCCGCCGGTCAGCGCCACCACCACACGTTCGCGGGCCTCCCACGTGGCACCGATGCCGTGGTCGGCGCGGTAGCGGTCGAGCTGCTCGTCCACCTTGCCCGCCACCCACAGCAGCGCCAGCTCGCGCAGCGCGGTCAGGTTGCCGACGCGGAAGTAGTTCGACAGCGCCGCGTCCACCTTCTCGGGGGCGTAGACGTTGCCGTGGGCCATGCGCCGGCGTAGGGCCTCGGGGGACATGTCGACCAGCTCGATCTGGTTCGCGCGGCGTACCACCTCGTCCGGGACGGTCTCCCGCTGCGGGATGCCGGTGATCTGGTGGACGACGTCGTTGACCGATTCCAGGTGCTGGATATTGACGGTGGAGATCACGTCGATGCCGGCGTCGAGGATCTCGTCGATGTCCTGCCAGCGCTTGGCGTTCTTCGAGCCGGGTACGTTGGTGTGGGCCAGCTCGTCGATCAGCGCCACCTTCGGCCGGCGGGCGATGACCGCCTCGGCGTCCAGCTCGGTGAACGTGGCCCCGCGATAGACCAGCGTCTTGCGGGGGATGATCTCCATACCCTCCACGAGGGCGGCGGTGCGGGCGCGGCCGTGGGTCTCGACGAAGCCGACGACCACGTCCCGGCCCCGTTCCAGGCCGCGCCGGCCCTCGCCGAGCATCGCGTACGTCTTGCCCACCCCGGGGGCCGCCCCGAGGTAGACCCGCAGCCGGCCCCTCCTCATGACCGGTCCAGCGCCAGGTTGAGTTCGAGCACGTTGACGGCCGGCTCGCCCATGAAGCCGAGGGCGCGCCCGGTGGTGTGCTCGGCGATCAGCGCTTCCACCCGCTCGACCGCGAGCCCGCGCTCCTCGGCCACGCGGGGCGCCTGC
This sequence comes from Nonomuraea sp. H19, assembly GCF_052068215.1. Lineage (NCBI taxonomy): Bacteria > Bacillati > Actinomycetota > Actinomycetes > Streptosporangiales > Streptosporangiaceae > Nonomuraea > Nonomuraea sp. H19. The sequence continues at coordinate 49,563 of NZ_JBQHCV010000007.1, read as the reverse complement.
AGTTCGGCGTAGGCGACGGAGATGTCGGGGTCGAGGCCGGAGCCGCTGGCCGTGACCGCATCGGCCGGCACCGCGGGCGTACCCGCGTCGCCCCTGACGGGCACGGTCTTCCCGGCGGCGTAGTCTTCGCCGGGCTTGGCGCACTCGACCTTCAGCCCTTGGTAGGTGGCGATGAAGGGGGTGGCGGGGCAGGCCTGGTTGACGCTGACCGCGCGATCGGGGAACACCTTCAGCACCGCGCCCACCCCGTCCGGCGTGCAGTAAGGGCGGGCGCCGCTGACGCCCTCCAACTCCCCGACCGCCTTGGACCGGGCGCAGACCTGGGTGAGCAGCGACTGCTTGCCATCGTCCGGGTTGCCCTCCTCGTCCTTGGCACCGGGTACCGGCAGCGTATCGACCACGTCTTCGGGCCCGAGGTTGCTGGCGCTGGTCGCGGTCGGGTCGTAGCCGTCACCGGCCGCCGAGGGCCGCGACTGGAAGTATTTCCTGACCGGGTTGCCGTCGGCGTCGGTGAAGGACTGGCCGATGAGCGCGCTGCCGACGACCTTGCCGTCCTTCTCGACCAGCGAGCCGTTGGCCTTGTCGTTGAACAGCGCCTGGGCCACGCCGGTGGCCAGGAGCGGGTAGATGATGCCGGTGACCACCGTGAGCACGAGCAGCGCGCGCAGCGCGGCCACGTGCTGGCGGACCCAGCTGGGCATGCGGTCCATTTATGACATCCCCGGAAGGAACTGGATCAGCAGATCGATGAGCTTGATGCCGATGAACGGTACGACGATCCCGCCGAGGCCGTAGACGTACAGGTTGCGTGACAGCAGCTTGGCGGCGCTGGACGGCCGATACCGCACGCCGCGCAGCGCCAGCGGGATCAGCGCGATGATGACCAGCGCGTTGAAGATCACCGCGGCCAGGATCGCCGACTGCGGGCTGGCCAGGCGCATGATGTTCAGCGCGTCCAGGCCCGGGTAGACCGCCGCGAACATGGCCGGGATGATCGCGAAATACTTGGCGATGTCGTTGGCGATCGAGAACGTCGTCAGCGCGCCGCGGGTGATGAGCAGCTGCTTGCCGATCTCGACGATCTCGATGAGCTTGGTCGGGTTGGAGTCCAGGTCGACCATGTTCCCGGCCTCCTTGGCCGCCGACGTGCCGGTGTTCATGGCGACCCCGACGTCGGACTGAGCCAGGGCGGGGGCGTCGTTGGTGCCGTCTCCGGTCATCGCGACCAGGCGGCCGCCGGCCTGCTCTTTCTTGATCAGCGCGAGCTTGTCCTCCGGGGTGGCCTCGGCCAGGAAGTCGTCCACCCCGGCCTCGTCGGCGATGGCCTTGGCGGTCAGCGGGTTGTCACCGGTGATCATCACGGTGCGGATCCCCATGCGGCGCATCTCGTCGAAGCGCTCCCGCATGCCGTGCTTGACCACGTCCTTGAGATGGATCACCCCCAGCACCCGGCCTTTCTCGGCCACGACCAGCGGGGTGCCGCCTGAGCCGGAGATGCCGTCCACCATGTGCCCGACCTCGTCGGCCGGGTGGCCACCGGCATCGCGTACCCACTTCATCACCGCGGTGGCCGCGCCCTTGCGCACCTCGCGGCCGTCCAGGTTCACCCCCGACATGCGGGTCTGCGCGGTGAACGGCACCCATTCGGCGTGGGCCAGCTCGCCCGGCTGCCGCTCGCGCAGCCCGTAGGCCTGCTTGGCATAGACCACGATCGAGCGGCCCTCCGGAGTTTCGTCGGCCAGGCTGGACAGCTGCGCCGCCGCGGCCAGCTCCTGCTCGCTCACGCCGGGCACGGGGACGAACTCGCTCGCCTGCCGGTTCCCCAAGGTGATGGTTCCGGTCTTGTCCAGCAGCAGCGTGGAGACGTCCCCGGCGGCCTCGACGGCGCGGCCGGACATGGCCAGGACGTTGCGCTGCACCAGGCGGTCCATGCCGGCGATGCCGATGGCCGACAGCAGTGCGCCGATCGTGGTCGGGATCAGGCAGACGATCAGCGACACCAGCGCGATCCCGGTCACGCCGTCGCCGGTCAGCGCCAGCGAGTCCGGCACACCCGGGTTGATCTCCTTGGAGTAGATCGCCAGCGGCTGCATCGTCGCCGTGGCGACCAGGAAGATGATCGTCAACGCGGCGAGCAGGATGTTGAGCGCGATCTCGTTCGGCGTCTTCTGCCGGTTCGCCCCCTCCACCAGGGCGATCATGCGGTCCACGAAGCTTTCGCCGGGCTTCTGCGTGATCTGGACGATGATCTGGTCCGACAGCACCTTGGTGCCGCCGGTCACCGCCGAGCGGTCGCCGCCGGACTCGCGGATCACCGGCGCGGACTCGCCGGTGATGGCCGACTCGTCCACCGAGGCGATGCCCTCGATCACGTCGCCGTCGCCGGGAATGACCTCCCCGGCCTCGACGATCACGTAGTCGCCCTGCTTGAGCCCGGGTGCGGCGACGACGTCCCACCGGGTGTGGTCGTCCGGATTTTTGAGGCGGCGGGCGGTGGTGTCGCGCTTGGCGGCGCGCAGGGTGGCGGCCTGTGCTTTGCCGCGGCCCTCGGCCACCGCCTCGGCCAGGTTGGCGAAGATCACGGTCAGCCACAGCCATGCGACGATGGCCCAGGCGAACCAGGACGGGTCGGCGATGGCGAGGACGGTGGTGAAGACCGCGCCGATCTCGACGATGAACATGACCGGGTTGCGCCACATGGTGGCCGGGTTGAGCTTCTTCAGCGCGTCCGGCAGCGATTTGATCATCTGTTCGGGGTCGAGCAGGCCGCCGCCGACCCGGCCGCTCTTTCCGGGAGTCGGCGCCTGGCCCGGTGATTCGAGCATGTGCGTTGACATCTCTAGCGGATTCCTTCCGCGAGCGGTCCGAGCGCGAGGGCCGGGAGGAAAGTGAGGGCGACCAGGATGATCGTCACGCCGACGACCAGGCCGACGAACTGCGGCCGGTAGGTGGGCAGGGTGCCGGCGCTCTCGGGGACAGGTGTCTGCCTGGCCAGCGAACCGGCCAGAGCCAGGGCCAGGACGATCGGCAGGAACCGGCCGAAGACCATGCCCAGGCCCAGTGTGGTGTTGTGGAAGGTGGTGTTCACGCTGACGCCGGCGAAGGCGGAGCCGTTGTTGTTGGACGCGCTGGTGTAGGCGTACAGGATCTCCGACAGACCGTGCGGACCGGAATTGAGCATCGCCGCGCGGCCGGCCTCGGTGCCCATCGCCACCGCCGTGCCGACCAGCACCAGCACCGGGGTGACCAGGAAGTACAGCGAGGCCAGCTTGATCTCGCGGGCGCCGATCTTCTTGCCCAGGTACTCAGGGGTGCGGCCCACCATCAGGCCCGCCACGAACACCGTGATCACGGCCAGGATGAGGATGCCGTACAGACCCGCGCCGACCCCGCCCGGAGCCACCTCGCCGAGCAGCATGTTGAAGATCAGCATGCCGCCGCCGAGCGCGGTGTAGGAGTCGTGGAAGGAGTCCACCGAACCCGTCGACGTCAAGGTGGTGGAGGAGGCGAACATGGCCGAGTTCGAGATGCCGAAGCGAACCTCGCGGCCCTCCATCGCCGCGCCGATGGCCTGCGGCACCGTGCCGCCCGCGCTCAGCTCGGCCCAGTTGGTCAGCACCACGCTGATGGTGAAGATGCTCGCCATCACGCTCACGATCGCGTACCCCTGCCGGTTGTCGCCCACCATCCGGCCGAACGTGCGCGGCAGGCTGAACGCGATCACCAGCAGCAGGAAGATCTCGAACCAGTTCGTCCACGACGTCGGGTTCTCGAACGGGTGGGCCGAGTTGACGTTGAAGATGCCGCCGCCGTTCGTGCCCAGATCCTTGATCGCCTCCTGCGACGCGACGGCGCCCGGGGTGAACGTCTGCTCGCCGCCGGTCAGCGTCGTCCACGTGCTGTGATCGGCGAACGTCTGGATCGCGCCGCCGGCCACCAAGACCAGGGCGGCGACGAACGCGATCGGCAGCAGGATGCGGATCGTGCCGCGGACCAGGTCCACCCAGAAGTTGCCCAGCGTGTCGCTCTTCTTGCGGGCGAAGCCGCGGACCAGGGCGATCGCCACCGCCATGCCGACGGCCGCGGAGACGAAGTTCTGCACGGCCAGGCCCGCGGTCTGCACCAGGTGGCCCATCGCGGACTCCCCGGAGTACGCCTGCCAGTTGGTGTTGGTGACGAAGCTGACCGCGGTGTTCCAGGCCAGCGCGGGCTCGACCGGCTTCATCCCGAGGGACAGGAACAGGTGGCTCTGCAGGCGCTGCAGGCCGTACAGGAACAGGATCGACACCATCGAGAACGCCAGCACGCTGCGCGCGTAGACGCCCCAGCGCTGCTCGCCGTCGGGTTGGACGCCGAGCAGCCGGTAGATCACCCGCTCGGCGGCGTTGTGCCTGGTGCCGGTGTAGACGCGATACATGTAGTCGCCCAGTGGTTTGTAGCACAGGGCCAAGGCGAGCAGCAGGGACGCGATGAACAGGATCCCGGCCAGAGTCGAGGACATCAGAAACGCTCCGGGAACAGCAGCGCCGCGACCATGAAGATCACCAGGCCGGCGACCGCGACGAGACCGGCGGCGTTGACGGCGCTCACAACCGCTCCACCGCCCGCACGACCAACCCCAAGACCACGAAGACCGCGATCGTCAGGGCGACGAAGACGACGTCCGTCATCCCCACTCCTCAATCTGGACTGGTTCGTTTCCGCCGCCCCTGTCCGGGCGGCTCAAAGGCAAGCAAATCCTGAGATTTGAGGGGTTTGGCCGTTCTTGACGGGATCCATACGGTCGCGGCCCAAATATTGATGGCATTTCTACGCCCCGGCCCCGAGAGGGCCTGTTCGGCATGTCGGGGCCTATGCCGTCATCGGCCCATTGCCGCTCGGGAGCCGTCAAGACGGGCGGCTCGGCGCCATGATGACCTGCGTGATCAGACGCGCCTGACCCCGGATCCCGGGCCACAAGTACACCGGGGCTGTGCAGGCATCGGATGATGGGATCGGCGCGCCGCAGGCCGCTGCACGCGCCAGGTTTTGGTCTTCACGCCACCGTGCGTGAAGATCTGGGGCGGGAGCGGTACGAGAGCCTGCGGAGCAGCACCTCGGCGGGGCCGCGGTAGCCCGCCACCCGCATCCCCTCCGCCAGCAGGATCGACACCAGCCAGACGCCGATGGCCAGCCCGAAGGTGAGGGCGAAACTCATGTTGTCGCTCAGGCCCAGAGTGAACGGGTAGAACAGCGTCACCCACACCACCGATTGGAACAGGTAGAAGGTCATCGAACGCTGACCCAAAGCGGCGAGTGCCGTGGTGACCCGGCCGCCCCGGACCTTGATCGCGACGAGGCCGATGGCGGCGGCCAGGCCGATGCCGCCTGCGTATCCGGTCAGGTCGTGTGCGATCGCGACGCTCCAGCCGACGGTGACCGAGGTGTTCGTCCACGCGCCGGCGGCCAGCAGGGCGGCGGGGAGCCTGCCGATGACGGCTATGGCGATGAAGATCACGGTGACCCGGGCCAGCAGCGGCGCGTGCCGTTCGGGCTCGTCGAGGATCCTGCGCCTGGCGGCCCAGATTCCCAGCAGCATGCCCGGGACGACCATGATGGTGGAGATGGCGGTCTCCACCGGCCACGTCGGGATGCTAGCCACGACGTGGGCGCCGAAGGTGGGCTCCATGAACTGGGCCATGGTGACGGGCCCGGCCTGGGCCTGCACGCTCTGCCAGGCCAGCAGCAGCGTTGCGGGGATGAGCGACAGGAGGCCCGTCCACAGAAGTACCGAGTCCCGCGCTCGTACGAGAGGGGCGAGCACCAGCAGTATCATCCCGTAGACCGCGATGATGTCGAGCGGTACGAGCAGCACCGAGTGGGTGAAGCCGATGGCGATCAGCCACCAGGCCCGCCGCCGCATCAGCTTCCTGATCGAGATCCAGTCGCTGCCTCGGGCCTGCTGACGGTGGGCCAGTTGGCCGAGCCCGTAGCCGAACAGGAACGCGAACATGTCGCGGGCCTGGTTGTCGGCCAGGAGGGACTTGATGAACTTCGCGGCGGTGTTGAGCGCGGCCGGGCCGATGTTCCCATCGCTGACGAACGCGGGCGCGTGCGCCAGGGCGATCAACAGGAGCATGACGCCACGCGCTAAATCCGGCGCGAGTGATCTCGCGGTCACGCTGGTGGGGGCGGTCAGGGTCATGCCGATTCCATCCGTTTCCTAGACGCCGAGTCGCGATAGTACGCGTTTATTGCTCGGCAAACGCTAGTTTGCCTTCATGATTTAGTCAACGTATGCAGCAGCTCATTATCCCGTTCTTCCTGGTAAATCAGATAAAGATTTGCAATGACTATGTAGGCGAATGCAAGAGATGTCACGGCTTCTTGCAATGATGTGCTCGCGAACGCAATACTGTTTTCCCGGCACTCAGCCGGCCGAGGATGACGAACAGCGGGAGGCGACTACCGATGCCGGGAGGCAGGCTGACCTACCAGGACCGCCAGCACATCGCCAAGGGCCTGGCCGAAGGCCTCACGTACACCGAGATCGCCAGAAGCCTGCAACGGCCGATCTCGACCATCACCCGCGAGATCGCTCGCAACGGGGGAGCCGGTGGCTACCGTGCCGACCGGGCGCAGCAGGCGACCGCGGGCCGCGCCCGCCGGCGCCGGCCCACCTCACCGGCGCCGCCACCGGCCGCCGACGCGCACGGCCGCGACCCGCGAGCGGTCCGCGACCTGGAGGAGCAGTTCACCGGGTCACTGATCCAGACGGGGCTGTCACGCATGACCGCTCGCGTGCTCACCTGCCTCTACACCACCGACAGTGGCAGCCTCACCGCCGCCGAGCTCGTCCGGCGTCTTCAGGTCAGCCCGGCGTCCATCTCCAAGGCCGTCGGCGAGCTCGAACAGCAGGGTCTGATCCGGCGTGAACGCGACCCGCGCCGACGCCGCGACCGGTACGTCATCGACGCGGACGTCTGGTTCCAAGGCTGGCTCGTCAGCGCCCGGCAGAACGCTGTGCTGGCCGAGCTCGCCCGCAAAGGAGCCGAGGTCGTCGGCGCCACGACGCCGGCCGGCGCCCGGCTGAAGGACGTCAGCCAGTTCTTCGACCACGTGGGCCGCCACATGATCCAGGCAGCCGAGGACTGGCGACAGGCCTCCTTTGCCAAGTGAACGACCAACCGTTAGTCGCTGTCCGACGAACTTGGTGAAGATCTCCACGAGCCGAGCGACCCCGGCAGGCCCACGCCGCCATCACGCGGGCTGTCCTCGTCACCACCCTTGCCACACCGGCGGCGACCGCGCTTCTCGCGACCGTGCTGGACACCTGGACGCTGCTGATCGGCCCCGGCCTTGGCCCAAGTCGCGCGCCGAGTCAGAGTGCGGAGCCCCTGCTCATGGCAGATCGGCGGCCGTTCGTGTGATCGCGTACATGGGCGGAGCAGTTGTCGTCTTGGGCGCCGGGGGTCAGTGCGTGTTCGACGACAGGCCGGTCGCCCCGCCCACCCGGTCCAATGCGATCGTGCTTTCCCGGCGTAGCCGTACCGCCAGGAGCGAAGCCCACCCCCAGCCCACCAAGGCCACGAGGCGAAGCAGGAGGCTCAGGGGTTGTGAGTTCTCACCGCGCTCCGACAGCACGCCGGACAGCATGTAGATCGTCGGCAGTGCCGCCCCGGTGACTGCACACGAGACCGCCCATCGTCGCTCGCCCAGCGCAGTGAACCGCCGGGTGAACACGAAGCAGGCCGCGATCAGCGAGACCACCACCACAAAGAAGCCGACCCCGTGCAACACGTAGCTCATGCCGGCGTCGGTGGGCACGCCGGTCGGCGCTCCCTGCGGATAGCCCCACCCAGGGGCGGTGCGGAAGAGCCCCGCGATGACTAGACCGGTTCCGAAAGCGCCCATCAGCAGTGGTCCCCACGTCCCACCGCGGCCGGGATGCAGCATGCGCCGCATCCCCACCGCGAACGCGACGTACAGCAGTCCGGTGACCACGAAGTTGGCGATCTGAATCCAGCCCAGGTCGCCCAAGCTCAGCAGGCTGAGCGGCTGCCGCCGGGGGTCGAAGCCGGGACGCGTGTAGTCCTGGATCAGAACCAGAACGATGAACAGCGGGCCGGCGACAGCGCCGCACGCCAGTAAGGACCTGGTCAGCCACATCTTCCGCCTCCTTAGCAGTGCTAAGGCCATCATGCTGCCTTAGCGCTGCTAAGCTGTCAACCGATGAGCGAGACCAAGCGCCCGGCACTCAGCAGGCACACCCTGATCGAAACGGCGCTTCGCCTGCTCAACGAAGTCGGCCTCGACGGGCTGACCGTACGCAGGCTCGCCACCGAGCTGGGCGTGCAGTCCCCGGCGCTCTACTGGCACATCCGCACCAAGCAGGAACTGCTCGACGGCATGGCCGACGCGATCATCCTGGCCGCCGGGATGGGCCCGCCCCGCGAAGGCGAGAGCTGGCAGGACTGGCTCACCGGCCGAGCTCACGCCTACCGGGCCTCGTTGCTCGCCCACCGCGACGGTGCCCGCCTGGTCGCCAACGCGGCCAGCATGAGCCCGGCGACGATCAGACTGTTCGACGAGGAGCTCACCGCGCTGGTCGCCTGCGGGTTCACCCCACTGCTTGCGCTGCGTACGATCGGGAGCTGCACCAGCTACATCAACGGCTTCGTCCTCCGGGAACAGGCCGAGCGGCAAGAGAGCGCGGACGAGCCGTCACAGCGGCTCGCGGCGGTGACCGCCCTACTGGAGCGCGGAACGGATGCCACCTTGCTCCTGGCGATCCGCGAAGGCGGCAGCACGCTCGGGGACGAAGCCTTCGACCACGGCCTTCGCACCCTGATCGACGGCACGGCCGCCGCGCTCCAGCGCTCCAGCGCCCTCTGACACCTGGCTCGTTTGGCCCGCGGAGACCTGACGCTGGAGGAGCACAACCTCAAGGGCTCCCACGCGTACGGCAAGCGCACGATCAGTGCGAGCTCGGTCGAGAACTATCTGCACATCGCCCGCTGACCCATCCCCGCGCACTCAGAACGGAGACATCGACATGATCACCGCCGTCCATACCGCCACGGTCAGCAGGGGTGTTGCCCTGAGATCATCTCGCGGTCGCAGACGGCTCTGGGAACACGCTCCCAGAGAGAATCCTCCAAGAGGCCGAAGAAACTCGGAGCACGGGAAAGTGGCGCCGCACCCGGACCGCAGGCTCGGCCCCGGCCGGCGGCGGATCCTCGCGGCCACCTTCGCCACCGCCGCCGACGCCACCGCCCGCCGCAATCCGCACGCCTTCTACTACTTCGGGCGGCCGAACGAGCCGGGGCTGCGCGGCGGCCAGGTCACCTTCGGTCAGGACATCACGCTCGACGGGGTGCGGTTCGTGCGCGACCTACGGGTCAGCGGCCCGATCATCTTTACCCCGGACGGCCGCGCCACCGCAACCCTCACGGCCGAGACCGGCGGACGCACCCACGAGGTGAAGCTGACCTGGACGGCGTTCTCCACCCGACCAGCCCTGTCCGGCACCTTCGACGGCGTCCCCTTCGACTAGGCCATATGCCGAGGATCCCACGAGACGGGCCGATGACCTTGGTACCGTCCGGTCCAGCCGGCACGGCCCCGGCCGCTCTGCCGCGAGCGCGCTTGTGTGCGGGGTGAGCCAGCTCATCGCGGTCACGCTGGTACTGATGAGGACCGCTTCGGTTTGGTCGCTTCCTGGGTTGGAGATGGTCACCGGCCGGCGCGGTCCAACCTGATTTGCGCCATATGACGCTGCATGGTTCGTCTATCCTCCACAGCTATGGATCTTCGAGGCAAGACCGTCGTCGTGGCCGGCAGGTTCCGTACCGAGTCCGTCGCGAAGCTGAGGATGCGGCTTCAGGGGGCTGGGGCGAGCGTCGTGGACGAGGTGCCGCGGACGGGCGGGCGGATCGCCGACCCCGCCGTCGGACCTGCCGCGGCCCTGGTGGTCGCCGACGAGGACCGCCTGGACTCTCCGGACGACCTCGACGCCGTTCTGGCCTGGACCGTCGACCGCCGCTTCTCCTGGCCTGTCCGCTGGGGCGGTCTCGACGTCGTCGCGAGCGTCGAGGCGGCGTCCGCTCTCCTTCGTCTGGCCTGAAGGGGCGCACCAGCCGCCCGGCCCTGAGCGGCCCGATGCCGCCACCAGAGGCTTGAAGCGCGTCGTCAACTCGGTCGGATCGGGGTGGAGACTGACATGGTGTCTCCGTGAAAGCGGAGAGATCAGGCGTTCTGCAGAACGCGGCAGAGCTGGGCGGCGTAGGCGCGGGGGTGGGTGGTGTTGCCGTTGTGGCCGCCAAGGAACTCGTGCAGGTCGGTGCCGAGCAGGTCGGCCAGTGCGACGGCGCACTTGTAGTCGAAGACGGTTCGCGGGGTGGTCTGTCCTGCGACCGGGACGATGCGGGTCGGGGCGGTGGTCAGGGCGGCGACATCGATGGTGTCGTGGAGGATGGCAGTGAAGTCGTGCTCGACGAAGAAGTCGAAGTTGCGCGTCCGCTGGGACGTCATCGGCTGCGGGGTGAGGCCGGCTTCGGCGTCGGGGTTGGCGGGGTCGATGCCGAGCACCTGGGCGACCACCTTGAAGGTCGCACCAAGGCCGTCCCTGCGGTGGATCTCCTGGATTTCCCGCAGTTCCGCCTCATGGTGGGCGCGCTGTTCGGCGGGGAGCAGGCGCGGTGTGACCGGCTCGTGCGCGATGAGCATGCTGATCTGGCCGGGGTGACGCAGGGCCAGGTGGAAGCCGATCGAGGCGCCGAGGCTGCAGCCGAGCATGAGGGCGGGTCCGTCGGTGAGTTCGGCGAGCAGGTGGTGCACGTCGTCGGCGTGCTGGGCGAGGGTCACGCCCTGCGCGGGGTCGGTCAGGGTGCTGCGGGACAGGCCCCGGCGGTCGTAGGTGATGACGGTGTAGGCGTCGGTGAGCTGGTCGACGAGGTCGGTGCTGCGGCCGGCGTCGCCTTCGCCGCTTTGGGAGATCAGCAGCGTCGGACCGGTGCCGCGCACTTCGTAGTGGAGGGTGGCGCCGGGGACGGGCAGGTGGCCGGTGGTCATGGTGGTCATGGCGGGTCCTTCGCTGAGGGCTGTGTTGCCTTGGGCACGATCACCGTAAAGCATCAATTCTGATGCATCAACTTAGATGCATCTTCTCTGATGTATCTTGGGTCGCATGAACGGAGTCGACCTGTTCCTGCTGGGCCGCACGCTGATGAAGATCGGCGAGGAAGCGCTGCCTACCGAGGGACTCGGCGAGCAGCCGGCCAATGCCCGCACGGTGCTGATCGTGGTGAGCGATGTGCGCGCGCACCCCGGATCGGCGGTCGGCGAGATCGCCTCCCGCACCGGCCTGCCTCAGAGCGCGGTGTCGGCGGCCATAGCCCGGCTCCGCGAGGCCGGTGCCGTCATCACCGAACCCGACCCCCGCGACCGCCGCCGACTCCTCATTCGGCCCGCACCCCAGATCTCCGACCGTGTGGGGCAGGTCCGCGCGACCTCGATCGACGCCGCCCTGGCCAAAGCCCTGGACACCACCGACCCTCAGCAGGTCGCCGAGGTCACCACCTTGCTGGAGAAACTCGCACGGCACCTGGCTCCGCAGGCGCTCACCCGCCTGCGCGACTGAGTGGCCCTGCACCCACTCAGCCTGTCACCACTCGACTCCGACGACTGGACACGCCCTGGACAGACCCATTCCTTGAGTTCCTTTGGGCCTGTTCGGCCTCTCTAGCGGCCATGCCACGCAGGGCGGGCGCGGTTGGCGTCAGTCAGCCCGCAGGAGGGTGTGCAACTCGGCGGTTTCGAGGATGTGGGCCCGTGCGGGAAAGACCTGATGGAGCAGGACGTCGTGCGCTTCGGGGTCAGGGTCGGCGACGCCGTCGGCCAGGACGTAGAGCTGGTAGTCGCGGTCGGCCGCGTCGAGGACGGTGGACAGGACGACGCCGCTGGTACTGATGCCCGCGATGATCAGAGTCGTGATGCTGCGTTCGCGCAGCCGCTGATCGAGGTCGGTGGTGGATAGGCCGCCGTAACGGATCTTACGCACGATGATGTCTCCGTCCTGGGGAGCGAGACGTTCGTGGATAGCGGTGTCAAGGTCTGCGTGGTGCATGAGACGGTGCTGGGCGATCGGTGCGAAAGACCTGTTGGTGGGCGGGATCGCAGCCCAGTCGGCCTCGGTGAAGCCGACCCGGACATAGGCGATGGTGCCGCCCCTGGCGCGAACGTCGGCGATTGCCTTTTCCATGCGTCCCAGCAGGGCTTCACTGTCGCTTTCGGGTAGCAGCGCGAGGATCGCGGGCTGATAGTCCATGACGAGCAGGGCGGTGTGCGCGGGGTCGAGCGCGGGGGTGGTGCTCATGCGAGTGTTTGCCTTTCTGGTGGCGCCTGTCCGGCGTTCTGCAGTTGGAGCGTGCGGTCGTGTCGAGGAAGGAGGAGCGAGGTCGCCAGGAGCAGGAGACCGGCGATCGCGATCGCGGTGCGGGGACCGGTGAGGCCGGCCAGCGGGCCCCACACGCCGGTCATGGCCGCGATGGTGGCTTTACTGGTGATCGACCAGGCAGACAGCGTGCGGACGACCCGGTCCGACGGGAGCTGTTCGAGCCGGTAGGTAGCGAATACCGGGTTGAACACGCCCATGCAGGTGATCAGCCCGAGTTCGACGGCGATGACGAGGAGGAGCCCGGTGGGGCCGGGGTGGATGAAGGCCAATCCGAGTGGCCAGCACGCGCGCAGCGTCCCGGCGGTGAGCATGACCTTGTGTTGTCCGAACCGTGCGAGGAGCGGGCGGGCCAGCCGCGAGCCGATGAGGCCGCCGATGCAGGGGACGCCGAAGGCGAGGCCGTACTGCCAGGGTGCGAACCCGAGTTCGCCGAGCATGAGGACGGCGAGCAACGGTAAGGCTGCCATGATCAGGCCGCTGACCAGGACGGTGTTGAAGAACAACGGGCGCAGCGCCGGGCTGGCGAGGATATAGCGCCATCCCTCCAGCAGGTCGCCGACTCCAGGCCGGGGCGGTGTGGCGGTTCTCTCGGGACGTGGCTCCCGCCCGCCGATGGCGCGGATCCCCGCGGCCGAGAGGAGGAAGCTGGCCGCGTTGGCCGCCACGCTCGTCACCGGGCCCACCAGCCCGATCGCGGCGGTGCCGAGCGGCGGCCCGAGCGCGGTGGCGGTCCAGGTCGTGGCCTCGAACCGCCCGTTCGCAACGAGCAGGTCCTCGGACGGGACGAGCGCCTTCAGGCATGCTCCGCTCGCAGCGGTGAAGGCGATGTCGGCCGCGCCGACAACGACCGCCACAACCAGGAGCTGAGCGAAGCTCAGCCAGCCGAGCACGTAGGCGGCGGGAACGCTCATCAGCGCCGCGAACCGGATCAGGTCCATCGCGATCATCACCGGCCGTTTGCGCCGGAACTCCACCCACGGCCCGAGCGGCACCGCGACCACCGCCCCGACCGCGAGCCCCGCGGCGGCCAGAACCGACACCTCGGTAGGCCCTGCGTCCAGAGCGAGAATCGCGATCAGGGCGAACGCGTCGAACGCGAGCCATGTGCCGAACGTGCTGACCGCATATGCCGCCCAGAACCACCTGAACTGCCGCCCCAGGGACCTTCTCAACGCGCACCCCGCCATCTCTAGGAAACAACCACTCGTTGATTTGAGAGATCAAAACGCGCAGCTAGTAGGCAGGTCAAACAACCAGCCGGCCGAAGGAACACAACTATGAGTTGTGCGCTAAGGTCGGTGGCTGTGGATCTCGATGCTGTGCGCACGTTCGTCGCCGTCGTGGACACCGGCCAGTTCCAGGAGGCCGCCGCAGATTTGTCGATCACCCAGCAGGCCGTCTCCAAGCGCATCGCCGGGCTGGAGAAGGACCTCGCCGTGCGGCTGTTCACCCGCACTGCGCGCGGGGCCCGGCTCACCATCGACGGGCAGGCGTTCCTGCCCCACGCGCGCGAGCTGCTGCGCGTCGCCGAGCGCGCGGTCGCGTCCGTGCTGCCCGGCAGCCGTCCGCTGCGCGTCGACGTGATCGCCTCACGCAGCGCGGCCTCGGGCCTGATGCGCGGCTTCCACCGGGCGCACCCCGAGATCGAGCTCGACGTGGTGATGCTGTTCGATGTCGAGACGGCCGTCGCCGCCATTCGGTCCGGCGCGATCGACGCGTCCTTCCGCGCCGTCGGCGTGCCCGGCCGACCCCTTCCTGAGGACATCGAGTCCGTCCGGGTGCTCGACGAGGCGCTCCAACTCCTCACCGGGCCCGCCCACGCGCTGGCGGGCGCCCGGTCGTTGACCGTTGCTCAGCTCGCCGGCCACCGGATCTGGATGCCCGGCATCGTCCCCGGCACCGAGTGGGCCGCCTACTACGACGATCTCGTCGCCGAGTTCGGTCTCACCATCGAGGCGACGGGCCCCAACTTCGGCTCCGACGCGCTCCTTGACACCATCGCCGACACCCCGGCCCTGGCCACTTTCATGGGCGAGCAGACCCGCCTGATCTGGCCTGCCGACCACGGCCTGCGCCGCATCCCGGTGACCGGCCCGACGCCCGTATACCCGCACTCGCTCCTGTGGCGCCGCGACAACCCCCATCCAGGGCTGGCCACCCTCCGCGCCTACCTCGCCGCCACAACGGCCAGCCACGACGCTGCCGGGATCTGGACGCCGGGCTGGGTGATTCCGCGCTGAAACGCCGCCGCGTCTGCGACCATGGCCAGGCGCGGGAACGCTATGGAAGATCCGAGGAACTCAACTCAAGCTGCAGCAGCCACGCGCGGCGCGAACTTCTGCGATTTCACGGCGAGAAGCGGCCCCACTTCGCTGCCGAAGATGGCCGCCGCCAGCCGCAGGTCGACGTCAGGACAGCGCAGGCCGGACGGCGATGGCCTCGCTGTACGGGAAGATGCCGACGACGCCGCCGAGGAGCCGTTGTACGAGCCGCAGGTGAAGAAGCTTTGCGTCAGCCCCGTCCGAGGACGCAGAACTCGTTGCCCTCCGGGTCGGCCAGGACCTTCCACGGAACATCGCCCTGGCCGACGTCGGCGGCGGTGGCGCCCAGAGCCCGTAGCCGGGCTACCTCCGCCTCTTGATCCTCAATGGGGTACGGCAGCAGGTCGAGATGGACGCGGTTCCACACGGTCTTCACGCCGGACGTGCGAATGAACTTCAGATACGGGCCGACACCCTTGGCGGAGCGCAGCAGCGCATGATCGTCGGTGACCTCGTGCAGGGTCCAGTCCATCGCCTCGTCCCAGAACCGGGCCATGGCCCGCGGATCGGCGCAGTCGACCACCACCGCGGCGATCGGCCCGGTGTCCCGGTAGATCGATCGAGGCTCCAGCACGCAGAACACGTTGCCCTCCGGGTCGGCCAGGACTGTCCACGGGACGTCGCCCTGGCCCACATCGGCGGGCGTTGCACCGAGCTTCTGCAGGCGCGCGACCAACTCCGCCTGATGGGCGGCAGAGGTGGTGGCGAGGTCGAGGTGCACGCGGTATTTCACCGTTTCGGGGTCCGGGACGGTGACGAGATCGACGTAGAAGGCGTCGGGGTCCGGCCAGGCGAAGCCCTCGGGTTCGAGGTTGGTCACGCCGGGTCCCTCACTGGAAACACCCCAGCCGAGCGCCTCCGCCCAGAACCGGCCGAGCGCCGAGTCATCCCGGGCCTTGATATTCACCTGAACAAGTCGCAGCGCCATGCCGCCGATCATATGCCTGGGTAGTTGGGCGTTATGAACGAGCCAGTGGGCCATACGCCACCCCCGGCCCGCGGACGAAACCGTCGGCGCTTCGCTCCGGGCGCTCCACGTTGATCTGCGGCCCGGCGACGGCGGGTTGGCGGCGACGACGAAGGGCCGGAACGCCCAGGACTGAACCCTCACGGGCGACCGCGGGAATCTCCCTCGTTCACGAGAATGTCAACGAGACGGAGTCTTCGGCCGTACACCGCCATGAGGTGACAGGCCAGGGCGAGTGTGGCGAGCAGCGCCACGAGCGCGCACACCCCCGGCCATCCAGCCTGGCCGTAGGCGCCTGTCCCGAGCCAGGAACCCGCGGCGCCGCCGACGTACGCGCAGGCCATGTAGGCGGTGCTGAGCCTGCTGCGGGCCTCGGGACGCAGGCCGTAGATGCGGACCTGGTTGGCCACCATCCCTGACTGCATGGCGATGTCGAGCAGCAGAGATCCGCACGCGAGCCCCGCCAGGCCCAGCGTCCCGCCGAGACCGCCGATCGCGAGCACAGGCGAAGACGCGATGACCGCGATCAGGCAGACGAGGTTGACCGTGTCCGGCCCGCGCCGGTCGACCTGGCGTCCGGCGATCGGCGTGCACAACATCGTCGCCGCGTTGACCAGGGCGAGCACGCCGACCGCCGACGCGCCCAGGCCGTAGGCCGGACCGGTCAGCAGGAGCGTGACGCCGGTCCAGACCGCCGAGAAGCCGGCGAAGACCGTGGCCTGGTAGAGACAGGAGCGGCGCAGCTCCGGCTCGGTCCGCAGCAGACGGAGCGGCTCGGCCAGCAGCGCCGGATACCGCTGTGCCGACGGCGGGGTGGTCGTCGGCAGCGCACGGAGCAGGAAGAGCGCGACGATCAGGACGAGTGCCGCCGCCACCAGGTACGGCGCGCGCCAGCCCAGCCACTGGGCGAGAGTCCCGCCGAGCGCGCGCGACAGGAGCATGCCGCCCAGCGCCCCGCTCAGCAGCATGCCGCTGATCATCCCGCGGCGGTCCTCGCTCACCAACCCGGCCGCCATCGGGCCGATGATCGGTGCGACCACGGTCGTGACGCCGACGAACACGCCGGCGGCGAGCAGCGGTCCCAGCGTGGGCGCGCTGCCCGCTGCGAGGAGCCCCAGGCCGGTGAGGACCAGCAGGCTGACGATCAACCGGCGGTGCGGGATCCGGTCGCCGAGCGGCACCAGCAGGACGATCCCGGCCGCGTAGCCGAACTGCGTCGCGGTCACCACCTGTGCCGCCACTTCGGGGGCAACGTCCAGGTCGGCCGCCACCGAAGGGCTGACGACCTGGGGGAAGTAGACGTTGCCGACCGCCACTCCGCAGGCCAAGGCCAGCAGCAGGATCAGGGCCATGGTCAGTCCACCGGTCCGCCGGCGACGTAGACGACCTGGCCGGACACGAACCCTGCCTCGGGGCTGACCAGGTAGGAGGCGGTGTGTGCGATGTCCTCCGGCTGACCGACACGGCCGACCGGGATGGACTGGGCCGCGACGCGCTGGTACTCGGCGAACTCGTGGCCGAGCCGGCGGGCCGAGGCCCTGGTCATGTCGCTGACGACGAAGCCGGGCGCGATGGCGTTGGCGGTGATGCCGTGCCGGCCGAGCTGAAGGGCCAGCGACTTGGTGAAGCCGATCAGACCGGCCTTGGCGCTGCCGTAGTCGACCCGGGCGGCGTCGCCGACTGCCGAGATGCTCGACACATTGACGATCCGCCCCCACCCGGCCTCGAGCATGTGGGGGACGACGGCCCGGGTGAGGAAGAACGGCCCGCGCAGGTTGACCCCGAGGACCGTGTCCCACTGCTGCGTGGTCAGCTCCACCAGATCGGCCCGCGGGCCGATCCCGGCGTTGTTGACCGGCACCGTCGGCGGCCCCAGCTCGGTGGTGATGCGGGCGACGGCGTCGATGACCGCGGCCTCCTCGGCGACGTCGGCGGCGACCGCCATTGCCGATCCACCCCCGGCGATGATCATCTCAACGGTGCCGGCGCAGTCGGCCTCATCCAGGTCGATCACTCCGATCGCCAGGCCTTCGCACGCCAGCCGCCCGGCCACCGCGGCGCCGATGCCGCGCGCCGCCCCGGTCACGATCGCGGTGCGCTGTCCGTGAGTTGCAGGTGTCATGCCGCAAGCCCAGCGCCTCGGCGTCGTGCCGCCAATTGATGTAGCGTATAGCTTAATGATCAGCTACGAGCTCGGCGTCGAGGACCTCGCCGACACCCGGTTCGCGATCTCACCCCTGTCCGAGACGGTCACCAGCCTGCGGGTCCTGCGTGACCCCGGCCTGCACGTGTTGCATCTGCCGTGGCGCAGGGCGGTGCTCGGCGAACTCGACGCGACCGATGTCGATCCGCTGGTGTCTCTGGTCGGGGAGAAGCTCGCCCTTCCTGACTTCCTGACCCCTCGACCGACGACCTTCGCGCCGACGTTCGACGAAGAACTGTCCCTCGTCCGGCAGACGGCCCCGGAGCTGGTCCGCCGTGACCTGCCGGCCGCGCTCATCCACGGGCCGATCCCCGCTGACGACGCTTCCGCCGTCAGGTTCCGCGACGCGGCCTGTGAGCTGCTGCAGCGCTACTGGGAACTGGCCATCGAACCGGCCTGGCCTCAGATGCGGCGGGTACTGGAGGCCGACATGACGTACCGGGCGCGGCGACTGGCCGTGGGCGGCGCACGGCTGCTGTTCGCCGACATGCACCCGAACCTGCGCTGGCATGAGGGGGTGCTGTACATCTCCAAGATGATCGGCCGGCACCATGTCGCGGCGTCCGGCCAGGGACTGTTGCTGATGCCGTCGGTGTTCGCCCACAAGCCCGCCCCACCGGTCAGTTCGCAGGAACCGCCGAGCTTGGTGTACCCCAGCCGTGCCGTGGCCACGCTATGGACGCCGCCGCCGGCCCCGGACGCGACCGCACTGACCGCGTTGCTCGGCGTGCCCCGCGCCAGGTTGCTCCATCTGCTCGAGGAGCCGCTGCCGACGATCGAGCTCGCCCGCCGCCTACGAGTCACCCCCAGTGCCGTCTCACAGCACTTGCGCGTCTTGCACGGCACGGGCCTGGTCACCCGGGCCCGTGCCGGACGACAGGTTCTGTACCGCCGCACCGCGCTCGGCGACCACCTCGCCGACCCTCCTTGAGCGGCAACGCACCGGCGGATCTGGGACTTCTCCCGCGACGGCGTCCGGCGCAGCGTCGAGGACTCCCTCACCCGCATGGGTGTTGACCGCATCGACCTGCTCTTTCTGCACGACGCCGAAGAACACCCTGGCAGGCGACCGACATCATCAGGATGGGGACGGAGCGCCCGCCCAGCGCGGCGTGGGTCCACAAGGCCGCGTACGTGAAAGCGAGGCCGATGTGGGCCGCCAGCAGCACTCTTCGCCGGTCCATGACGTCGGCGAGGGCACCGGTCCATAGCGCCGCCACGACCAGCGCGACGAACGACACCGCGCCCG
Source organism: Nonomuraea sp. H19 (assembly GCF_052068215.1). Taxonomy (NCBI): domain Bacteria; kingdom Bacillati; phylum Actinomycetota; class Actinomycetes; order Streptosporangiales; family Streptosporangiaceae; genus Nonomuraea; species Nonomuraea sp. H19. Next base: position 30,387 of record NZ_JBQHCV010000007.1, on the reverse strand, counting down.
CAGCGCCCACGGCTGCCGAGGAGCCGGTCACCGTGAACAGCTGGGCCGGTACAGCGACCACGCTGAACGAACCGCCCACCGCGCAGACCGCGGATGCCACCCACAGCCGCCGGTAGGCCGCGATGGCCAGCGGGCGGCGGTCAACCGTCCAGGCGTGGAGTGGCCGGGCCGTTGACCTGGTCACTGCCCGGTGCCGCCGGCGTCGGCCGCGGCCGGTGTCTCCAGGCTCACCACGTCGGCGACGACGCAGGCGATGTTGTCGGGGGCGCCGGCGGCGTACGCCCGCGCGATCAGTTCGTCGAGCACTTGCTGGGGTGCACCCGGGCCGGTCAGCACCTCGCGCAGCGATTCGTCCGGTACGACGGTGGACAGCCCGTCGGAGCACAGCAGGTACCGGTCACCAGGCACGGCCCCGTGCAGAGACAGTTCGGGTTGGCCCCCGCCCGTACCGGTCAGCGCTCGGGCGAGCAGCGAGCGTTGCGGATGCGAGGCCGCTTCCTCCGCGGTCAGCCGGCCTTCGTCGACCAGCGATTGCACGTAGGTGTGGTCATGGGTGATCTGGAACAGCTCGCCGTCACGTACGAGGTACGCCCGGGTGTCACCGATGTGCACCAGCGCCAGCCGGGAACCCGACCACAGCAGTGCGGTCAACGTGGTGACCGCCTCACCCGACGGCGTCGACGCGGCGATTTCCCCGATGGCCCGGTCGGCCTCACCTACTGCGTCGGTGAGGGCGCCGAGCAGGCCCTCAGCCGGTACCGCCAGGGTCTCCAGCGGTTTGAGCGCGTCGACGGCCGCTGCGCTCGCGAGGTCCCCGCCCGAGCCGCCTGCCCCGTCGGCCACCGCGAGCAACCGGGGGCCGGCGTAGGCGGTGTCCTGGTTGCTCGTGCGCACCAGTGCCGACTCTGACCGGGCGGCGTAACGGATCCCGAGTATGGTCGCCGTCTGTTCCACGGTGCTTCCTCTTCCTGACAGATAGTCGACGAGGAACGTGGCCAACTGCTCGCGGGCGGCGGTTTCGGCCAGCACCTGCTCCCAGTAGCCGGCGATCTCTTCGGCCGCCGCGCTCGCCGGCAGGTCGCACACCCGCCGGATACGCGCCAACGGCATGCCCAGCCGCCGCAGCCAGGCGATCAACCGGGCCCGCTCCAGTTGCCCCGGATCGTAGAACCGGTATTCGGACTCGCCGTCCACCGCGGCCGGCCGCAGCAACCCGAGTTCGTCATACAGCCGCAACGCCTTCGGCGACAGCCGCGCGGCCCGGGCGAACGCCCCGATCGTCAGCAGCCGCACCACTCCTCCTCGTCCGGCCACGGTGGCCGGTGCCGTCGATGCTGCAGCTTCACCCAAGGGGAAGGTCAACACTGTGACGATGACACCTTCAGTCACATGCCGGAAGTGATGATCACAGGCCTCCTGCACGATGCCTGCCGGAGACACCCACAGCGCCGCCTGCTCGCCGCACCACCGTGTACTGAGCAGCACTTTTTCCGGTACGTGCCTATTAGTTCGACTTGTGACCTACTTGTTCCTGTCTCGTGACAGATATCCAGAATGACGCGATAGTTCCAATTCTCTTCAGCCTCTGCATGCACAACGTTCACTCGTGAGATCCAGTGTGTCCGCCCGAGAGTAAGCCGCCTGATCGGTTGCTTATGAACGTCATGGAAGGAACTGCGTCTGATGCAGCCAATGGCAGCACGAAAGTTGTTGGGCGGCTTATGGAATCGAGGACGGCTCGCCACGGCCGCCGCCGTCGCGGTGTTGCTCGTGAGCAGTCTCGTGACGGCGGCGTACGCCGACCCGGGACCCGGGGAACAGGATCGCGGACGGCCCAGCCCGACGCCGACCACTTCCCAGACCCCTCCGACCCTTACCCCCAGCAGCGGTTCGTACCTCGAGGGCACGGTGAAGGTCGCGGCAGTCCCGGCCGCGGCCGGTGACAGCGTCACGCAACTCGCCGTCGACGGCACCGCGCTCGACGCCACCCGCACGGTGGGCGTCTCCAAGCTCCGCTTCGACGTCGGCCCGAACTCGACGGAAGCGCAGTACCGCAGCTACGTGCTGGTCAACGGCGCATACCGGACCGACATCGGCAACTTCGTGAACGAGCGGGCGACCATCGAGGTCCCGAACGAGCACCTCGTCAAGGGGGAGAACACCGTCGAGATCGTCCTCGGGGCGATCCAGTCCTCCTGCGGCCTCAACTACGACGACTTCGTGCTGTCCGATGTGGGCCTCGAACTGCTCGGCGAGGTCGCGGACGGCGAGGACAACCCCTACACCCTCTCCTTCGGCGACGGCAGTTGCGGCACGAACACCTCCCTGCTGAAGCGCGCCACGCTCAAGTTCTTCACCCAGTCCGACCCGCAGGGCACCACGGGTCTCACCGCGGACGTGGACACGACGACGCTGGCCAACGGCGAGCACGCCATCACCGCCACGACCGCGGCCGGGGTGACCGTCAAGAACACCGTGACCGTGAACAACGCTCCGGCTGGGGCACCGCGGCTGCTACCCACAGACGGCACGCTCGTGGCGGGCACCAAGCCGGTTTTCGCGATGGTCCCGGCCGGCGGCGCGGGCGGCGTCGCGTCCCTCACCGTCGATGACGCCGAACCCGCCACGAAGGCCACGCTCGGCAACGGCGCCGCGATGTTCAGCTTCGACGTGGGCGCGGACTCGATCGACGACAAGTTCGACAACTTCCTGCTCGTCAACGGCAAGCGCATCGACCTGGGGGGCTCCTGGCTGAGCCGGCGCGTGACCGTCGCGGTCCCGGCCCGGTTCCTGGTGCCCGGCGACAACACGATCAAGGTCGTCACCGGAGACTACAAGGAATCCTGCGGTAACAACCGCGACGACTTCACGATCGCGAACCTCGCCCTCGCCCTCGACGGCGCCACCGTGACCGGCCAGGACATCAAGCCGTCGTACGACATGGGCGACGGCACCTGCGGCAGCAGCCAGACCGCTCTCCATGAGGTCGCGCTGCGTTACACGATCGACGCCCCAGCGGTGCACCTCATCGAAACGCTCGGCTCGGGTAACGCGACCCTCAGCTTCAACGTGGGCGGCAACGCGATCGAGGCGCGCTACCAGAACTTCGTGCTCGTCAACGGCCAGAAGGTCGTGCTCGACGGGGACTTCGTGAGCCGGCGCGTCGACTTCACGATCCCGAACGAGTTCCTCGTGCCGGGCTGGAACACGATCGACTTCGTGGCCGGCACCTTCCCGACGTCGTGCGGCAACAACCGCGACGACTTCGCGATCTCGAACATCGCCCTGACCCCGGCGCAGGGCACGGCGTCCGGCCAGATGCTCAAGAGCTCGTACGGCATGGGGGACGGCAACTGCGGCGACACCGTGAACCCGCTGACCGAGATCGACCTCGAATTCCTGGTGGACGCGCCGGCCCGCGGCCTGCGCGCGGACCTCGACACCACCGCACTCAAGGACGGCAAGCACACCATCGCCGCGAAGTCGGTCACGGGCGAGGTCGCCACCCGCCTGCTGATCACCGACAACTCGGCGCCGGCGGTCGCCAAGAGCGTGCCGGCCGCGGGGGAGAGGATCACCGCCTCGGTCGTGCTGGACGTCAAGCTCGAGGACGCCTCCGGCGTCGTGTCCGGACCCGACGTCAAGCTCGACGGCCGGCCGGTCGCGCTGGGCGCCCAGGTGGGCCCCGGTTTGCAGGCAGGTAAGCACACCTTGGCCGTGACCGGCGCCGACGGGCTCGGCAACACCACGACCCGCGAGATCGTGTTCGAGTCCGCGGGCATCCCGGACGTACCCACCGAGCTGACCCCGGCGTTGGGGACCGTCGACGTGTCGGATCCCGTCACGCTCTCGGCGAAGGTGGCCGAACCCGACGGCGGGCCGGTGAAAACGACGTTCTCCGAGGCCGAGATCCTGACTCCGAACCAGGTGTTCCAGGGCACGGCCGAGTCCGTCCCCACGACCCTGCAGGTCCGGGGCGAGAAGCGCGTCAAGGCCGAAGGGCTCGAGCCCGCCGACGGCAAAACGCTCGACGCGCCCGCCGGCCAGGAGGTCACGTACCAGCGGTACGACGTCCAGGTGAAGGGTCACGCGGACTCCCCGGTCCTGCGCTGGGAGGGCGTCATCGACCCCGAGCGCCTGGCGTCGCTGCGGGTGTGGAACACGAAGACCAAGGCGTGGGACCTGCTGACGAGCACCCGTGGCGCCGCCGCGGGCAAGACCGTTCTCACGGCCGTCGTCGACGGGGAGTACATCGACAAGCAGCAGGTCCACGTCATGGTGACGGGCGAGGACCCGTTCGCCGACGACATCGAGCCCGGCGACCCGAACGGCTTCGCCGACCCCGCCACCTACGACTTCTCGATCGTGCACTTCACCGACACCCAGTACATCTCCGAAGGCGCGGTGGAGCAGGAGACCGCCGAGGAGCGCGCGGTGTGGGAGTCGGCCTACGCCGGCATCGTCAACTGGATCAGCGCGAACAAGGACCAGCGCAAGATCTCGTACGTCGCGCACACCGGCGACATCATCGAGAACAACATCCGCAAGCCCGCGGACGAGGCCATGCAGCGGCAGGTCGCCGGCGAATTCGAGGTGTCGTCGAAGCAGCAGCGCGTGCTGGACGACGCGGCCATCCCGAACGGCGTGATCGCCGGCAACCACGACAACCAGTCGGGCACCGAGACCGGGCCGGACGCGACCTACAACAAGTACTACGGCCCCAGCCGGTATCAGACGGCGTCGCAGGGCTGGCAGCACGCCAAGTACGGCGGGCCGTGGAAGGAAGGCGACAACCAGAACCACTACGACCTGTTCTCCGCGGGCGGGCTGGACTTCGTCGTGGTCGGCCTGTCGTACGGCGTGACGAGGGAGGAGGCCGAATGGGCCGACTCCGTCTTCAAGAAGTTCCCGGGCCGTAACGGCATCCTGCTCTCGCACGACTACATCGTGCCGAGCACCAAGCCCGACGGGCGCGGCGCCGGATTCGCGGCACCCGACGGCTCGATGCTGTACAAGACGGTGGTCGAGAAGAACCCCAACGTCTTCCTCATCCTCGCCGGGCACGAGCACGGCGTGGGCACCAACGTGAAGCCGAAGGTGGGCCAGATCGGCAACGGCGTCGTCGAGCTCCTGGCGGACTACCAGTTCTACACGGTGTCGGCCGACCGTCTCGGGCTCACCGAGATCGGCGGATACAACCCGGCAGACCAGCTCCAGTTCGGCGCGAGCTTCTTCCGGCTGCTGCAGTTCGACGTCAAGCGGGCGGAGCTGAGCGTGGACACCTACTCCCCGCTGCTCAACGACTTCGGCGCCACCGAGTTCGACCCGATGCGCCGCTACAACGGGCTCGAGGACAACATGGTGCTGCCGGTCGATCTCACCTCCCGCACGACGAGCTTCCAGACCGACTCGCTGGCGCTCTACAAGCCCACCCGGATCATCGGCAAGAGCACGGTCGCGTCGGGTCAGGTCGCCTCGGTGACCTGGGACCGCCTCAAGGACAACACGGCCTACGCCTGGTTCGTCACGGCACGCTCCGCGGGCGGCGGCATGACCGCCTCTGAGCCGAGCGTCTTCGTCACGAAGGACGAGCACGGCCGCCCGGGCACGTGGGGACCGGACTCGCCCATGTACCACTGGTTCCGACGCTGATCACCGCCTGACCAATCGCCGCCCCGGCCGGGTCCGGGGCGGCATTCATCCCGATCTGGAGAAACGAGACATGCCCCGCAGGAGCTGGCTGTCCGCCGTCGTCCTCGCCGTCATCCTCGGCGGCGTGCTGGCCGACCTGGTGCACCCCGCTCCGGCGGCGGCGCACGAAGCGACCACGACCGCCCACGCCGAGGTGACCGGTACGGGCACGAACGTCAAAGCCGTGCTCGACCTCGAGTACGACCTCCTTATGAAGTCGGCCTGGCTCTACGCGGAGGCCTATGCGGCGAAGGAGCGGACCGAGCAGCTCCGGCAGCTCAAGATCAACCGCGCCGCGGTGATCGAATATGTCACCGGCCGCTTCGCCGTGGCGTACGACGACAAGCCGTGCGCGCCCACGACGGTGGGCGACGCGGACGTGCGCGTCCGCGGCAAGGCGGCCTTCGCGGTGCTGACCCTCGCCTTCACCTGCGAGGGCGGGGGCGGGGGAGCCCACGCGATCTCAAGCGCGCTGTTCCCCGATGCCGAGAGCTTCGTCCACAGCACGGAGACGATCGTCCGGTACGACCTCGACGGCAAGAAGGGCTCCGCGGTCCTGGCCGCGAAGAACCCGACGCTGCGGATCGGTGAGCGCCAGGCCTCGAATCAGGTCTGGGATTTCCTTCTGCTCGGTGCCGAGCACCTGGTGTTCGGCCTCGACCACATCCTCTTCCTACTCGCCCTGCTCATCGGCGCGCGCCGCTTCCGCGACGTCGTCATCACGGTTTCCGCCTTCACGGCCGCCCACAGCATCACGTTCCTCCTGGCGGCGATGGGCGTCGTGGACGTTCCGGGAGAGATCGTCGAGCCGGTCATCGCAGTGTCGATCACGGTCGTGGCGCTCGCCAACCTCTGGGGCCGCCAGGAAGACAGATTGGGCAAATGGCGGCTGCCGGTCGTCTTCGCCTTCGGCCTGGTGCACGGACTGGGCTTCGCGGGCGCGCTGGACATCGACGAGAGCGGGTCGTGGGACCTGCTCCTGTCGCTCCTCAGCTTCAACCTCGGCATCGAGGTGACCCAGCTCGTGATCATCGCTGTTCTCTTCCCGCTGCTGCTTCTGCTGCGCCGGACGCCCGCGGCCCGGTGGGCAGTGGCCGCGATGTCGGCCCCCATCGTGGCGGTCAGCCTGTACTGGTTCTTCGACCGCATCCCGCTGCCGCTCTGACGCGGCTGCCACGCCAAGAACCACAGCTCGACCACACGTCGGTACCTCTCGGACGGCCTGGGCGATAGAGTTCACCCGTGCGTTGATCTTCCGGGCGGCGGCCAAGTACCGCCGCGGACGGCGCGGGCGACCCGGGCAAGCGGGCCGCCCCGACAGGCACCGGGTTCCGTACGGCCGGAATGCCCGGCTTCGAGCGCTACGCCCTCGCCCGCGCCAGGATCGTGCTCGACTTGCCCGGCTGGGACACCGGCATGTTACTGGACGCCGCGGACCGCATCTCGGGAACGGGAGACGTGCTCCTGCAACGGCGCCTCTTCGCTCATGTCGAGGCGGCGGCCCGCGCGCCGGGCACGGCGCGGTGCTGGACGCATGGGGCGAGGACCTCGACCTGATGCGACCGTTCGACGATCACCACCAAAGGTGAGGGCTCGGGCGTATCGGTCCCCTGCGGGAGGTGGGGTGTGGCTCGCCGGGCCGTCACACGTTCCGGCCGCGGCCAGGCTGGTGTAGGGCGCCGTAATAACCCCCAAACGGCGCATTACATGAGAAACACGAAAGCAATCGGTCAGACATACCTCGTCCTTAGCTTTCCGGCAACTCGCAAGTTATCGGAGAGTGCGCCGTGAACGGTCCTAGATCCCGCACCCTGATGTTCCGCGGCCAGGCCGCGCTCCTGGTCACCCTAGGCTCCGTGCTCGCCGCCTGCGGCAGCACGACAACCACGGAGAAGTCCTCGCCCGGCGGAACACTGATCGTGGGGATGGAATCCGAGGCCGACATCCTCGACCCGCCCCGTACGGGAAGCTGGGTCACCACCCGGGTCTTCCACCAGATCTTCGAAGGCCTCGTCGACGAGGACCTGTCCAAGCCGTCCAGCGAGGTGCCCATCCCGCCGCTCAAGCCCATGCTGGCGGAGTCCTGGACGGTCTCGCCGGACGCCAAGACCTACACCTTCAAGATCCGGCCGGGGGTGAAGTTCCACGACGGGACGGAGATGAACGCCGCCGCCGCCGAGTTCAACATCCGCCGCATGTGGGACAAGAAGTTCGAGTTCTACGACGTCAAGGCGGCCGGCAACAGCGGCTACGTCTGGCAGCACCTGGTGTCGATCGAGACCCCGGACCCGATGACCCTGGTGCTGAAGATGAAGCAGCCGTTCTCAGCCTTCCTGCGGCTGCTCACGCAGGGCGGCTACAAGGCGATCATCAGCCCCGCCGCCATCCAGAAGTACGGCAACGACGGCGTCGCCGACCATCCGTTCGGCACCGGGCCGTTCACCTACGTCGGCCGGCAGCGGGGGCAGCACATCACCCTCGTCCGCAACGAGGGTTATTGGGGCACCAAGGCCAAGCTGGCGAAGGTGATCTTCCGCCCGCTGCCCGACACCTCCGCCCGGGTCGCGGCGCTGCGCGCCGGCGAGGTCGACATGATCGCCGTGCCGTCCCCGGACAGCATCGCGAGCCTGAAGGCGGCCGGATTCAAGGTGTCCGAAGGCGCACCGCCGCACCTGTGGTTCCTCAACCTGAACCTGCACGACGGGCCGACCAAGAACCTCAAGGTCCGGGAGGCGATCAACCTGGCCATCAACCGCCAGGGGATGGCGAGTGAGCTGCTGAAGGACACCGTGACCCCGGCGCAGAGCATCCTGCCGCCCGGTAACTCGGCCGCCGTCATCGACCCCGACGCCTACGGCTACGATCCGGAAAAGGCCAAGAAGCTGCTGGCCGAGGCCGGCTATGCCGACGGCTTCTCGACCACCATCACCACCTCGGTGTCCGGCTCGGGGCAGATCCTGCCGGTGCAGATGGCTGAGTACATCCAGCAGGACCTGGCCAAGGTCGGCATCACCGCGAAAATCGACGCCACCGAGTGGATCGCCTACCTGACGAAGTGGTCCAAGGGCCTGCCGCCGGGGACCTCGATGGCCCAGATGTCGTGGGGCATGAGCTCGCCGTACTGGCTGTACATCCTCAACTCCTCCACCCTGCAGGCGCCGAACGGCGCGAACATCAGCAAGTACAGCAATTCCAAGCTGGACGCGCTGATGCAGCGAGCGGCCACCGCCAAGGACGACCAGACCGCCGATGAGCTGTGGAAGCAGGCGGTGAAACTGGCGCAGGCCGACCGGGTCGTGGTTCCCGTGGTCAATGACAAGTCGCCCTACGCGATGAGCTCGAAGGTCACCGGATTCGTCTCGCCCAGCGAGGAGTGGTACGACCTCGCCCCGGTGTCCATCGGCTCATGACCACCTTCCTGTTGCGGCGGCTCGCCTCGACCGTCCTGGTGCTCCTCGGGGTGACGATCCTGGTCTTCCTGATCATGCAGATGGTGCCGAGCGATCCGGCGCGGGTCATCCTCGGGCCCACCGCGCGGGCGGAGGCCGTCGAGGCGCTGCGTCACCAGATGGGCCTGGACCGGCCCCTCGTGGTGCAGTACCTCAGCTATCTCGACGGTCTGGTCCACGGTGACCTGGGCAGCTCGCTGTCGCTCAGCATGCCGGTCATGAGCCTGATCGTGCCCAAGCTGATGAACACGGTGATCCTCGCGTTCGGGACGCTGGCGATCTGCGTGCTGCTGGGCGTTCCGCTCGGCATCCTGGCCGGCACCCGCCCGGGCTCGTTGCCGGACAGGATCGCGATGGGGGTGTCGGTGGCGGGCGCGAGCGTTCCGGTCTACTGGGCGGCGCTCGTCGTGATCAGCGTGTTCGCGCTGGACCTCGGGTGGTTCCCGACCTCGGGAATGCAGGACGTGCGCGAGCCGGGCGGCCTGCCCGACCTGCTGACCCACCTGGTACTGCCCGCCGCCACCACGGCGGTGGTCCCCACGGCGATCATCGCCCGGCTGACCCGGGCCACGATGATCGAGGCCCTGCAGCAGGACTCGGTACGGATGCTGCGCGCCAGCGGCGTCCCCGAGCGCCTGATCATCTGGCGGCACGCGCTGCGGAACATCCTGCCCTCGGTGGTGAACATCATCGGCCTCCAGGTGGGCTACCTGCTGGGCGGCGTGATCTTCACCGAGGTGGTGTTCAGCTGGCCCGGCCTCGGCGAGCAGCTCTACATCGCCATCACGGCGAGCGACATGCCCGTCATCCAGGCCGGGGTGCTGTTCATCGCCGTCGTGTTCGTGATCGTGAACCTGCTCGCCGACCTCGCGGTCGCCATGCTGAACCCCCGGACGAGAGGAGTGGCGCGATGACCTCGGCCGCACTCGAGAACGAGACCACGGCCCCTCCGGCCGGTCGCGTCGCAGCCCCCAGGCGGCGTTCCCGGCTGCGGATGGCGCTGCGCGCGATGGCGCGCAACAAGCTGGCGGCGGTCGCGGCCGTGCTGATCCTGGCGGTCATGGCGGTCTCCGCCCTCGCCCCGCTCATCGCGCCCTTCGACCCGCTCGTGGGCGACACCGGCCGGCGGCTCGCCCCGATCGGCACGCCAGGCCACCCGCTCGGCCTCGACGGGCAGGGCCGGGACGTGCTGTCCCGGCTGATCTGGGGTGGCCGGTACTCGCTCACCGTGGCGATCGTCCCGGTGCTGTGCGCGGTGCCGGTGGCGCTGCTCATCGGCATCGGCGCCGGATACTTCGGCGGCCGCGTCGGCGACGCCGCGATGCGCGCCCTTGACGTGGTGTTCGCCTTCCCGCTGGTGCTGCTCGCCATCGCGATCGCCGCGGTGCTGGGCCCCGGACTGCGCAACGTGATGCTCGCCATCTGGGTGACGCTGATCCCGTACATGGCGCGCGTCGTCTACACCTCCACCGTGCAAGAGGCGCAGAAGGAGTACATCGAGGCGGCCAGGGCGGCCGGCGCGACCCAGTCGCAGGTGTTGCGCGGGCAGTTGCTGCCGAACGTGCTGTCGCCGCTGGTGGTGTACGGCACGACGCTGTGCGGAGTGATGATCACCACGGCGGCCGGGCTGAGCTTCCTCGGCGTCGGCGTGACCCCGCCGGCGCCGGACTGGGGGGTGATGACCTCCGACGGGCGGGAGGTCCTGCTCGAAGGGCATCCCAGCGTGGCGACCATCCCCGGGCTCGCCATCCTGGTCGTCTCGGTCGCGTTCAACCTGCTCGGTGACGGGATCCGCGACGCACTCGACCCGCGAAAGCAAACCGGATGACCGGCCGTCACGCGCCGGTCCGTGCATTCCAGGCGCAGGAGAACCGATGACGGACCCCATCCTTCGCGTCGAAGGACTGAAGACGCATTTCACCACCGAACGCGGCGTCGTCAAGGCCGTGGACGGCGTCGACTTCGAGATACCCCGCGGCGGCATCCTCGGGATGGTCGGCGAGTCCGGCTCCGGCAAGAGCGTCACCGGCCTGTCGATCCTGCGCCTGCTCGGCACGCCGAGCGCCAAAATCGTGGGCGGACGCATCATCTTCGACGGCGAGGAGCTGCTCGCCAAGAGCGAGCGCCAGATGCGCGCCATCCGCGGCGCCCGGATCAGCATGGTGTTCCAGAACGCGATGACCAGTCTCGACGCGTTCTTCACCATCGGCGACCTGCTGGTCGAGGTGATCCGCCTGCATCAGGGTGTGACCAGGAAGGAGGCGGTCGAGCGGGCCGTGCGCGCGCTGGAGCGGGTGCACATCCCCGACCCGGCCCGGCGCCTGAAGAACTACCCGCACGAGCTCAGCGGCGGCCAGCGCCAGCGGGTGGTGATCGCGCTCGCCCTGGCCTGTGAGCCGGACCTGCTCATCGCCGACGAACCCACCACGGCCCTCGACGCCACCGTGCAGAAGCAGATCATCGAGCTGCTGCTCGAGCTCAACGCCGAGCTGGGCACCGCGATCCTGATGGTGACGCACGACTTCGGCGTGGTGGCGAAGCTCTGCCGGACCGTCGCGGTGATGTACGCCGGCCGGATCGTCGAGCGCGGCGACATGAAGACCGTGCTGAGCGCTCCCCGGCACCCGTACACCCAGGCCCTGATGCGGTCGGTCCCCAGGCTGCGCGCTGAAGGGGCCGGCGGGAACGGAGAGGACTCCCGGCGGGCGCGGCTGTTCGAGATCGGCGGCGCGCCTCCCGTCCCGATCGAGCTCGGCGTGGGGTGCGCCTTCGCCCCGCGCTGCGTCCGCGCGACGGAGGACTGCCGGTCGGCCGATCCGCCGACCGCCGGCTTCGGCGGCAGCCACCAGGCCGTCTGCCACCTGTACGCGGAGACCGGAAGCGAGATGCAGCATGCCGGGACGTGATGTGCTGCTGCAGACCCAGGACCTGCGCAAGGTCTACGTCAGGCAGGGGCTGTTCGGCAAGGGCGACGACCTGGTCGCGGTGCACGGCGCCACCTTCGACATCGAACGCGGCGAGACATTCGGCCTCATCGGCGAATCCGGGTCCGGCAAGACCACGATCGGCCGGATGCTGCTGCGGCTGGTCGAACCCACCAGCGGGTACAGCGAGTTCGACGGGTACAACCTGCAGCAACTCGGCGCCCTCCAGTTCCGCCGGCTGCGGGCCCGGATGCAGATCGTGTTCCAGGACAACGGGTCCGCCTTCAACCCCCGCATACCAGTGGGACGGCAGATCGCCTTCCCCATGCGCCGCTTCGGGACCTGTCCCCGCCCCGAGATCCCCGGCCGGCTCGCCAAGCTGATGGAGGACGTGGGACTGCACCCGGACCAGGCCGATCGCTACGTCCACGAGTTCTCCGGCGGGCAGCGTCAGCGGCTGGGCATCGCCCGGGCGCTCGCCAGCGAGCCGGACTTCCTGGTGCTCGACGAGCCGACCTCCGCCCTCGACGTCTCCGTCCAGGCGCAGATCCTGAACCTGCTGAAGGACCTGCAGGAGAGCAGGCGGCTCACCCTCCTGCTGATCACCCACAACCTGTCGCTGGTCCGGCACATGTGCGACCGGGCCGCCGTGCTCAGCAACGGCCGGATCGTCGAGATGGGCGCGGTGAGCCGGTTGTTCTCGGCGCCCCAGACCGAGGAGACCCGCCTCCTCCTCGACGCGGTACTCGAACCCGCCAAGTGATCGTCGTTCTCCCTCTCCACCCCCACTTCCACCACCTTGGAAGGACTGCCATGGCCCGACCCCGCATCGCGGTGTTCTCCGGACCCACCGCGACGATCGGCAACAGCCCGCCGCTCGTCACCTCCAACAAGGCCCGTGCCCAGTACGGCCTGCCCCTGGCCACTCCGGACGGCGCTTCCCCGCGTTTCGACCTGCTCCGCCCGCAGCGGATCGCCGCTCCGGTGACCGTGTACGTGGAGGCGTACACCGCGCACCCGCTGGAGAAGGACGCCATCGAGCTGTACGCGGCGCCGGACGGCTGGCTGGACGCGCTGGGCGCCTTCAGAGAGAGCGAGCCCGCCGGCGGCGGGACGCCCGTCTACGTCCTGACGATCAGTCCCGAGGACGGCCTGTACCCGCTGCCCTACATGGCGCGCCAGGCGGACGGCTCGCCGTGGGAGGACGCGACGACGCATCCGTTCGCGGCCGTCGGGTCCTCGCGGCAGACCTTCTACCCCGACGCCAGCCGCATCTACGAGGAGATCGACCGGCTCGGCGTCGGCGGCGACGGCAACCCTGTGGCGCTGTCGAACATGGTGGACTTCGACTTCTACCGCGCCGCGCCGCCCGGCGGCTACACCAAGGGTCTGCCGGCGGCCTCGCGCACCGACACCGGTGAGGGCGACATCGCGCCGGAGTCCCTCGGCGAGGACTACTACATCTACTACCCCCACCACCTCAGCCGGGAGCCGACGCTGACGGCGCTGGTCAGGGCGACCAACATGGTGCAGAACGCCCTGTCCGGCGGCGACTACATCGGTGCCCAGTGGCTGGAGGGCAGTCCGACGACCGAGGAGAGCATGTACTGGCTCGGGCTCGTCATCGACACCACGGTGCCGCTGGTCGGTCACGCGGCGCAGCGCCCGCACCAGACGCTCAGCGCCGACGGCGACCGCAACATCGTGGACGGCGTCAAATTCATCACCTCCGGAGCGGCGATCGACGACACCGGACGGGATCGGATCGGGTCGGTGATGGTCGTCGACGAGATGGTCTACTCGGCGCGTGAGGTCACCAAGGTCGACGCCCGTCCGGGCGGGTACGAGGTGGCCGGCGGGCACGGCGGCGTCGTGGCCGACATGGGCGGCTACGGGCCGCCGCAGGTGACCTACGTCCCCAACCGCAAGCACACCTACCGCTCCGAGGTGCGGCTGACGGCGCTCCCCGGCACCGTCACCGGCGTGACCGGGTCGCTGCGGGACGGTGTCACCACCATCGAGGTGCCGGTCAAGGACGCCAGGGGCGACCTGCTGGCGTCGGCGATGCCGCTGGTCACGATCACCAAGTACAGCAGGTACTCCTCCCTGGAGACCGGTCCCAAGGGGGACCCCGACCCCGCCGGCGAGGTGGAGATCATCGCTCGCATCGCGTCGAATCTCGTCGCAGCCCCGCTGTCCGGCTTCGTGGGCGAGGGCATGTCGCCCTACGGCTCGGCCAACCCCACCACGAACGCCGCCCTGCAGGTCGCGATCTTCTCCGGCATGCCGGTGGTGCGGGTCGGGCGCGGGAACACCGGCGGCATGGCCTACAAGCAGGACCCGCTGTTCATCTCCGGCAACAACCTGACCTCCACCAAGGCCAGGATCCTGCTGATGGCCGCGCTCCTGAAGCTCGGCGCCCTCCCTCCGGCCGGCGACCCGTACAACCCGACGGCTGACGAGATCGCGGCGGTCCTGGAGCTCACCCGCCAGTACCAGGAGATCTTCGACACTCACTAGCGGGCTGCCCACCGGCGTTCGCACGCCGGGCGACCCGGCACGCCCGTCCACTCTTTGCCGAATCCCCTCTCTCCTGAATACGCCCAGGTGAACGGCCCTGCCGCGCACGTGCAGCAGTGCACGGCAGGGGGCGGCTCACCGGAACACGACGAGGACGCGCGTGAACTGTTCAACGATCTCCGAGGCGGCGGCCGCCCTTCGCGGGGGCGAGGTGACCTCGGTCGCTCTGACCCAGGCGGCGCTGGCCGCCGCCGACGCCCATGACGAACTCCTGGGGGTGTTCCTGCGCCGTTTCGACGAGACGGCGCTGGAGGCCGCGGCCCGGGCCGACGCGGAACTCGCCGCAGGGGTCGACCGTGGCCCGCTGCACGGCATCCCCCTGGGCGTCAAGGACATCCTGGCGACCGTGGAAGCGCCGGCGACGGCGCAGAGCCTGGTGCTGGATCCGGCCTGGTCCAAGCAGATCGCGGACGCGCCCGTCGTCGCCCGGCTGCGCGCCGCAGGGGCCGTCATCGTGGGAAAGACGACCACCTTCGAGTTCGCGATCGGTTTTCCCGACCCGGACAAGCCATTCCCCATCCCGCGCAACCCGTGGGACCCGGCGCGCACCCCCGGCGGCTCCAGCGCGGGCACGGGTGCCGGCGTTCCCATGGGCATGTTCCTCGGCGGCCTCGGCACCGACACCGGCGGCAGCGTCCGGATGCCCGCCGCGTTCTGCGGGATCACCGGGCTGAAGGCCACCTTCGGACGGGTGCCCAAGTCGGGGTGCGCGCCGTTGGCGTACACGCTCGACGGCATCGGCCCGATGGCCCGCAGCGCCCGCGACTGCGCCCTGATGCTCGCCGTGATGGCGGGCGCCGACCCGACCGACCCCTACAGCTCGGCACGGCCGGTGGACGACTACCTCGGCGGCCTCACCGGCGACCTGAGCGGGCTGCGGATCGGCGTGGACACCGCGAGCTGGGCCGGTGGCGACGTCGACCCGTCGTGGCCGGACCTGCTCTCCGGCGCGCTCGCCGTGCTGTCGGAGTGCGGCGCCACGGTGGTCGACGTCGTGCTGCCGCTGTACGCCGAGCTGGTGACCGCACAGTCCGTCACGATGGCCGCCGAATCGGCCGCCTATCACCTGCCCGACCTGCCCGGTCGCTGGCCGGACTACGGGGTGGGCGCCCGTGCCTACTTCGGCGGCGGTCTCACCCTGGGCGCGACCGACTACGTCCAGGCGCAGCGGGTCCGCCGGGTCGGCCAGAAGGCGATGGCCGAGCTGTTCGCGCAGTGCGACCTGGTGATCAATCCGGCCAGCACGATGCCCGCGTTCGTCATCGCCGACACCGACCCGGTGCGGCCGTTCGCCACCCTGCGCGGCCTGCACACCCAGTACTGGAACTCGGTGGGGAACCCGTCGATGTCGGTGCCGATCGGCTTCTCCGCCGAGGGGATGCCGTTCGGGATGCAGATCAGCGGCCGGCCGTTCGACGAGGCGTCCGTGCTCCGCGCCGGGGACGCCTACCAGACGCGCACCGACTGGCACCTGCGCCGGCCCTCCGCGGCCGCGCTGTCCGGCGCGAACCTCCCACGGCACGCCGCGCCGCCCGTCCGCAGGCAGGACGTGCCGCTCGCGGACGCCCGGCTCGCCGCGGTGCGGCACCTGCTGACCGGCGCCCGGGTGAACCCGGACGAGGCGGAGATGCGGGCCATCGCCGAGGGCTTCGATCAGCTGCGCCCGGCGGTCGGCGCTCTGTACGACATACCGGCCGTCAGGTACGAAGATCCCGCGCTCGGCTTCAGCGCGCTGCTCTGAACGCAGCGAGCGGCACATCCGCGCCGACAGCCACAAAAGGGCTGTTCAGCACCTTCTTAACCGGACCTTAACCGGCCGATCGTCGCCTCGAAACCGGCGGTCGTCACGTTGCTGCTTGCAGGGGGTAGTGCAGGGAGACGCATGAGACGACCCATCGCCGACGAAATCCGCTTCCGGAAAAGCCGCTCGCTACCGATCCGATCCAACAACTCCGTCCGCCGGACCTACGACCTGCTGCGGTCGACGCTCCCGGCCATGGGCCAGGACGCCGCCCTGTCGGAACGCGAACTGGCCACCGCCTTCTCCGCCAGCCGCAACACCATACGTCTGGTGTTGCGGCTGATGGCCGCCGAGGGCCTGGTCACCCGGGGGCCGAAGACCGGGACGACCGTGGCCTCCTCCACGGTGCTGGCCATCGGAGAGCTGTTCCCGCTGTCGCAGTGGAGCATGGGCCGCCCGCTGGTGGGCAAGACCCTGGAGGTCAGGGTCATTCCCGCGTTCGCGGCGATCCGCGAGCGGCTGCGGCTTCCGGAGGGCTCGTCCGTCACCGTCGTGGAGGGCCTGGTGCTCGACGACGGCGTACCTCTGGCGATCTTCGTCAGCTACGCCGTCCTGACCGGCGAGCAGGCCGGAGAGCTGCGAGAGAGCGAGCTTTCGGTGATCTCCTATCTGGAGGACCGGCTCGGCGTGCGGATCGTGCGGAGCGACACCGTCATCGCGGCCCTGACCTCCGACGAGCAGACGGCGCAATTGCTCGGCATCAAGCCGGGAGCGGTGCTGCTGTCCATCGAGGACCTGCTCCGTGACGACACCGGACGTCCCTGGGCGGTCTGCCAGATCCGGTGTCGCGGCGACCGCGCCGTCTTCTCCGCGCCCGACCGGCGGCGGCACGCCGCACCGGAGGACTGACCGCCGAGCGGCGCAATACGGCAGGAACGCCGCCGACCTTTCCCCGTGACGCCTGAGCTGTCTGCTTTGTCCGTGACACCAGGTGAGTTCTCGCCCCACGAACCGCCGGATGTGCCGGCCGCCGCCCCTCCGGTGACCGCCGGCACGGGGCCTCCGGCACTCCCTCGACCGGCCTCGGCACGCGGCACCGGACTTCGCTCGGACCGCGGGCCCGTGCTCGGCGCGCTGATGCTCTGCATCTCGCTGGTCGCCCTGGACGCCACGGGGATCGCCGGCGCCGTTCCGTCGATGGTCGGGGACCTCGGCGGCTTCTGGCAGTTCCCGTGGCTGTTCTCGGCGTACCTGCTGACGTCGGCCGTCACCGTGCCGATCTACGGCAAGCTCGCCGACCTGTTCGGCCGCAGATCGGTGCTCTACTTCGGCATCGGCGTGTTCCTGCTGGGCTCGGTGCTGTGCGGATTGGCGTGGAACATGCCGGTGCTCATCGTGTCCCGCGCCGTTCAGGGCATCGGAGCGGGAGCGCTGCTGCCGATCAGCATGACCGTCCTCGGCGACCTGTACGACCTGAAGGAGCGCGCCGCCGTGCAGGGATACCTGTCCAGCGTGTGGGGCGTCGCCGCGGTGATCGGCCCAGCGGTCGGCGGCTCGCTGTCGCAGTACCTGTCCTGGCGATTGATCTTCCTGATCAATGTGCCGGTGGGCGCACTCGCGCTCTGGATGCTCGCCCGCCACCTCCATGAGCGGATCACGCCGCAGCGCCGGCGCATCGACTACACCGGCGCCGCGCTGCTCACCGCCGGCTGCTCGCTGGTCATCCTCGGCCTGCTGCAGGGTGGCGTGGCGTGGAGCTGGCGATCCACGCCCAGCATCGCCGTGCTGGCCTCGGGCGCGGCGCTGCTGGTGGCGTTCGTGCTGTTCGAGCGGCGGTCGCCGGCGCCGATCCTGCCCCTGTGGGTGTTCACCCGGCGCAGCCTCGCGGGCGGCAACCTCAGCGGGCTGATCGTCGGCGTGATGCTGATGGGCCTGACGTCGTACGTGCCGGTGTACGTGCAGGGCGTCCTCGGACACGGGGCGATCATGGCGGGTGTCGCGCTGGGCGGAATAAGCATCGGCTGGCCGCTGTCGTCCTCGATGTCGGGCCGCCTCTACCTGCGCATCGGCTTCCGGGGAACCACCCTCATCGGCAGCGTGCTGGTCTTCGGCGGAGCGCTGATGGCCGCGCTCCTCGGCCAGGACACCGGCGTGTGGGCGATGGGCGCGGCGTCCCTGACCGCCGGGGTCGGGCTGGGGCTGGTGGCCACCTGCGCCTTGGTCTCCGTCCAGTCCGCTGTCGGGTGGGCGGATCGCGGTGTGGTGACCGCGAGCAACATGTTCTGCCGGTCGCTGGGCAGCGCCGTGGGGATCGCCGCCTTCGGGGCCGTGGCCAACGCCACGCTGATGGACCGCCTGTCCCGGATGCCGCCCGGCCTGGACCTTCCCTCCGGGCTGAGCGCGGCGGGCGACACCCTGCTGAGCCGCCCCGAGCTGCGCGACTCCGCGGCGGGCGCCTTCGTGGAAAAGGCCCTGTACGCCGCCGTCCACGATGTCTTCGCCGGCCTGGTGATCGCCGCCGCCATCGGCCTGGCGGTGGCCCTCCTCATCCCGCGCAGGATCCCACGCCCTCGCGAAGTCCCGTAGCCGGCGAAGAGACCTTCGCGACAACGCCTCAGAAGGTCCAGAACTCCTGAGCGTTGTCCTTGGTCGCCATCTTGATGGGGACTGCCACGGTCTTCGGGATGGTCTCCCCCCTGGCTGCCTTGATGGCGTCGTTCACCGCATGCCAGCCGAGCAGCCTCGGCTGCTGGGCGACGGTGGCGGCCAGCGTGCCTGCCTGCAGCGCCTTGATCCCCTCCGGCGTGCCGTCGAAGCCCACCACCTTGACCTGCGACCCTGCCTTTTTCCCGAGAGCCTGGATCGCGCCCAGTGCCATTTCGTCGTTGCTCGCGAACACGCCTGTGATGTCGGAGTGACGCTGCATCAGGTCCGCCATGGCGTGCTGGCCCACGGCCCTGTTGAAGTCGGCCGGCTGCCTGGCGATGACCTTGATTTTCGGGTACGCGGCGATGCCGGCGGTGAAGCCCCGGTCGCGGTCGCGGGAGACGGAGGCGCCGGCCGTACCCTGGAGCACGACCACGTTGCCTTTTCCGCCGAGTTGCTTGGCCAGCTCCTGGGCACCCAGCTTGCCCCCGGCCACGTTGTCGGAGGTCACGGTCTGCGCCACCGCGGCGCCGTTGACACTGCGGTCGGCCGCGATCACCGGGATGCCGGCCCCACCGGCCGCCTTGACCGCCGGGGCAACCGCGTCGGAGTCGACCGGGTTGACGATGATCGCCTTTACGCGTCCTTTGGTGAAGTTTTGGATCTGGCCGGCCTGCTGGGAGGTGTCGTTCTGGGCGTCGGTGACGGTCAGCTTGACCCCGGACTTCAGCGCAGCGGCCTCCGCTCCGTCGCGGAACTGGATGAAATAGGGGTTGCTCAGCGTCGACACCGACATGCCGATCGTGAGGCTGCCCGGGGATTCACCGCTCATGGGGGAACCGCAGGCGGCTACGCCGACCGCGCCACCGATTATGACAGTTGCGAGAATTCGCATGATCTTTCTTCTTACTGGTTCGTTGACCTGCGCTGTAGGTGTCGACCAGGACCGCGAGCGCGATCACCACACCGTGCACGGCCCGCTGCCGGAAATGCCGGGACCAGCAGCAGGGTCAGGGCCGTTGTGCGGGGCGGTCAGGATGGACGCCCCGGCGAATGCGCCGGGCGCCCGGTCCTTCCCCCGTCGGACAGGCTCGCGTGTCCGACACGACGGCCACGATCACATCGGCTCCTGGCCGGCCGCCTACCGCTCGGCCGCGGCCCGACGGCCGGCCGACATGATCCGGCCACCACCGCGAAACCGCTGGACAGAGTGTATGTGAAGAGGGTCATGCCGTGGAACTTGAGGCCCGGCAGCGGGCCGGCCGACTTTACCTGTCCGGGCGTCTTGCGCGGCGGTGATGCCTGGTCTCATGCCGGCGGGGTAGGGGCAGCGCGCGCCTCATCCGCTCCCGAGGAGGCGGTGTGGCGCTCGCTGATCCGGAGGTCGCATCGTGCCACGACGACTAGATGAGTCCGCCACCGCAGGGAGCCAGGTGAGCGCGCGCGACCGGTCACCCGCTGGTTGGGCCGCCGTACCGGGCCCGCTCCGCACCGGCGCCGCGACGAGCGCCTGCCTGCTTGTCGCGGCCGCCGCGATCGCTCTGGTGGGGTGGGTGCTCGTACGGCTGGCCACCGTGACGCTGGCGGTGACGGCCGCGCTGTTCCTGACCGCGTTGCTGTATCCGGTGGCGGCGTTCCTGCGCCGGTTGCACGTCCCCCGGGCGCTGAGCGCGCTCGCCGGGCTGCTCCTGCTCGTGCTGGTGGTGGCCGGACCGCTGACTTTGGTGGCCAACCAGGCGATCGCTCAGTTCGATGATCTCCGACGCCAGCTACTGGCGGGGCTGGACCAGCTGCGCGCCTTCCTGATCTCGGGCCCACTGAACCAGCAGCAGCTGAACGCGGCAATCGAGGACGTGACAGCGGCCCTGCAGGGTGCCGCGCCCGATCCCGTCGCCGGCGCGATGACCACGCTACAGACGCTCGCGGCCATGGCGACGGCGCTGGCGTTGCTGTTCTTCTTCCTGCGTGACGGAGCCGGCATGTGGGAATGGATCGTGCGCCGCCTGCCTGCCCGCCGCCGCCGGCGCGTGGACGCGGCTGCCCGTGCCGGGTGGCGGACCCTGGTCGCCTACGTGCGAGGAACGATGGTGGTCGCGGCGGTCGACGGCATCGGCATCGGCCTCGCACTGGTGCTGCTGCAGGTGCCGCTCGCCCTGGCCCTGGCTTTCCTCACCTTCCTGTTCGCGTTCGTGCCCATCGTCGGTGCGATCATGGCCGGCGCGGTGGCCGTGCTGGTCGCTCTGGTGAGCAACGGAGTGACTGATGCGCTGCTGGTCCTGGCGGCGGTCGTCATCGTTCAACAGCTGGAGGGCAACCTGCTGGAGCCGGTCATCATCGGTAAGGCCGTACGTCTGCACCCCGCGGTGGTGCTGGTGGCCGTCACCGGCGGGACCTTGATAGGCGGAATCGCGGGCGCGGTCGTGGCCGTCCCCCTCACCGCGGTGGTCTATCGCGTCGTCGAACGAGGCCTGTCCTTCGTCGATCATGATCGGGTCGAGAAGGCCATGGAACCGCCCACGCCCAAGCATCGCGGGGATCAGCAGCCCCGTCCTCAGGCATAGCGGCCATCGTCCGGCCGCGCTGAGGAACGCGGGTCAGCCGCCCTTGGCGGATCTGAGACGTCGCAGCCCGAATGTGACCATGACCAGTACGGCCAGCGCGAGGGCGATCCAGCCCACGCCGAGGCCCTCCAGCCAGCCGGTGATCGCGCCCTGCACGGCGGTGGCCGCGTCGATGACGGGATCCTCGGTGGCGGCGCCGGAGAACACCCGCAGCTCGTACCAGCCGTAGTAGGCGACGTACAGCCCGGCCAGGACGAGCAGCGCGCCGCTGGTCCTTGACACGTACGGCAGCAGCAGCCGCAGCCGGGCCACCGCTGTGGCCCGGGCCAGTGCCACGGCCAGCGAGAGCAGCGCCACGACCAGGCCCATGCCGATCGCGTACGCCACGAATACGGCCAAGCCGCCGAGCGCGCCGCCGGTGGTCAACGAAGCCGAAGTGATCGCCAGGAAAGGTCCGGCCGTGCAGGACAGGGAGGCCACCGCGTACGACAGGCCGTAGCCGTACAGCGAGATCGGCGAAGTGGTGACACGCCCGGTCCCCAGAGCGGGCGTGCGCAGCAGCAGCTCGCGGCCGGTCAGCAGCCAGGCACCCAGCCCGAGCAGGACCACTCCGATGGCGATCGTGACCCACGGCAGGTAGCGGCCGACCGAGATGGCCAGCGGGGTGACGATGAGCCCGAACAGGCCGAAGACCGTGACGAATCCGGCGGTCATCGCGGCCGACAGCGTCAGCGCGCGCAGGAGGGGCCCCCGGCGGGAGCCGCCCTCATCGGAGATCAACAGCGTCAGGTAGACCGGGAGCATGGCGAACCCGCATGGGTTGAACGCGGCCACCAGGCCGGCCGCCAGGGCCAGCGCGAGCGGCAGGTCGGCGCTCATTGCGACAACTCCGACATGGCTCCCACTACCCGGCCAGGAGCTTTTGCAGGTGCCCGGTCAGGCTGTCCTTGCCGAGCGGGCCGGAGGCTTTCTCGGTGGAGCCGTCTGGCTTCATGAACACGAACGTGGACTGCGAGCTGACGCCCAGCTTGGTCCAGACTGCGCCCTTCTCGTCGGACAGCTGGACGATGTTCCCGGTGCCGGTGCGCTGGACGAACTCCTTCATCGCCGCCTCGGTGTCCAGACCCGCGACCCCGACGAACGTCACGTCCTTGAAGGTGCCGGCGGCGGCTTTGACCGCGGGGGCCTCCGACATGCACTTGGGGCACCACGGCGCCCAGAACCAGAAGACCACCGGCTTTCCGGCCAGGCTGGTGCCGTCGAAGGTGTCGCCGTTCAAGGTCTTGGCGGTGAACTCCAGTGCTGCCGGTACGGTGGCCGACGCCGTGGCGGGCGGGGGCGCCTGGGTGGCCGACAGCGGCGCCGTGCTGTCGGCCGGACCGGCCGCCGCATCGTCCGATCCGGCGGCACCGCACCCGGTCAGCAGCAGCGTCGCAGACAAAGTGATGGCCGCGATACGGGCTGCGCGAACGTTGATCATGCGAACAGCGTAGGGGCGGATCGGCCGCCAAGACCTTACGAGGCGATGACCTCTCCGCCCGGTACGTCGCGGGTCCACTCCTGGTCCTGCCACGCCGGGTCCAGCGGGGTGTGGGCGATGTGGTTGGTGTAGTTCGACAGCGTCTTCATCCCCACGCCGAGCACGATGTCCAGCACGTGCCGGCGCGTGTAGCCGGCCGCCAGGAACGCCTCGATCTCGGCGTCGCCCACCCAGCCGCGCTCGGCGACCATCGCCCGGGTCAGCCGCCGGGCGGCCTCCAGCGCCGCATCGTCCAAGGGCTTGCCCGCCCGCAGCGCCGCCACCACCTCCGCCGGAACGCGGGCGCGCAAGGCGAGCGTGGAGTGCGCCGCGACGCAGTATTCGCAGCCGTTCTCCACGCTGGCGGTGATCCACACCACATGCTTGGCCGGTCCCGGCAGTGAGGACTTGCCGAACTGCTCGGCCAGCGCGTTGTAGCCGGCCAGCAGCTCGGGCGACTCGGCCATCACGCCGTTGAGCGTGGTGACGAAGCCCATGCGCTTCTTGGCCGCCTCCAGCATCGGGCGCGCCGCCTCGGGGGCGTCGCTCTCGTCGTACACCGTGAAATCGATCATCACTTCTCCTTGGTGAGGGAATCCAGCACGGCACGCACGCCGGTCAGCAGCTCGGCCGCCTCGGCGCCGCCTCGCGAGCGCAGGTTGACCCCGTAGGCCAGCAGGGTGAGCGCCTCCGCTTCGGCCTCCAGGTCCAGACCGGGCCGCAACCGGCCGTGCCCGCGAGCCGCCTCCAGCGCGGTGCGCATGGCCGAGCGCAACGCGCCGTGGTGGTCGTCCAGTGCCTGCCGTACCTCGGGAAGATCGCGCCCTGACGCGGCGTGCGCGTTGGTGACCAGGCAACCCCAGCGGGCGTGCTCGCCCGCGCAGCGGGCGGCCACCAGCTGCTCGAAGAACCCGATGATGGCGGGCAGGCCCCGCTCGTCGGCGGCCAGGGCGGCGAACACCGGCTGCGACTGCCGCTCCAGGTAGCGGCGCAGCGCGGCCGCGTACAGCTGCCCCTTGCCGCCGAAGGTCGCGTAAAGGCTGGAGCGGCTCAGCCCGGTCGCCTCGACCACATCGGCGATGCCCGTGGTGTCGGCGCCGCGCTCCCAGAACAAGCGCACGATGTGATCCAGCGCCACGTCGGGATCGAAATGCTTGACGTCCGGCATCCGCGAGCTCCTATCTTGGAACGACTATTCCAAGATAGCGTGAAGCGGCTTCCGTGAGCAAGCGCGGATGGCGGGCAGGCGTGCGCGGGGCGACAGCGCGCCCAGGCCGTTTCCGCGGCGCAGTCAAGAGGTGGCAGGCGGCGTCATGAGCAGGGCGATCAGGGCATCGGCGGCCCAGGCCTGCCACCGGGCGTGCTCCCATCCCCGGTTGCCCGCGAGAAGGTTGTAGGTCTCGGGGGAGAGGATCGCCAGGGCGATGTCGGCCGCGGCGTCGGCCGTGAGCCCGCTGCGCAGGGGCGCCTTGCGAGCCAGGGCTTCGGCGAAGACGCGTTGCACGGTGAGTCGCTGCTGGATGTTGGCGGCCCAGACCTCGGCCAGGTCGGGATCGGTCGTGGCGGCGCTGCGCACGACGTCCAGCAGCGGCGCGGCGCGCAGGTAGATGTCTCCGGCGCCGGCGACCTGGCGCCGTATGTGCCCGAGCGGGTCCGGGTCGGCGAGCGCTTGGTGCACCCATGGCCGTTCCAGCGTGGGGATGGGCTCGTCGTCGCCGGCGATGGCCAGGTCGAGGGCCGTGGTGAGGATGGCCCGCTTGGTGCCGAAGGCGTAGTAGACGGTCTGCTCGCTCACCCCGGCCTTGTCGGCGATGGCGGTGATGCTCGTGGTGGTGTAGCCCGCCGTGGTGAACAGGTCGGTGGCCGCGGCGGTGATGCGGGCGCGGGTGGATCGGGCCCGCGCGGTACGCCCGTCCTCCTTCTCGGGTGCGCGTCCGGCTCGGTGTCGTCGTGTTTCGCTCACGATTTGACTATAGCGTCACTATAGAAACATTCTTGTAGCGTGACTACAAAAACATGGGGCCGGGGTGGGCTCGCGGCGTTACTGCTGCTGACCTCGGTCGAGCTCGTGGTGTTCCTCGAGGTCTCCATCGTCAACGTCGCGCTCCCGACACTGGGCGTGGCGCTGGCGTTCACCGAAACCGGCCTGGCCTGGGTCGTCAACGCCTACCAGCTGACCTTCGGCGGCTTTCAGCTCGTCGCCGGCCGGGCCGCCGACCTGCTCGGCCGCCGCCGGATGTTCCAGGCCGGCATCGCGCTGTTCACCGTGGGGTCGCTGGTGTGCGGTTTCGCGCCCGACGCCGGCACACTGCTCGCCGGCCGGGCGGTGCAGGGCGTCGGCGCGGCGATCGTGGTCCCCGCCGAGCTGGCGTTGCTCGCCGCGATCTTCACCGAGCCCGCGGCCTACCGGCGGGCGTTCGGGGTGTGGAGCGCCATGGCGGCCTTCGGCGCCGGCTCCGGCGTGGCGCTGGGCGGGATCCTCACCCAGACGCTCGGCTGGCCGTGGATCTTCCTGATCAACATTCCCATCGGCCTGGTGGCGCTCATCGCGAGCCCGCGCCTGCTCCCCGCGGACCCGCCCCGGACGATCACCAGGCCGCGCCTGGATCTGGTAGGCGCACTCACCGGCACCGGATGCCTGCTGGCGCTGGTGTTCGTGGCCTCCGAACTCCCCGTACGTGGCTGGGACGCCCTCACCCTCGCCGCGACCACGGTCACCGTGGCGTTCGCCGGCGTGTTCGCGGTCAACCAGCGGCGCCACCCGCGGCCGATCCTGCCCCGCGGGCTGCTGCGCGAGCGCGAGGTGCGCGCGGGCACCGTGGCCAATGCGCTGGTGGGCGCCGCGCACGTACCGGCGTTCGTGCTGCTGTCGCTGATGCTGCAAGAGGTCATGGGATATTCGGCGATCGCCGCCGGGTTCGCCGTGCTGCCGATCGCGGTGGTCAACATGGTGACCGCCAGGACCGTGCTGCCCTGGGCGGTGGGGCGTTTCGGGACGCGCCTGGTGCTGGCGGCGGGCATGGGCCTGCTCGGCTCCGGACTGACCGGATACGCGATCTTCCTGCACGCCGGTGCCGGGTTCCTCACCGTCGTGCTGCCCTTCAGCATCGCCTTCGCCATGGGACTGCCGGCGGTCTTCGTCGGCTCCACCGCCTCCGCCGTACGCGCCGCGCCCGCGGACCAGCAAGGGGCCGCCTCCGGCCTGCTCAACACCGCTCAGCGGGTGGGCGCCGCGCTCGGCCTGACCGGCGTGCTGCTGGCCGCGGCGGCGTGGACCGGCTCCCAGGCAGACCCCGCGAGCGGGCTCAGGGCCGGATTCGCGATCGCGGCCGGCCTCGCGGTCCTCGGGATCGGCTGCGCCCTGGTCATGTTCACCCGCCGGGGCGCAGACCCGGCCACCACCCCGCGACCGCAAGGAGCGAACCGCCCATGAACACCATCCTCATCCTGGGCGGCTACGGCGCGGTCGGCCGCGAGGCGGCCGCCGCGCTCACCGGCCGCCCCGGCACGAACGTCATCGTGGCCGGACGCAACCCGGACAAGGCCCCGCCCGTCCCCGGGACCACGGCGATGCGGGTGGACGCCGCCGACCCCGCCGACCTGTCCCGGGCACTCGACGGGGCCGGCACCGTCCTCATGTGCGCGGAGATCGACAACGTTCGCGTGGCCCGCGCTTGCGTGGAACGCGGCATCCACTACGTGGACGTGACGGCCTCCCATCACCTGCTCGCCGGTCTCCAGCGGCTGGACGGACCGGCCAGGGAACGCGGCGCCACGCTCGCCCTCAGCGTCGGGCTGATCCCCGGCGTCACCAACCTGCTGGCGCGCGTCTGCGCCGAGCGCTCCGGGTCCCCGGACCTGCTCATCGGCGCGCTGCTGGGCTCGGGGGAGGCGCACGGGCCCGCCGCGCTCGCCTGGACGCTGGACGGGCTGGGGCAGCTCGAGGGCTCCTGGACGATGAGGTTCCCCGCGCCGTCCGGCGAGCGCACCGTGCACCGCTTCCCGTTCTCCGACCAGTACACCCTGCCCGGCACCCTCGGCGTGACCGCGGCCCGCACGGGACTGTGCCTGGACTCCCGTCTCGTCACCCGGCTGCTGTCCGCCGCCGGACGCCCGGCCGTCGCCCGCCTGCTCCGCCGTCCCCAGGTCCGCCGCCTGCTGCTCGGCGCGCTCGGCAC
Source organism: Nonomuraea sp. H19 (assembly GCF_052068215.1). Taxonomy (NCBI): domain Bacteria; kingdom Bacillati; phylum Actinomycetota; class Actinomycetes; order Streptosporangiales; family Streptosporangiaceae; genus Nonomuraea; species Nonomuraea sp. H19. The sequence goes on along the minus strand of NZ_JBQHCV010000007.1, from coordinate 3,098 downwards.
GGTTCATGTCGGCGGTGACGGATTCGCCGTGACGGTGCGCTGCGGCACGGTGCAGGCCTCCTTCAGCGGACGGCGGCAGAGCCGCGCCACCGGGCGCACCGCCGCGCTGCTGATCCACCGGCTGCCCGGCCTCCCGCCCGGGGCCGGGCACATGGAGCAGCTCGTGGACCCGGTCGCCTTCCTGACCGAGCTGGCCGCCGCCGGATTCGACCTCGACCTCGGCGACGGCCGGGAGGGCAGGCCCGCATGACCGTCACCGAAGCCGCCCCCGGCACGCGGGTGCTGGCGCCCGATCTCGCCCGGGGCGGGATGCTCCTGCTCATCGCGGTCGCCAACACGCCCTGGTACCTGTGGGGGAGGGACCTGCGCCCCAGCACCATCCACCCGCCGGGGGGTTCGGCACTCGACCGGATCGTGCAGGTCCTGAGCATCATCACCGTGGACTTTCGCGTCTACCCGATGTTCGCGTTCCTGTTCGGCTACGGCATGGTGCAGGCCCTGACGCGCCGGCAGGCGGCGGGCCGATCGCTGCCCGCCGCCCTGGCGCAGCTGCGCCGCCGCAACCTGTGGCTGCTGATGTTCGGATTCGTCCACGCCGCGCTGCTGTGGCAGGGCGACATTCTCGGCGCCTACGGCCTGACCGGGGTGTTGCTGGCCCGGCTGTTCCTCCGCCGCGGCGACCGTACGCTGCTCACCTGGGCGATGATCGGCACCGGCCTGCTCACGCTGGCGACCCTGATCGGCATCGCAGGCGCCTACCTGGCCGCGATCGCACCCGAGCCGCCCGAGACGGTGGGTTACCTGGGCCTGGGGACGGCCGCCAGCGGGCAGGGCGACCCGCTCGCCGCCGTACTGGACCGCCTGGCCTTCTGGCCGGTGGTCACCGTCGGCCAGGGGCTCCTCGCGCTGACTCTGCCCGTCGCCATCGTGCTCGGCTTCTGGGCGGCCCGGCAGCGGATCCTCGAGCGGCCGCAGGACCACCTGCCGTTGCTGCGGCGGGTGGCGGCCGTCGGCGTCCCGATCGGCTGGCTGGGCGGCCTGCCGCACGCCATGGCGGTCATGGGATGGCTGCCGATCCCGGAGGAGTCGATGTTCGTCTTCGAGGTCACCCAGCTGACCACCGGCCTTCCCGCCGGGCTCGGCTACGCGGCCGCCTTCGGCCTGCTCGGGCATCGGCTCTCCAGCCGGAGGCCGGGGCCGGTCGTCAGGGGCGTCACCGCCGTGGGCCAACGCTCCCTGTCGGCCTACCTGGCGCAGTCGGTGCTCTGCGCCCCTGTGCTCGCCGCGTGGGGCTTCGGGCTCGGGGCCCACCTGCACAGTGCGGCCATCGCCGGCTACGCGGTCGCCGTATGGCTGATCACCCTTGCCGCAGCCCGCGTCCTTGAACGCCGCCGGCACCCCGGACCCGCCGAGACCGCGCTGCGACGGCTGTCGCGATCGAACCGCCCGCCCGCGCACCCATGAGGACACCTGTCCGCATCGATGAACAGGAGAACGAGTGTCACAGCAGGACCGGGCCGAGGCCCGGCGCACCAAGATAGAGGCCATCCGCGCCGACGACCAGCGCAAGGCGGCGCGCAGGAAGAACGTCATGATCTCCCTGTCGGTGTCCGGCGTGTTCGTCGTGGTGTTGGCCGTCTTGCTGGCGGTCAACGCTTTCCGTCCTGGGGCCGGCGCTTCCGGCGAGTCACGGCTGGTACGCGCGGACAGCCACCGCCTGCAGGTCGCCCCGGACGGCAAGGTGACGCTGGTGGAGTTCCTCGACTTCGAGTGCGGGGGCTGCAGGGCGCACTACCCCGTGGTGGAACGGCTGCGTCAGCAGTACGCCGGAAAGATCACCTTCGTGGTGCGGCACTTCCCGCTCGCCGCCCACTTCAACGCGATGCGCGCCGCCCGGGCAGCGGAGGCCGCCGCCCGGCAGGGCCGGTTCGAGGCGATGTACCGGCTGATGTACGAGACCCAGGATCGGTGGGGACAGCAGCGGGCACCCGCCGACGAGGTCTTCCGCGGTCACGCCAAGGCGCTCGGGCTCGACATGGACGCCTGGGACAAGGCCTACGACGATCCGGCCACCCTCGCGCGCGTCGAAAAGGACGCCGCCGACGGGGAAGCCCCGGGCGTCCAGGGCACCCCGACGTTCTTCCTCAACGGCACGAAGATCCAGCCTCGGTCCGAGGACGAGTTCAAGGCGGCCATCGATGCGGCGCTCGCCGGGTGACCGCGCGGCGCCGCCCGCGAACCCGCCCTTTCCCCGGCTGCTGCCGCGACTGCTCCTGATCGGCGGCGCCGTCGGACTGGTGGCATCGTTCGTACTCGCCGTCGAGAAGATCGCGCTGCTGAAGGACCCCGGCTACGAGCCGAGCTGCAGCATCAACCCGATCCTCGCCTGCGGCTCCATCATGCGGACCCCGCAGGCGGAGCTCTTCGGCTTCCCGAACCCGCTGCTGGGCATCGCGGGCTTCGCCGTCGTCACGACCGTGGGCGCCGCCCTGCCGGCCGGGGCCCGGCTCGCCCGCTGGTTCTGGCTCGGCATGCAGGCAGGCGTCACGGCAGGCGTCGTCCTCGTCCATTGGCTGATCTTCCAGAGCCTCTACGTCATCGGCGCGCTGTGCCCCTATTGCATGATCGTCTGGGCGGTCACCATTCCGGTCTTCTGGTACGTCACCCTGCACAACGCGACGACGGGGAACCTGCCCGCCACCGCGGCCGGACGACGGGCGGCGCAGGCCGCGGCCGGCTACCACACAGTGGTTCTGACCCTCTGGTTCCTCGGCATCATGACCTTGATCGCGGCCCGGTTCTGGGCGTACTGGAGCAGTCTGATCTGAGCCGGCCCGCAGGGATGCACGCCTCGATGGCCGGGTAGAGGGGGTCTGTCATGGGCGGACTGCGCCGAGCAGGCGGTTGCGCCAGTAGTCGTCGAGGTCGACGACTTTGACGACGTCTCCGGTCTGGGGTGCGTGGACCATTTTTCCGTTGCCGGCGTACATGCCCATGTGTCCCAGGCCTTTGCTGAAGAGGAGGTCTCCGGGTTGCAGTGCGTCCAGGGGGACGCGGCGGGCGGCGCCCCAGCTCCATTGGGTCCAGGTGGTGCGGGG